>CAZAKC010000096.1:0-7081 GCA_964485655.1 uncultured Desulfobacteraceae bacterium
ACATACCGCTTGGTTATACCCTTTAGTGAGAACTCCTGCTCTCGCATGTATCTCCTTACCTTGCCCTCTATCCACCCAGGGATCCCTCCCTCCCCTTCCAGAGCAAGATTTGCGTCTTCTGCATCCAGGTGAAGATCGAGATCCAACTCCTTATAAATAAAATCCCACTCCCTCAGAACAATGGCCCGGCGCACAACATTTTCCAGTTCCCTCACATTTCCCGGCCATGCATATTGGTTGAGGGCCCTTAGCACATGAAGCGGTATCTCCAGAGGTTCCCTCTTGAGCTCATAACAGTATTTGTTCAGAAAGTAGTCTACCAGCAAGGGAATGTCTTCTCTTCTTCTGCGAAGTGGCGGGGCTTCGATATTTACCACACTAAGCCTATAGTATAGATCCTTGCGAAACGTCCCTTTCCGCACCATCTTCCACAGATCCGTGTTGGTTGCGGCAATCACCCTGGCATCCACCACCTTGTCCTCAACTCCCCCAAGGCGGGAAAAGCTCCTGTCCTCGAGGACCTGCAAAAACTTGACCTGTAATTGAAGAGATAGATCTCCGATCTCATCTATGAACAGGGTACCCCCATGGGCCAGCTCAAGGCGACCGGGCTTATTCTTATGGGCCCCCGTAAATGCCCCCCTCTGAAACCCGAAAACCTCACTCTCCAACAGGTCATCAGGCAACGCTCCACAGGTTATCTTCAACAATGGCCCATTTTTTCTTTGCGAGTGGTAATGGATGGACCGTGCAATGAGCTCCTTGCCTGTGCCGCTCTCCCCTGTGATAAGGACTGTAATATCTTTGCTTGCTATCCTTTCAATTTTGTCACGAATTTTCTGTATCTCGGAGCTGTTTCCTATCAGTACTGGGAAATCAATCCCTGGCTGCATATCTGCCTTCTTATCAAGCGCACCCTCCAATACTTTCTTCAATTCGTCGCGTTTTAACCCTGTTTCAACATAAAAAATGCCTTCAAAAGGACCATTGAGCGTCCCGCCTGTCAGAGACTTGTCATCAACAAACACTAAGATAGGCAGTGCGGGGTCAGCGATTTTTAGCTTCTGGACACACTTCATACAGTCCATAAGCCCAAGGGAGCCCCCCACAATTGCTATGTCAGGTCTATAGCCTTCAACATGTCGGACGGAGATATCCGGGGAGACCACCACTGGATCATAAGGGGGCACAGAAGATAGGATAGCTTTAAGGCGGGAGGAAGCTTCAGTGTCATTTTCCATTATTAGTACTGTTATTTGCTCCGGCATATCATGTCCCTAGTGGTTTCCGATATTTTTGAGCCCGGGGGCACCGAAAGGTCAATCTAATTAATAGAGATTTCGAGCCAGCGCACCAGTGCGCATTGGAAAGAGCCAGATTACTACTGTTTGTCACTGAGTACATCGGCTATTAGAGTGCTGAGGTCCTTGATACCACAGGGCTTGGTCATGTAGCCCCGGATCATTTGTTTCGCATCTTCGTCTATACCGTTGCTACCTGACTCCTCGTAGCCAGAGATGATTACCACACTGGCCTCAGGATCTATCTTGATAATTTCCCTCATACAGGTCAAACCATCCATCCCGGGCATATTTCTGTCCATAAGAACTATCTGGGGGCTCCACTCCCTGTATATATCGACTGCCTCCCTGCCGCTCTGTGCCGCCCTTACACGATATCCAAGGCGTTCTGTCATTGAGACCAGGGCCTTAAGAATAGTTTCTTCGTCGTCCACCACAAGCACCTTTTCGCCCTTACCAAACCTCAACCCGTCTGGTAAAGTTTTCAGCTCACCATCTACAACCAGGTCCTTGAAAAGGGGAAAAGTCAGGGTAAAGGTGCTGCCCTTTCCAGGCTCAGAAGAGGCCGAAATCGTTCCTCCATGCCCTTTCACTATCCCGTGGACCGTGGACAGGCCCAGTCCGCTGCCTTTACCCACCTCTTTAAGGGTGAAAAAGGGATCAAATATCTTATCGAGGACTTCTTTTTCCATGCCCACCCCAGTGTCCGAGATAGCTATCACCGCACTGTCCCGAGTTGCTCTGGCCCTTATGGTGAGCTTACCTCCTTCGGGCATCGCGTCTTTTGCATTATTAAATAGATTCATGAAAACCTGGCTCAGCAAGCTCTTGTTACCCTTGATAAGGAGATTTTCCTGCACCTCCATCGTAATAAGGATCCTTTTGTCAAAAAGTCTCTCGATTATCCTATGGGTGTCCTTTATCACCTCTGAAAGGTCCACCACTGTGGGCTCAAAATCTTCGCCGAGCCTGGAAAAATGCAGAAGGCTGTGGATTAGGTCCACACCCTTATCCACGGAATTGTTTATGTTGCTCACCGTCTCTTTAACAACATCATCATCAGATTTAACCACCTGAAGATACTCGGCATTTCCGAGAATGGCTTGCAGAATATTCCTGAAATTGTGAGCAACCCCCCCAGCAAGTCGTCCCACTGACTCGAGTTTTTGCGAGTGCATGAGTTTACGCTCAAGCACTCTTTGTTCTTCTTCAGCCCTCTTTTTCTCTGTGATGTCTCTATAAATAATCACCAATTCGCCGGAGGGAAGGCGGTGAATATCAAATTCTCTCCAACCGCGGGAACGTTCTCCTTCGTAAAATGTCTCGGCCAATCGACGTGGCGTGCCCTGCTCCAATACTTCTTTCAGCAAATCAACCATACCAATTTGTTCAAAGCCCGAGAAAACCGCTCCCAGGTTTTTCCCAATCGCCTCTCGTTTTATTACCTTATCAATCCTTTCTGCTGCCTGGTTAATGTCAATAATTGAGAAATCCCCTGTGAGTTCATCGGATTTACACACGATTACTCCACTTTCCATGTTGTCGAAAATTGCACGAAACCTGGCTTCACTCTTTCTCAAGCGGTTCTCGGCCTCCTTGAGAGATTGCGTCCTGCGCTCTACCATCCTCTCAAGATCCGAATAAATGAGGGCATTTTCCAAAGCTATAGCCGCTGGCGTAGCCAGGGCCATAAGAAGTCGAAGGTCGTCTTTGCGGAAGCCATGTGGCTCTGACAGTGAGTCTACATAGATAGCTCCCCTGACATGCGAGCGACTGATGAGCGGGACACACATCACCGACCTTATCTTCATGGATCGGATACTATCCGAAAGATCTGCATCATCTGCCACGGCCGTATCAGCCAAAACTATGGGTCGCCCTTCACTTATGACCTTATTGACAATACTCTTGCTGTATCGAATATGCCTTCTTTCCCCATTGATTCGGGATCGAGCAATAATCTCTTTGACCTCATTAGAACCGCGTTCTATCAATAAAATTGCCCCCCGTTCTATGCGCTTGAGGCAATCAAAAAGCGCATCCATGAAGATTTCAAGTATCTCCTGAACATCAAAGGATTGCATTAACGCATTGGATACCTTGAAAATCAGCTCAAGGTTCTTCATGGCCGTCATAGGCCTGTCCTTGGGCAGGACTACTTCCTCGACTTTCTGTAGTTGCTTGACCCCCCTGGAGATTCTTTGGACAAGTGTGCCACTCAGAGTAAACTCAGCATCCAGGGAAATGAGAGTCCCACCGACCGTGATCAGATCCCCCTCTTGGACTTCCACCAATTGGCCCGGACTGATTCTCTGTCCGTTCAGAAACGTACCGTTTGTGCTGTGAAGATCCTCGATGAAAAGAGAGGTATTTTTCCTCTGGATTCGCAGGTGCCTACTCGATACAGAGGGATCCTTGAGCCGGATGTCGTTAGTGCTGCCCCTGCCAAGGAAAAGTATATCCTTGCCCAGTTGCCAGGACTGGCCTTTATTGGGTCCATCTATAACATAAAGCTTAACCATGGTAACAAAGTGAGCTAAAGTGATGTCGGCTTTCAGCCATCAGCAACTTGCCAGCTTCCTACCTTCCCCCCTCTCCCAAAAGCTTTTCTATATGTGCATTAAGCACTGCCATCCTTACAGGTTTTGACAACACAAGATCCGCTTTTTTCTCCATAGCGGCAGCTTCGGGCTCTTTTCCGTAGCCGGTTATAGCTATCACCGGTACATTGGCCTTCTTTGTTTTGCAAGCTGACACCACCCCCAATCCACTCACATAGGGCATCACGATGTCTGTAATGACCAGATCAAATTCAGAATCTTCAAGAAGCTTGAGCCCTTCCATGCCGTCAGATGCCGTAATAACATTATAGCCGAGCAATTGCAGGTGTTTTACCAGCATGGTGAGCACGTCCTGATCATCTTCAATCACCAGAATAGTTTTCTTGTCACGAGGTTCTGCCATCGCATCCCTCCCGATCAGTAGTGATCCATCAGCTTTCAGCTATCGGCCGTGACCCTGCCACCCACGGAGCGGAACACTAAGGGTAAGAGGCTAAAGGCAAAAAGATCACTTCTTCATTTATTACAATACAGGCCCCAGATAGGCAAGGTCCTTTAGCTTTTGAACTTCTTTGTTATATCTTGGTAATTCTAAAATCGTTCAACGTTCATCTCACCTTTCCCTTTATTTATCTTTCCGAGGAGTCTGCCCAGGGATCAACGAATCTACCACGAACCTCCCAGTATTGCTATTCCAGATCAGCTAGCATCTTCTTTGCCTCAGCGGCTCCTTTGAAATCTGGATTCAGCTTGAGGGCCTTAACCAGATACGGCTTTGCCTTTTCAGGCTCCTTATTCTTGGCCAATGCCATGCCCATGTGGTAGTTGATCACTGCATTCTCAGGCGCCTTTTCCAGGGCGTCGTGTAGCTCAGAAATAGCATTGAGGTAACTACCCTTCAAATAATAGATCCATCCCAGGGTATCCATGACCGCCGGGTTGTCAGAGATCTTTTCTTTCGCTGTTCGCGCAAGGTCTAAAGCCTCATCGATATTCCCATTGTGCTCGGCCAGCAGCCAAGCAAGGTTATTCGCTGCTGGGGCAAAGTCAGGCTGGATTTCAAGCGCCTTCCTATAGTACTGTTCGGCCTTTTTCCAATCTCCTTTGCGATCATAAAGTAAGCCTAGGGCCATGTAACCACCCAGAAATTTAGGATTCTTTTTGACCGCCTCCTGGTATTGTAATAAGGCCTCCTCCACCTTGCCTTCCTTTATATATATACCCGCTAAAGCAACGTAGGGGCCAAGGATGTTTGGATTGGCATTCACCGCCCTTTTGAACAGAATCTCTGCTTGATGAGGCCTTTTTTGCGCCAGCGCTAGCCTACCCTCCAGATAATCGATCAATGCGGTATGAGTGGGGCTATCCTGTACCTTTGGTCTCAGCGATTCGCAAATCTCCAATGCCTTCTTATATTGCTTTTTCCTTGCATAGCTTCGTACCAACCACGCCAAGGCATCTCCCTGTTTTGGATTTATCTCAAGGGCCTTTTTGAAGCTGCTGATGGCCTGGTCTTTCTTCCCAGCAAGGCTATAAATAAGCCCAAGCTTCACATAGGCCCTCGTAAGGCGGGGAGCTATCTTGATCGCCTTTTTAACCGAGGCCTCCGCTCCCTTTAAATCCTTTCGGAGCAGATCAAGCCCAGCCTTTAGCAGCCATACGTCGGGCTCTTGGGGCGCCAGTTTGACCAAGGCGCCAATTTGCTCTGAGGCCAGATTTTCATCCCTTTGTTTTAGGTAGAATTCTGCGAGTATGAGCCGTGCCCTAACCGCCCGCTTGTCTAACTCCACAGTTTTGAGCAGATCCTTCTTGGCCAGCTCTATGTTACCCTTGCCTAGATAGGCCATGGCCCTGTAGTAGTAGCCCTGGGGGAATTCGGGTTTTTCTCTTATTACAAGATCAAGCCTTTCAATTGCGTCATCAAATCGCCTTGCCCGCAGCTCAAGCCTTGCCTTGAGATAGTTGGCCTCAACGTTCCCTTTGTCCTTCTCTAGCACTTGATCCACAATGGATTCAGCATCCTGTGGCTTTCCAAACCGAAGGTGAAGACGAGCAATGCTCAATAGTATGGCAGGATCATCCTTGCGAATACTTAGCGCCTGCTTCATTGTCTCGAGGGCCTTATCGTATTTTTCCCTCCTGGCATAATAGTTTGCAAGATTCATCAAGGGGC
The DNA here is from genome assembly GCA_964485655.1 of uncultured Desulfobacteraceae bacterium. GTDB lineage: Bacteria > Desulfobacterota > DSM-4660 > Desulfatiglandales > Desulfatiglandaceae > B111-G9. The sequence goes on from CAZAKC010000096.1 coordinate 6,036, forward strand.
CAACATCCTGCTTAGGGGCCGTATCTATGGCCTTGAGATATGTCTGCTCGGCTTTATTCCATTTATGTCTTTGCTCATAAAATCTAGCTAGCAAGAACATTGTGTTGGGGTCATTCTTGCTTCGCTCAACCATATCCTTGAGCACTGATTCTGCCTTAGCCCATTTGCCCTGTCTGGCGTAAAGCCGTGCAAGCTCCATACTCGCGGTGCGGGAAGAGGGTTGCAATGAAAGGGCCTTTTCAAAATATTTTTTAGCACTCTTAAAATCGTTTCTGAGACCATAGAGTCTGCCGAGCGATAAATAGGTCTGAAAGCGTCCAGGCTTTAGGGCTATGACCTTGTTAAGCAGTTTTATAGCATCATTTATCTTTTTTTCTTGGACAAGCACACCTGCCATGAGGCTTAGGGCATCTACATTCTTGGGCTGCTTTTGAAGTATCAGCTCGGCCTTTTTACGGGCCTCATCAGTCTTTTTCGCCAGAAGAAGAATCTGACCCACTTTTAGTTGGGCCTCAAGATTATTCGGGTTGGCGGAAACAGCTCTAGAAAAAGACTGGAATGCCTCTCTGCCCTTGCCAAGCTTAAGATACGTCTCTCCCAGTTCAACGTAAGCCCTGTCATTCTTGGGGTTTAACTGAACCACATTGCGCAATTCTATGACCGCGGACTTGTACTTTTTCTCCTTAAGATATTTATGAGCGCGCTGGAGGTGTTTTGCCTCCTTTTCCTGTTTACTCGCGCAGCCAGCGAGCAAAAGCATGAGGGTTAAGCAAAAAACAGCTATTATAGCGCTTTTCCAAGCTATCTTCCTTCTTTCCATGGCACACCTTGTTCCTTTTGATAAAATTGAAATTACTGTAAGGGCCTCCCGTGTCAAAATTAGTTCTGTAAGCTTGCAATTACCATACCGCGAGGTTATTGTCATGCGAAAAAGGCAACGAGGGGAGAAAGCAATTATGAATTATGAATGTTGAATGGTGAATGATGAATGACGAAGGAAGCTAGGATGCTGGGAGGCTGATAGCTCATAGCTGATAGCTCATAGC
>CAZAKC010000097.1:0-5704 GCA_964485655.1 uncultured Desulfobacteraceae bacterium
ATGTTAAAAAATCCTGTGGCGAGGGCCACATTGGGGCGCGTTGCTACACTGGAGAGAGCAGCAGCAATGGCTGGTGTGGACGTAGATAGATTGGTGATGGACATATCCAAGGAGATTGAAAAAAGGGTGGGAAAGAAACCTGGAATCCATGAAGGCCCTGTGGATACAGAGGCGATGATGAAGGAACGTATCGAAGCACTGAAGCAGATTATTAAGTTCTTACATGATGGTGGCGACCTAGACGTTGCCCGCAAGCAGTTCGCAGACACAGTAAGGGATGTGGAGGCCTCTGAGATAGCTGCCATGGAAGAGGAGCTGATACGCGAAGGCATGCCAGTGTCTGAAGTCCAACGGCTCTGTGATGTTCACGTAGGAGCATTTCGCGAGGCCCTGGACCAGCACGCCGAAGTGCAAGCCCCTCCTGGGCACCCTGTCCATACTTATTTGGTGGAAAACAAGATTATAACTGATTTGGCGAACAAGCTCAGCTCGGTTGTAGGAAAGCTGGAAGCAGGGGGTGACCTGGAAGCAACTCTTGGCGAAGCATTGGTTATCTTGGAACAGCTCAGGGGGCTGGACAACCACTACCAACGAAAAGAGAATCAGTTGTTCCCGCTCCTGGAACGCCACGGAATAACCGGTCCATCACAAGTGATGTGGGGGCTCCATGATCAGATCCGGGCGAAACTAAAGGCTATCTCGAAGGCTGCTGAGAAAGGGGACAGGGATTCATTTCTGTCAAATGCCCCTGGGCTTGCCAGAGACATAATCGAAATGGTGTACAAGGAAGAAAAGGTTCTTTTTCCTTTGGCTATGGATACACTATCTGAACAAGAGTGGGCCGAAGTACGCAAGGGCGAGGACGAACTGGGATATGTTCTGACCCAGCCCCAGGGTCCGTGGCCTGAAGGATATAAAGAACCTGAAGTCTCATATGGAGGGGTTGCTCAGGGCAAGATTGAGCTAAAAACAGGACAATTGTCCCTGGAACAATTGAACTTAATGGTGACCCATCTTCCAGTGGATCTCACGTTTGTGGATGAAAATGACACAGTCCAGTTTTACTCCGAAGGACCTGAAAGGATCTTTCCTCGAAGTCCCGCGATTATTGGCCGCAAGGTTCAGAACTGCCATCCACCCAAAAGCTTACACTTGGTAGAGTCAATTCTGGAATCATTCCGCGCAGGCAGGAAGGATGTTGCAGAGTTTTGGATTCAACTTAGGGGTAAGTTTGTTCACATACGCTATTTTGCAGTTCGAGACCAGGATGGAAATTATCGGGGTTGCTTGGAGGTAAGTCAGGATATCACAAGAATCAAGCAACTTGAGGGAGAGCGAAGGCTGCTGTCCTGGGATAGTGAGAAATAAGCTAAAGCTACAGATCAATCCTGGTTGAGTGACGCGCGAGAGGCGAATAACCGAGTTGCCCTGTACTGAGGAGGGCTCGGATACTCGACCATATCCATCGAGTTGTTAGCAGTTGCAGAAACCACGTGGCTGATCTCACCCAAAGGGGGATATGCGTCCAATAATGGGAGAGAGGTTTTGCAACCTCTTCCCCGGCCTTGAAATAGACCCTGTCAGTCCAGTGTCTACTGGGAGCACAATAGCCCGGACATAATCTGAAAAAGTCAACAGCAGACTGGAGTTTTCGCACCACGAGATTACCAAGGTACTCTGGCATAATGAGTATTGATCCTTGCCTGTGATATCTCACCTCCTCAACATACTCGGATAGGGTTGTAGAATTTGAGAGGCTCAATATTGCGTTCGGCGAGCACCCGTGTCTGTCGCCTCCCCCCATAAGGCCCAAACCGAGGGCCTCGGCCAGGGACGCAACATCTAGATTTTCCCTCCAAGGCCTGTAACCGTTAATTTCAAGGGCGTGAATCAGTCCTTGCGCTTTCTTCAAAAGGTGGAGGACAACTTTCTTGACTCGTGCTGTGCCCCGGGACCCAATGTCTGCAAATGGGTGATTCAAAACAATAAGGATTTCTTTGTATTCGTTAAGCCAGGATAGGATTTCAAATATTATAGATTGGTCTATCTGACCTGTTTGACCTAGAAGTCTCGATGAGATTTCGTTGACGAATTTCAGTGGTAAATTATAAATGCCCAGGTGGAGTGGAATTCCGTGTATGGCTATAGACCATTCAACAGAAGGTGCATAGCCATCCACAATTGATATATGGTCATGATCAGAGATAGAAATCAAGGGATGCATTTGCAACTCGGTTTCTATTCGTTCCCGTTCTGATTTGATGACAGCTTTCGGCGAAAGGGGTGGAAGCCAATAAGCTCTCTGAAAATCAAAGCCTATGCCATTTTTCGTTAGATACCGATTTTGCTCCAATCGATAAAACGTGGAAAGTATAGGAATCTGAGGGAGATAGCGAGGTACAAACCCTAGCCCTTCTTTTGATTTTTCTGAATGTGAGTGCAGAGAGACGGCGGCCTTATATTTACCCAGCTCTGAGGAAGAAGCGAACAGGAAATGGTCTGTATAATTTTTGGCCGGCATGAGACTACTCTGGGTTCGTCTATTGATGGGAAACCCACAGGGGACCTCTTATTACTAAAGTCAGTAATATGAGTCTATATCACTAGATGAAAGTATGTTGCAACTTGAATTCCGTAACTAGCAAGTAAACCTGCATGCCTCACAGGGACTAGCCTGTTGCGGACCAGCTTGAATCTCCTGAGAAAAAGCCATTTCTGATGCCCGCCTTATTACCCTGATAATTACTGGTATTGCAGGCTGATATGTCCGCTTAAAGCCAAGTATACCAGTTAGTAACGAACTGATGACAATTGCTGCTCCTACAATGATGCCCGCAGGGTTTGGACTAGTGAATCGAGCTGTCATAAAGTAAGAAACGATGCTACCTACTATTATTCCTGCCAGTGGAATGCCAACCAATAGAACCGCATTGCGGACTAGGGCCGCAGTGTCACGGTGCACCAAGACCCAGTCACCTACTTCCGCGCCGGCTGCATCCACTGCCTCAATTTTAACCATCGAACCATCAGCGGCACAATGGCACACCTGCTGGTTTATGCGCTCAGAGACTCCTGGGATCCCCTCAGAACTCGGCCTGATAAGCACTTCCACTTTTTGCCCTCCCTTCTTGACTGCCACAAGGCCTTCATAATCTGCCATTTCTTTTTACCTCCCTTCTTCTATGCCAACTATTATATAAAATAATTCATCTGGGGCATGTCGCCAACCCCCAAGGGGAGGAAAAGTCAGTGACTTTATACCTTAGCCCTGAAGATACTGAAAGTCTCATAGACCCATAGCGCAAGCTGCCTCACCCTCATCATGCTGGAAACGAGAGCTTATCCAGGACACATCTATCCGATTTTTCGTAATCCCTAACACTTTCTCATCTAACCCCATAGCCAGACCCAATAGTTGTGTATAAAGAATGCTTGGGAGCGTGTCATCAATTTCACCCTTTTCTTTGAGGTGTCGTTGGATGTGACCGAATTGAAGCTGGCAAAAAGGACATGCAACACAGAAAAGGTCTGCCCCGGCAGTCAATGCATTTAGAATCTTTTTTTCTAGCAGCAGCCGAGAAAGCTCATTGTTGATCCCCCACACTGGGGCACCACAGCAGTCAAATTTAGCGGTCCACTCGATACTTTTCGCTCCTGTTATCTCCACAAGTTCGTCGAAAAAAACTGGTGATCGCTGCTCATTAAGTCCGACCTCTTCCCAAGGTCTTAATATTTGGCATCCGTAGTGAGTGGCTATGTTCAACCCGTCAAAAGGGTGATCTATCTTTTTCCTAATGCTATCCTTTCCGATATCGCGATATAGAAAGTGCAAGAGGTGTTTGACTTCTAGGCCACCTCGGTAGCTAAGACCAGCCTCTGTCAAGCTCTTATCGGCGCTATTGCGTAGTTCATCGTTTTTCCGAAGAAAGAATTTTGCACGCCTGAGACTGCCGTAACAGCCGTTGCAAAAGGTCAACACATCAAGGCCCTCTTTCTCTGCAAGAGACATGTTTTTGGCAGAGGAGAACAGATACGCCTCGAGGTTAAAGTTTTTCAACGGGTAGCCACAGCAACCAAAGCCCTCCAGATCCACAGGTTCTGCCCCCAACGCCCGGAGCACTGCGTCCGTGGAAGTTTCGTACTGCCGCAGCATCACGGGTGTGGTACAGCACCTCTGCATGGCAATTTTTCTCATTGGGTATCCTCTTGGTGATTTAAGATGTAATTTTTAACGTGTGTAGAGGCCAGGATTTTGAGCTCGGAAATTATATCTGCCACGTGTACACCCTGGGGGCATGCATCCTGGCACATGTAGCAGCCAAGGCAACTCCATAACATTTCAGAGCGAAATATTGTGTCTGTGAGTCCGAGATTGACAGCCCTGATTATTTGATGAGGCAATAGACCTAGGGTTCTTGGGGCATCATCCACCACCCGAGCAACAGGGCATGCCGAGCTGCATGTGGTGCAAGTGTAACAATAAGAAAGGGATCGGCCTCTGTCAGAGGCAAATAGCGCCCTCTTTCCTTTTTTCTTCAAGTCCTTCAGGATAATGGCTGTTTCGCCAGTACCCTCAGAGTTACAGCTACAATCAATAGCACTCCTAATATTTAGCAGTGGTAAATATAATAGATTAGCATCTATCTTATCCTCGTTAAGTCCCCTGAAAAATGAAAATGGGGTGAGTGTCAAAGGCTCTGGGATGCCCTCTTGGAGATATGCCTCCCGTACTCTGAACCACATGGCCTGCAAATTGATTCCAACAGGGCAGATGTCAGTGCACTGGTGGCAGTTGGTGCAGAGATAAAGACCTTCCAAGAGCGCTGAGACTTCGGTGGGAGGAAGCTCTTTTTTCCCGGCTACTCCCTTGAGATGCGCAATTTTCTCAGAGGGCAAGATATTCTCGTTAGGGATGGTAAAATATGTCATTTGCACAGCGCATATTTGCGTACACAATCCGCAGTGGGTGCATGCATCAAGCTCCATTGCCTGGCGCGTGGCGATATTGGCAGGGTCTGATTGATCATCGTCCATTACTGAATTTGTGAGCAGGCTTACAGGACTGACAAGCAGATGAAACAGCTTTGTGAAAGGAAAAAGTGCAAGGGCTATAAATGCAACAAGAAAATGCAGATACCATAGCCCAGTGCTTGCTTGTACTTGATCCAGGTGTGCAGCTATTGGCCTCAGGCCTTTTGCCATGCCATATCCCAAAAAGGCCCATTGGGGCCTGGCGTGGCAGGAGGCACAGCTAGTTTCATGGAGTTCCTTACCCCGGGCCAAAAGCGACTCAGGATTTCCAGAGATAGATTTCTTGGGGACAACTCCATAATACTTGCTCCAGTAAAACTCAAGGGCGTTTATTGAATCTGGGTCATCTTCGTCAGAGTATTCTGAAACCATTTGTTGGAACCGTGACTCAGATGTTATTTTTACCCCCTCAAGGACTAGGCCAGAGAGTAACAATGTTGCCAGCAGGACGACTAATAGCCTGTCTGCGCTGTTTCTCTTTACATGTGCGATGAAACCGGAGTTTTTTCTCCATATCATCATTATGAGTCCAACCATGACAAATAGCGTAGCGAGATTTCTCAGGAAAAGATAAGGATTCTGGGTTGAAGCATAGTCCAGGATATGGGGCTTTATTGTGAAGGCCTCTAGGGCGTGCATGATGAGCAGATAGGAAAACCCCCAAAATACCAAT
>CAZAKC010000097.1:5804-6956 GCA_964485655.1 uncultured Desulfobacteraceae bacterium
GCCTGCAGGTATATGCTAACGTCATTTATGCACAATGTGCGAGCAGGATCATTCCGGAAAATATCAAATAGCTGCTCTATGCGGGAAGCATTCTCCTTGGCCAGCAGTTCCACTTCGTGGGGCGATCTTCCCGTCAGCCGTGGCGCGTGAATGCTCGTGGTATAATAGCGCACACCTTCTAGGCTTACCATATTCATCTTCCCGCCTATCCCATTTTTGGACTCAGGTGCCATATCCAAGACGGCAACGGGGCTATGCCCTGATTCCAGGATCTTCTTTAGTATTAGTTCAGTATAATATGTCTTTCCGCAACCCACTTCCCCTATGATTATGGACCTTTTGTTTAGAAACCTATCCAAGTCGTTGGGAGATGATGAAATGGTGCCTAAAGAAGCCATCCTATGGTCCCCAATTTTTGTATGATAAAGCGAATGGCCAAGATGGTTGTCACCATCAAGGTCAGTATTGCCATAATGTAAAGCCCAGCAGAATTTTTGTACATAGCCCGGTGATGTTCAGACGACAAGAAGTATAAAATAATGGCCAAAATCAAAGGGGTGCCGCAAAGTCCTAAGGCCAGCATTACCGGCAGGAGAAGGAAAAAGCTCCCTTTTATGAAAGGCCCTATAGCGCTCAACAATGCACCTGAAAGTATTACCACTTCAAATCGACCTTTCATTTTGGACCGCTGCCATCCCAACTTGTCAAAAATGAAGTATGCTCCTGCCAGGAACGTGGGAGAAATGGTGGAAAAGGTTGCGCCCCAAAGCCCGATCAAAAATATGGACATCGCCGTTTTACCTAACAGTGGACCCAAACCCAAAGCAGCATCTGTGGCACCCTTTATTTGTATGTTGTTGGGATGCAAAACAGCGGCTGCCACCGTGTATATGGCCAGGCTATATATGCCGAAGGCCACTCCCATTGAAACAATAGTATCAAAACGGGCTAGAGCCAAGTCCTGCGCCGTCCAATGCTTTTCGTTTACTGTATAGGTATGCATCCCTATTATGGTAATATGAACCGCTCCCCCCATTATTGCTGCCATGGTCAATGCAGATGTCATTCCTCCAGGTGTGTTAGGAACTAGGCCTTGTAATACATCAGATAGATCAATATCTGCTTGAAAGGCTGTGAGGACAAAACATAAGA
>CAZAKC010000098.1:0-6686 GCA_964485655.1 uncultured Desulfobacteraceae bacterium
ATTCCTCCTGCTTCCACACATCCTCTTGAAGCAGCTTCCATTACGCCACCAAGTCCTCCACAAACAAGTATCCATCCGCTTTGCCCGATATAGTATCCAATTTGCCTGGCAAGGCTATAGACATGCGTGTCGCAGGCCCCTGCGCCGATCACCCCAATGTGGTAAGTCCTGTCCATGGTATATCAGCTCCTGGATAGTTATTAAGTATGGAATGAAATTATTTGAATTTGTGAAAATTACCTGTTATGTTCACAGACTTATGATGACACTTTGATGATAGTCCAATGGGTTTAACATTTCAATGGGGATGACGAGGTCAGCCTGGGCATGGGCAGAGGTAGAAAGTTTAGCTTCGGACTTGGGATAACGGTCATTGTATTGGTACTGGCCGCGCTGGCGTGGTTTTTGGTCGCTATTTTCGAAGGTGAAAGGCCCAGCGCTTCTTTGGAGCCTTCTCCGCAATACATCAACGGTCCACAGGAATTTGAGGTAAAAGTCACTGACTTAAAAAGCGGTTTGAAGTCCTTGAAGGTCCAAGTGCTTCAGGAGGGGAGAAAGGTAAGCATATTTCACAAGAGGTTCCCTTACAGGGGTCTTTTGAACAAGGAGGGAAAGCATGAGTTTGATAAGAAAATAACCCTTGACCCCTCTGCCCTTGATTTGGGCCAGGGTGGTATAAAAGTGGTGGTGGAGGTACGGGATTATTCACGGCGAAACGGAGGTGATGGAAACCTAACTGTCCTCGAGAAAAAGATGGTAGTTGATACGATTCCACCATCTATCAGGCCGGTAAGCCGGATGAACTATATAACAGTGGGTGGCTGTGGATTTATTGTCTACCGGGCCTCGCTAGATACGGTAGAAAGTGGCGTATATGTGGATGAGCTGTTTTTCCCTGGCTACAAGGCAGGAAAGGGGTATGGGGACACAGCATACGTGTGCTATTTTACGGTGCCTTATTACGTGAAAAAGAGGCCCAGACTTTATTTGTGGGGCAAGGACAGGGCTGGCAATGAGTCAAAGGCGGGCTTTTATTATCGTATAAGAAAGAAAAGGTTCAGGACGGAGAGAATAAACATCACTGACAGGTTTTTGAAGAAGGTTCTGCCATATTTTTCTTTTTATAAGTTTCAACCTAACCTATCCGACCTGGAGAAATTTCTGGTAATAAACAGACAACTGCGCAAGGAAAACGGGCATGCATTTTACATGATGAGGCACAAGACGGATCCGGAGCAATTGTGGGATGGTACATGGCTACGTCTGAGGAATTCTGCCACGATGGCGCGTTTCGGGGATCACCGTATCTATTATTACAAGGGTAAAAAGATAGACGAGCAAACACACCTAGGTGTGGACCTTGCCTCTCTGGCTAATTCAAAGGTGCAGGCAGCTAATAACGGCAAGGTTATTTTTGCCGGCAGGATGGGAATTTATGGCCTGACGGTTGTTATTGACCATGGGCAGGGGCTGGCCTCAATCTACTCTCACTTAGGGGAGATAATGGTAAAAGAAGGCGAACTTGTCTCTAAGGGTCAGGTTATAGGAATTACGGATCAGACAGGGCTTGCAGGTGGAGATCATTTGCATTTCGGTGTGATGGTCAACGGTATCTTTGTCAACCCTGTGGAATGGTGGGACTCTCATTGGATCAAGGACAACATCATCCGAAAGCTCAAGATGCTCAAGAGAACAAAGACATAGGATCTGTTCTTTGTGCTGCCCGTTGTAAATACCATTCTCTCTCTGTTTGCGGTAATTTTTTTGGGGATCTTTGCGAGGAAGTGGGGTCTTATCTCTGCCGATGTTCTCACTCCTATCAACAGAGTTGTCTTTTACATTGCGATACCCTCCCTGCTTTTTAGAGAGATATCGAAGGCGCCTTTTCACCAATACTTTGATGCATCGGTCCTGGTTGGCTTGTTGATCCCTCCCATTGTGGTTTTTTTCCTCTGTCTTGGGTTAGCCAAGGTTAAAAACATAGCTGGCAGACGGCTTGGGACATTTGTCCAGGCATCGATCCATGGAAACCTGGGATATATGGGGTTGGCGGTTGCCTTCTACGCCCTTGGTGCTGAGGGTTTCAGGAGAGCGGGACTTCTTGCCTCTTTCCTTATATTGGTCCAAAACTTTCTTGCTATTATGGCTCTGCAACTGGGTTCAGGAAGAAGAGGGAAAAGGTGGGATATTGGGTACTTTGTCCACAGCTTATTTCTAAATCCAATCATATTAGCTTGCTTTGCGGGGATTTTTGTCTCTGTTGCTGGTATTGATCTACCTGTAATGGCCGACAATATATTGAAAATATTGAGTGGGATGGCCCTGCCTGTGGCACTTTTATTAATAGGAGCAAGTCTTTCTTTAGGCTCGTCATGGGGGCAGTTGCACACAGCACTATTGTCTACTGGATTCAAGCTCGTACTTGTTCCCGGGATAGGAGTTATTCTCTATCGATCCTTGGCGCTGAGCAATGCTCTGATTTTGCCGGCAATAATTTTATTGGCCTCGCCAACGGCCACTGTAACATACATCATGGCTGGGGAGCTGGGAGGAGACCAGGACCTGGCCAGCACCAGCATTTCTGTTTCAACGCTGTTCTCTGGTCTGAGCTTCGCAGGATGGTTGTTCCTGCTGGGCCTCAGATAAGGCATGGAGCAACAACGCCGTGATATGCTTTTGTCTTTACCACATAAGGGTTTTGGACTATAAGAATCAAGTTGGCGCCTGGACCTGAATTGATGTTGGGAGAGTTTCAAGGGGGAGTATGGCCAATATATTCCAATACGAAATCATGGGTAACAGTGTGTGGAGATTATTGACACTGTTTGCCATAATCCTAGTCTCCCTCCTGCTGGGTAAGATCATCAAAGTATTTCTGCTACGCCTGGCAAAGAGATTCGATGCTGCCAATCGGGCCATCATGGCCACCACTTTGAAAGCGGTGAGCAAGGGGGTGGTGTTCTTACTAACCGCTGCGGGAATCTCTTCAGGGCTGGCTATACTCAGTTTGAAGGGTCGGGTGGCTGATGCCTCTGACACCCTTAGTGCTATCTTGCTCAGTGTGGGAATCGGTTACTTCCTTTACTGGTTGGTAGATATACCCACTACATGGTTCAGCCGAATGGCTGGCAGGACAGAGACCAAACTTGACGATATGCTGGTACCCATCATTAGGAAGAGCCTGCGTGTCACAGTGGTCATACTTGTCCTCGTCCAGATTGCACAGATTGTTAGTGAAAAGCCTATTACCTCCATTATCGCTGGACTTGGAATCGGCGGCCTGGCCCTCGCCCTGGCAGCCCAGGACACGGTCAAGAATTTCTTTGGTTCAGTGGTACTCTTTGTGGACAAGCCGTTTGAAATGGGGGACCGCATTGTTGTGGATGGACAGGATGGTTCGGTGGAGGAGGTAGGGCTTCGTTCTACCAAGGTCAGAACTTTAGACGGCCATCTTGTTACCATACCGAACGGTGAACTGGCCAATAAGCTCATTAGAAATATAGGCAAAAGGCCATATATCAGGCGTGTGGCAAATATAACAATTACCTACGACACTCCCCCTGAAAAGATTGACCGGGCTGTGGAGATCATAAAACATATACTTGACAATCACGAAGGGATGCATCCGGATTTCCCACCACGGGTATTTTTTAACGAGTTTAACCCGGATTCGTTGAACATACTGGTGATTTACTGGTATCACCCACCAGACTATTGGGCATACCTTGATTTCACGGAAAGATTCAACAAGGAGGTTTTCAGGAGATTTAGTGAAGAGGGCATTGAATTTGCGTTTCCGACCCAGACCCTTTACCTTGCCGGGGACCGTGCCAGACCTTTACAGGTCGGGGTTGAATTCCCTGACGAGGCTGTGGTCCGCGCCGGCATACGGGCGCTGGATGGGAAAAAAGAAGGAAAGGAGAAATAAATGGGAGGACTCAAACCCACAGCCCTGGTCACAGGGGCAAGCAGCGGCATAGGTAGGGAGACGGTCATCAGGCTTGCAAAAAGGGGATATAGAGTAATTGGTGTTGCTAGGAGAATGGATCGCGTAGCCGAGCTTTCTTCTCACTTTGAGGGAGTCATTCCAAAGAAAGCTGATCTATCCCGTCCCGATGAAGTGGAAGCCCTGTGCAAATATATCCTGGAGCGCTCCCAGCCTGTGACGGCCCTAGTGAACAATGCAGGATACAGTATCAGGGGTGCGCTGGAAAATGTTCCCCTCCATGGTATAAAGCGGCTCTTTGAGGTTAACCTATTTTCTCTCATCAGGATAACCCAGGCATGCCTGGCGGGCATGCGAAAGCAGAGATTCGGCACGATTGTTAACCTGAGTTCTATAGCCGGAAAGTTTGCTTTTCCCATGAGCGGTGTGTATGCGGCCACCAAACATGCGGTTGAGGCGATAAGTGATGCCCTCAGGGCTGAGGTAAGACCTTTTGGCATACGAGTGGTGATTATCAGGCCAGGGGCAATTGCAACTGAATTCAATGAAGTGGCGAACAGGATGACAAGCAATTTGATCCAACATACTGCAAAGGACTACGAGCCAGTTCAGCAATCATTGGGAGCGGCCATGGGCCGTATATTTTCCGAGCTAACCCTGCCTGGGCCTGGGCTCATAGCAGACCTGATTGAACAAGCGGTGCTTTCACAAGCCCCCAAGGCCGTATACACTGCCGGACCTTTGGTAGAGGAGTTCTTGAAACCACGTTTTGAAATGGATGATGAGACCTATGACAAGTACATGTTGCAGAAGACTGGGCTAGCAAGGCTAAGGCTGTAGGAATATTCAATTGATATTTAACCGCCTAGCCACGATAATAAAAAAGCCACATCCTGTAATATGGTACAAGATGTGGCCTTGTGTGAGAGCTGGTGACTCTTATAGAACGGTTACATTGACGGCTGCAAGACCCTTGCGGCCCTGCTCAACATCAAAGCTCACCTGATCGCCTTCTCTAAGGGACTTGAAACCCATTCCGTTAATTCCGGAATGATGTACAAATACATCCGAACCGTCTTCCCGCTGGATGAATCCGTATCCCTTTTGGTCGCTAAACCACTTAACGATTCCATTAGCCATGGTGACAACCTCCTTTCTCCAAGAATTTCCTGGTTCGACACTTGAGGCTGCCACTTCTTGCGAATGGGTCAACTCCCCAAAACCAAACCAATATATTGAGCTGTTCCCAGCATCAAACATTAATATAATATAGCAGTTATTTAGAAAGTCAATTAGTTTTTCGAAATAAAAAGGAAAAATATAAAAAATTAGCGAAAAAACAACATGTTTAAAGAGTTTTATTTCCTTGTTTCATCACCAAATAGGCGTAGAGGTGGCGAAAATCGGGCTAGAGATGAGACTGTCTTCAAGCACCCTTAAGGCAGTTTCCACCTTGTAGTTCTTGTGCACAATCTGGCTGACTGCCTTTATCATGTTACCGGGTTTTTTGTATTGGAAGACGTTACGCCCCATTGAGACACCACTTGCCCCTGCATCCATCACGCCACGGACCATCTCAAGTACATCCTTCTCCTTTGCCTTTTTTTCTCCACCAAGGGCGAGGAGGGGCACAGGGCATGCAGAGACAACCTCCTTAAAGCTCTCTACCGAGCCACTATACGGTACTCTGACTACATCAGCCCCCAGTTCGGCCCCAATCCTAGCTGCCCTCATTAGCTCCTTGATATCAGATTGTTTCCCTTTGCGTTCTACTGGGTGCATCAGGGCAAATAGCGGCATGCCCCAGCGCCATGCATCCCGGCCCACCTGCCCAAGAAGTCTCAACATGGCCTTTTCATCTTTGCCGCCTATTTCTATCCTTACTGATACGGCATCGGCGCCAATGGCCACAGCTTCCTCTACATCGGTGACAAGTATTTGGCTGCCATCAGCGGCGGCACCAGTTAAGTGGATAATAAGGCCAATATCTTTGCCAGCCCCCCTGTGAGCAGCCGGCACAATGCCCTTATGAAGAATTACTGAATTGGCCCCGGCTAAGGCCATGGTATCAACACTATTCCTAATGTCTTTTATCCCTTGAATCGGGCCCATACCTACCCCGTGGGTCAGTGGTACAATGACTGCCTTGCGGGTATTGCGGTCCATGACTCTCTCCATTCGTATCCTCTTACCAAGCATTTGAATCCCTCCTTTTGTGAGTGTTCTACATTTAATTCCTCATTCTCAAGCATCCTGCCAGGGTATTGCGCCGCTTCCCGTCTACTGAGCAGAAGGCATTTTGCCAGACGTCAGGCTGTTCTAGTATGGCTTTCCTTATTAGCAGGGGACACAAAAAAAGGCCGTGGGCTTTTTGGTCTGCCCACGGCCTTTTTCTTGCTTTTTTGTTCCAGGTACTAATCAACCCATGGGCAGACCTCCACCTGCGCTAAAATAAAAATAAAAGTAAAAGTCTCGCCCGGATTGATTGTTGCGCATCTTCATACCTTCTTCAAATGCTGCTCAATTATTACTTCTCTACAAACGGCCGGTTATTTTGTCAAGTAAAATTGTTCGTTGATTTCAATGTGCTTCTTTTCTTGTACAACCGGATGCAAAGATGCCGGCTAATAACTAAGCCTGTTACACCCTGCTATCGGGCAAGTGTAACAGGCCGTTTAATCAGTGATGGCGGGGACGACGAGACTCGAACTCGCGACCTCCGGCGTGACAGGCCGGCGTT
>CAZAKC010000099.1:0-6679 GCA_964485655.1 uncultured Desulfobacteraceae bacterium
ATCAGCTATCAGCTATCAGCTATCAGCTATCAGCTATCAGCTATCAGCTATCAGCTTATCTTGAGAGAATCTTAAAGGCTAGTCAATATGGCTGGATATATCAAGATATTCCTTTTGGGATTTTCAATCTCCCTTGGGGTATTTTGCCCTTGACCTGAGGAAGGGGAACTGATAAAAAGAAAAAGTGTAGACAATAGACAGTAGACAGGTCCTCCATGAGCGTGCTAAAGATAGAATCCATTGCTGACGGTGTGAAGAAGTACCTGGAGCAGCGAATTGTTACGGGTAAGCTAAAGCCCGGCCAGCAGATCAAGGAGCAAGACCTGGCTGAATCCTTGGGAGTAAGCCGGCCTCCTATCCGCGAAGCACTCAAGATCCTGGAAGCCGAGGGCCTCATTACGAGGATACCCAATAAAGGGGCCTTCGTCACGGAAATTGAAGAAAAGGACATCTGGGAAATTTATACCCTCAAGACGGCCCTTTATGGGCTTGGAACAAGGCTGGCTTTTGACCGACTCAACGATAGCCTCATCAGCAAACTCGAGCACATTGTGTCCAATATGAAACAATGCATTGAGCAGGACCCTCCTGATATAACGCGATACCAGGCCCTTAATGAACAATTTCACGACTTGATGTTAGACGCGGCTGATCACGGGAGACTGAAGAAAATGGCAGCAACGCTTCACAACCAGGTGAAGCGTTACAGCTATCGATCTTTGGCAGAGAGGTCACATCTGCAGAGGTCTTATAAGTACCATAAGGCAATTGTGGATGCTATAAAGAAAGGACAGAGAGAGAAGGCAGCACAACTAACAGAGGAACATGTGCTGGAAGGCCTTAAGGTCTTGCAGGATATTTCAAGGAGAGGGGTTAATTAAAGACTCCAATATTTCAACACTTAATTTAGGAGGGGTGAAGATGAAGAAGTATGGATTTGTGATGGGGCTTATTTTTGTGTGTTTAATTGGTTTTGTGGCCTTCCCTGTTGCTGCTCAGGCGGGAGGGACCATTAAGTTGGGAGAAATTAACACATATAGCAAGCTTACCAATTTTACTATTCCCTACCGCAACGGATGGCAGTTAGCCTTGCAGGAGATCAATAACTCTGGTGGGGTTCTCGGGAAAAAGATTGAAGTCATCTCCCGCGACGATGCTGGCAAACCCGGCAACGCAGTAAAGATTGCCGAGGAGTTGGTCCGCCGGGATAAGGTGGTATTACTGATGGGCTCATTTTTCAGCCACGTTGGACTGGCCCTTACGGATTTCGCCAAGAGGAACAGGGTGTTTTATCTTGCAGCAGAGCCCCTTTCCGACGCCCTTGTATGGGCAAAGGGCAACCGTTACACCTTTAGGTTGAGGCCTTCAACTTATATGCAAGCGGCCATGCTGGCCACGGAAGCTGCCAAGAATCCCGCCACACGTTGGGCGACGATTGCGCCAAATTATGCATATGGCAAGGACGCAGTTAAGTCTTTCGAGAAGGTACTGAAGGGAAAAAATCCTAACGTGAAATTTGTTGCCGAGCAGTGGCCTGCCCTTTTTAAGATTAATGCGGGTTCTGAGATCGAAGCTCTGTCCCGTGCCAACCCGCAAGCCGTCTATAACGTCACTTTCGGTAGTGACCTGGCAAAGTTTGTCAGGGAAGGTAAGCTTCGCGGATTTTTCAAGGGGCGTTTCATAGTAAGTCTGCTTACAGGTGAGCCGGAGTATCTGGATCCCCTGAAAGGCGAGGCCCCGGTGGGCTGGCTTGTGACAGGTTATCCGTGGTACGACATCAAGACACCCGCCCATACCAAATTCCTCAAGGCCTATGAGGCAAAGTACCATGATTATCCAAGGACAGGTTCTGTGGTTGGCTATAGCATGATGTGGGCTGTTGCTAATATGCTTAAGAAGGCAGGCTGCACAGACACCGAAAAGATGGTGGATGCCATGGAAGGATTGACATTTGAGTGCCCCTTTGGTCCGGTTACGTTCAGAAAGATCGACCACCAGTCCACCATGGGAGCCTTCGTGGGTTACACTGCGCTGAGAAACGGCAAAGGCGTGATGGTTAACTGGAAGTACATGGATGGAAAAAATTTCCTCCCCAGTGATGAAGAGGTAAGGAAGCTGAGGCCACAGGATTAATTGATAAGAAGGGCAGGGAGAGGGCCCTGCCCTGTAGTTTTGATCGGGATACACATTGGGACCATTCATCGTTCAGTTTCTTACCGGATTATCTGATGCAGCCTCGCTGTTTTTCGTAGCAGCCGGCCTGTCCCTGATATTTGGGGTTAGTAGGGTAGTGAATATGGCCCATGGGTCCTTCTATATGGTGGGGGCCTACGTGGCATATTTTGTGGTGTCTTTCCTGCCAAAGGGCGTATTTACGTTCTGGTCCAGCATTGTTATTGCGGCACTGGCTGTGGGGCTGTTAGGGGCCATAATCGAAATTGCGCTGTTGAGAAGGCTCTATAAGGCCCCCGAGCTTTTTATGCTCATGGCGACTTTTGCTGTGCTTCTGGTCATTGCTGACCTGTCGTTATGGCTGTTCGGAGCTGAGGACAAGATAGGCCCTAGGGCGCCTGGTCTGGATGGTAGCTTCAACATCATGGGCGCATTAATCCCGCAATATGACATTGCCTTGATCCTGATAGCCCCCGTCATTCTTCTGGGATTATGGTTTTTGCTGAATAAAACGAGGTGGGGGATATTGATCAGGGCTGCAACAGAGGACCGTGATATGTTGGCCGCCTTGGGGGTTAATCAAAAGTGGCTCTTCACAAGCGTTTTTTTTCTGGGCTCATGCCTGGCAGGCCTGGGTGGTGCTATCCAGCTTCCCAAAGGCGGGGCGGATTTACTTATGGACCTCAATGTGATCGCCGCTGCATTTGTTATTGTAGTAGTGGGCGGGATGGGAAGCATTGGCGGGGCCTTCTTGGCCTCGGTGCTTATTGGTGAGCTGTCTTCCTTCGGGGTCCTGGTGCTTCCCCAGAGTACCCTGGTCATGATGTTTCTGGTTATGGCAGTGGTGCTGATCATAAGGCCTTACGGTCTGCTGGGTAAACCCGAAGCAGAAGAACATCTCCCCGCCGAACTGGTAGAATCTCCCTTGCGCCCGGCACCTTTCAAACTGAAACTGATAGGTTTGGGTGTGTTGCTTGTCTTAGTTGCCCTGCCATTTTTCGCAGGTAGTTTCCAACTTGTCCTTTTTGGCGAAATAGCAATATTTGCTCTGGCGTGCATGAGCCTATTTTTTATGATGGGTCCAGGAGGAATGGTTTCCTTTGGCCATGCCGCGTTCTTTGGAGGGGGGGCTTATGCGGCAGCCCTCTTAGTACACTACGTTCACTCGCCGATGGAACTGGCAATACTTCTGGCACCCCTGTGTATGGGCTTGCTTGCGCTTATCATAGGATGGTTCTGTGTCCGGCTATCGGGGGTGTACCTTGCGATGCTGACTCTTGCCTTTGCCCAGATATGCTGGTCAATAGTGTTCCAATGGAGTGGTTTCACAGGAGGAGATGACGGAATCCTGGGCATCTGGCCTTCAAAGTGGGCAAGCAATGAGATGGTCTTCTATTATTTGACCATTGTAATTAGTATTGGTGGGATATTGCTCTTGAGGTACCTGCTCTTTACCCCTTTTGGTTACACCATGAGGGCGTGCAGGGATTCCCATTTGAGGGCAGAATCCATAGGCATTAATGTCAAGCGTCAGCAATGGTTTTCCTTTGCCATGGCAGGGGTGTTTGCAGGGCTTGCTGGCGGGATATACGTGTTCTCTAAAGGAAGCGTATTCCCCACAGAGATGTCAATATCAAGGTCGTTTGACATCTTGCTCAGTGTGTTGCTCGGAGGAATTCACTCACTTTCGGGGCCTGTTGCAGGAGCCACTGCATTTATCTGGTTGGAAGACAAGATCTCAAGAGTGCATTTCTGGCGACTGATTTTGGGCAGTATCTATATCTTTTTAGTGATGGCCTTTCCACAGGGCATTGCGGGGTACTTCAGCAAGAGGTTTGAGGGGGTCTTTTCGGGTAGAAAATGATCAACGGAGATGGTCCCAGATGAGCAAACTCCTAGAAGTAAGGGAACTATACAAATCGTTTGGAGGAGTAACTGCCGTAGATGGGGTGAGCTTTGAGCTTCAGGAAGGCCATCTCCTTGCGATGATTGGACCTAATGGTGCGGGAAAGTCCACCTGTTTTAACCTGATAAACGGCCAATTAAAGCCTGACAGGGGGACTATCAGAATTCTGGGCAAAGACACCACAGGTATGAAGCCGCGACAGGTCTGGAGACTCGGTGTGGGTAGGACGTTCCAGGTCACCTCCACATTTCCTTCAATGACTGTGTTGGAAAACGTCCAGATGGTACTCGTATCAAGGCACCGAAGGCTTAACTGCATGACAAGGAAAACCTCAGGCCTGTACAATGATGAGGCCATGGATCTGCTGAAGCTGGTAGGTGTTGCGGATCAGTGGGACAGGCCCTGCGGAATTCTTGCCTATGGAGATCTTAAAAGGGTTGAATTGGCAATCGCCCTAGCTAACAACCCAAAACTGCTTCTCATGGATGAGCCAACTGCGGGCATGGGGGTAAAGGAGCGCCTGCGGCTGATGGAACTGACTGCAAAGATTGTAAGAGATCGGAACATCGGTGTGCTGTTTACTGAGCATGACATGGATGTGGTCTTCGCCCACGCGGACTCTATAATTGTATTGAACTACGGAAAACTAATTGCCAAGGGCACACCCAGTGAAGTGCGCGACAACGAGGAAGTGAAACAAATATACTTGGGATCTTGTGCAGTGGCCAGCTAATGGCCCTGCAAAACAGATACTAAAGCGCTATGGAAGAAAAAGAAGACCGGCAGATTCTGAACCTCAATAAAGTTAATACCTTCTATGGGAAAGCACAGATTCTTTTCGATATGTCCCTTGAGATGTCGAGGGGCGAGGTGGCGGTATTGTTGGGTAGAAACGGTGTGGGGAAGAGCACCACATTTAAGACCATAATAGGTCTTGTGGTTCCCAAGAGCGGGACGATCCAGTTCAAAGGCCACGAGATAACCGGTGCACCCCCGTATAAGATTTGCGCGTTGGGCCTTGGCTTTGTGCCTGAAGATCGCAGGATTTTCACTGGGCTCACGGTAATGGAAAATTTAGAGGTGGGTAAAAGGCCCCCGAGGGAAGGGTATGAGCCCTGGACCCCTGAGCGGCTTTTTGAGCTTTTCCCCAACCTTGCTGCTGTCAGCAATCACTTGGGTGGCCAGATAAGCGGAGGGGAGCAGCAGATGCTGACCATTGCCAGAACCCTTATGGGAAATCCTGAGATGATTATTCTTGATGAACCTTCGGAGGGTCTTGCGCCGGTTATAGTTGATCAACTGGCGAATACCATCACAAGATTAAAAAAGAGCAGCGTTACTGTCCTGCTTGCAGAGCAGAATCTTAATTTCGCAAGAAGGATCTGCGACAGGGTGTTTATTGTTGACCATGGAAGGGTATGTCATGAGAGCAGGATGGAGGATCTGACCGATGAGGTATGTGAGATGTATCTCGCGGTATAGGAATATTAGGCAGGAGGCCTGAGGCTTTAGGCTTAGGATATAAATGAATTCACAGATGCTTCAAATCAAGTCCCGATTTTGGACAGGTCGGGAGGAAATTACAAAATTACATTAAGGGAGATGATATATGGGACTATTACCTGAAGTAAAGAAGCATTACGGAAAACTGAAACTGTTCATAAATGGGGAGTGGATAGACTCTGAGTCCAATGAGATCAAGGAGGACACCAATCCTGCGACAGATGAAGTGATAGCACAGTTCCCTGTGGCTACAGAGGCCGAGGCCCGCGCTGCTGTGGAGGCCGCACATGAGGCATTCGCCACTTGGCGGGATGTTCCAATGCGGGAGCGAGCCAGAATGCTCTTCGATATGAGGGCAAAGTTCGAAGAGCATTTTGACAAAATGACCCGAATATTGACCCAGGACCATGGAAGAACGATCGGGGAGTCCATTGGTTCAGTGAGGCGCGTTATTGAAAACATTGAGTCAGCCTGTTCTGCCCTCTATGGGCTGGTGCGGCGCAATGAGCACCTTGATCAACTGGCCAACGGTATAGACGAGTATCTCGTCTGGGAGCCTCTGGGCGCTTTTCTTATTATAACCCCCGGCAATATTCCAATGCATGCATGGTCATCATTTGTGCCCTATGCGCTAGCGGCCGGGTGCACCGTGGTGGTCAGTCCCAGCAGCCAGGATCCCGTGGCATCTCAAACCATTTGCGAGGTTGCCCAGGAGACAGGATTCCCCTCGGGAGTTATCAATCTGGTCTACGGCGGCCGTCAGATAAACAAATACATACTTTCCCAGCCAGAGATTAAGGGGGTGGGTTTTATAGGCTCAAACAAGGCAGGACATGAGCTTTTTGCCCTGTGCGGGCAATTGAAAAAGACCTCCTCTATCAACGGCAATGGCAAGAATTACCTTGTGGTGATGCCGGATGCTGACCTTGACAGTGGCGTACAATGGCTATTGAGGGCCTGTTTCGGGATGAGCGGACAGAGGTGTCTGGGAGTGGACAATGTTGTGGTGGTAGGGGATATCTACGATGAGCTGAAGAGTCGGTTTGTGGAGGCTGCCAAAGGTATGAAGATGGGCTATGGGCTGGATGAGGACGTGGA
>CAZAKC010000100.1:0-6664 GCA_964485655.1 uncultured Desulfobacteraceae bacterium
ATAATATTTTTTCCTTGACACAGGGCCAACTGGCTTTTATATTTGAACATATATTCAAATATTGAATGGTTTACGAACAATGCAACCTAAGAAACTAAAAGAACGACAAAAGGCAGAAACTTGCGATGTCAGGGTCGTCCACCTTGAGCGGGTGGCTAGGGCAAGAGATGAGGCCATTTCGCAACGGGAGGCTGAAAGGCTTGCGCTAACTTATAAGGCCTTGGGTGACCCAACGCGACTCAAGATGGTGATGGCCTTGGCTGGAGGCGAGATGTGCGTGTGTGACTTGGCAGCATTCCTTGGGCTGACTGAGTCGGCGGTGTCTCATCATCTACGGCGGCTCAAAGATCTAGCGCTTGTAAGATCACGAAGAGACGGCCAAATTCTATACTACAGTCTAGACGATGAGCACGTATCAAAGATCCTTAAGGTAGGGCTGGACCATATCAGGGAGTAGCTGGTGTTGGCTTCAACTGTAAATTTCATTGCTCATGTCTTGCTGGCAGCCTGGAATCTCCTGCTTGACTCATCTGTGTATATCATTTTTGGGCTTCTGGTAAGTGGCATACTGCGTGTATTTTTGAGCCCTAACACGGTGGCAAGGCACCTGTCTAATGGCCCTGTAAAATCAGTGCTCAAAAGCGCGCTACTAGGCATACCCATACCCCTTTGTTCCTGCGGAGTGCTGCCTGCGGCGGTGTCTCTAAGAAAACAAGGGGCAAATAGCGGGGCTACTACTGCATTCCTGATCTCTACACCGGAATCTGGTGTGGATTCCATAGCGATTAGTTACGCCCTCCTTGATCCAATAATGACCATAGCAAGACCGGTCGCCGCTTTTATCACTGCCATTTTCGCAGGTGTTACGGAAAATCTCTTCCAGAAAAAGACCCCAAAGGAGCAAGTTATTCCTGATCTTTCCTGCCCCGTGGACGCGTGTTGCGACGGGGTTGATTGTGATCCTGCAGTTCACCTTCATCATCACAGCTTTTACGACAAGATTAGGGTAGGGATCAGGTACGCCTTTACTGATGTGTGGGCCGATATAGTGGGATGGTTTTTCTTGGGGCTGTTGCTTGCCGGGTTGATTATGAGCCTGATTCCTCAGGGACTTGCCGAGAGGTACCTTGGAGGAGGGATCTATTCTATGCTCATAATGCTGGTCATTGGTATCCCCATTTATATATGTGCCACTGCCTCCACTCCCATAGCTGCAGCAATGATACTGAAAGGTGTGAGTCCGGGTGCAGCTCTTGTGTTCTTGTTGGCAGGGCCTGCCACAAATGTTACCTCCCTCACTGTGTTGTTGTCTGTCCTGGGTAAGAGGGCTATGGCCATCTACCTCGGCATGCTGGCGACAATGAGCCTGGTGCTAGGTCTGGCCTTGGACTATGTGTATAAGCTCTTGAGCATATCGCCATACGCCAGCATAGGTAAGGCAGCAGAGCTTGTCCCAGAATGGGTGCAGATTGGTGGCACAGTATTCCTTATCGTTGTATCCATCAGGCCACTGTGGAAAATAGCAGCAAGGAGGTTCAGCAGGCAAAAAGAGGCATTCGAACATTCTCACGAGATGAAAGCCCCAAAAAATGCTGAGCCTAAGCCAACCGTTGAGTGCTCCGGGGCCACATGAGGATGCAATTCAGGACCGGTCGGGTCATAAGAGGTCAACGCTATTGACAGATCTGATACAGAAGGCAAAGGAGATTCAATATTATGGCAGAAAAGATTTGTTATTGTTTCGGCTACACGGATGAAGACATACGTAACGAGGTTATTGAAAAGGGAAGATCCTTAATTATGGAAAGGATCATGAGAGAAAAGGCATCAGGCAATTGTGACTGTGTCAATAAGAATCCTAACAGGAGGTGATGCCTCGTTGATGTCCGCCGTGTTGTGGACGAAGTTAGTGGGGGCAAGGTAGTTCAAACGGCTCAAATAAAGGGGCTTTAAACCTTCCTTATGCTGCAAGCTAGGCCTCTGAGGTTCGGGGTGCCGAGTTCCTTACCTGGCGTGTCTTGGTCAGATGTGAGAATATTTATATTGGACTCGTCCCACCCGTACCGGCCTTGCGGTCCTTTTTCAGGAAACCACCATCCATAGTCAACGCCCACTACGTTGGGATGGATTTGCGTAGTGAGCCGGGCTTTTTGTCTTATTTGTCCGTTGGGCGTCTCAATGAGCACAGTGTCTGCTTCGCGGATATCGTACTTCGTGGCTGTGTCAGGATGAATCCATACCTCCGGCTCAGGTTGTACGCGTCGCAGGGATGGTATCTGCCTACCACTGGTATGGCGGAACTGCTCTACCTTCCACGAGGTGAAGATAAGGGGGTACTTTTGTGACAGATTCGGCTCGCTGTAAGGTGTTGTGGGTAGCTCCTTATACGCAGGTATAGGATCAAATCCCCACCCTGCAAGCCTTTCGCTGTAAAGCTCCACTTTGCGTGAGGGCGTGTCAAATCCATGTTTTAGATGATTGCGGTACAGTTTAGCCCCTTCGAGGACTGCCACGCGCCTGAATTCCTCAAAGGTCAAACCCGAAGGCTCCAAGATAAAGTCAAGCCACTGCTCGTGGCTATCCCAGAAAAACCGATCCAACCCGAGCCTACGGGCCAACTCTCCCACAATCTCAAAATCGGATTTGCACTGAGCTACCTCAGTGGTTTTTTGCTGTACTTGGGCGATCGGATAATAAGGGGGAGCAATGACAGCGTCAAACTCCAGAAATGTGCTCACCGGGAGAACAATGTCAGCCAATGCAGCAGTTGGGCTCATAAACATGTCGGCCACTGCTAGGAACTCAAGGGTCTTAAGGGCCTTGGCCACGCGCCGGGAATTAGGATACGTAAGAAGAATGTCGCCCCCCTGCACATACCCCAGTTTGAGCGGATATGGTTCACCTTCCACAATAGCCTTAACAATACTCTGGGGGCGAGCATAAAAGACGTTTGGGAGCATCCCAGAGTTTGCATCAAGCCGCTTTTCCCTGAGGTGCGCCGGCATTTGATCCCTGAGATCCAATTCCGGCGAGCCAAGGGTGGGCCGCACTGGGGGCTGAGCGCATTGCAGTTCACCGCCCGGGATACCCAGATTGCCAGAGATTGCCCTTATAATCGCCAGAGCCCTGGCGGTTTGAAAATTATTCAAATTATGGTCGATCGCATTTCCCGCCTGAATTACTGAAGGCCTGGACTCGGAGTAAAGCCTGGCCACTGCCCGAATCATTTCTGCAGGAACCCAGGTTATATCCTCTACTTTTTCTGGCGTATATTCAGAGACATGGTTGGCTAGTTCTTGAAATCCGACACACCATTTATCCACAAACTCTTTATCATAGAGATTATCAGCAATAATGACATTTATTAGACCTAGCGCAAGGGCAAGGTCGGTGCCAGGCCTTGGCTGCACCCAGATATCTGCGTCAAATCCAATATCAAATCTCCTGGGATCCACCACAATCAGCTTTGCGCCACGATTTAGAGCATCAGAGGTTTTATGGTACTCACCTATCCTGGTGGCACGAAGGTTGGCTCCCCACACTACTACACATCCAGGAGGGTATTCGTAATCTGGAACCGGGTTGTACCCATGGGTGAACACACTGCCATATACCCTTGGCACATAACACACAGGCGCCATTGAGGCGATGTTTGGTGCGCCCAACACATTGGCAAAGCGTGCCAGGAAGGTGCCGTCGTATCCGCCCTTAAAAGATCCGCGCATAAAAATGATACTTTCAGGTCCCCAAGTATCTTTTGCTTTTTGAAAATTCTCGGCAATGGTATCAAGGGCCTCGTCCCAGCTTATCTCCTTCCACCGACCACTTCCCTTTTCTCCGGCCCTTTTTAAGGGCCTAGTCAGCCGGTCAGGATGATCCAGGTATTCGATAGCTGCTTTTGCCTTGGAGCAGATCCATCCCCTGTTTACAGGGCTATCAGGGTCTCCTTCAATCTTATAAGGTTTTGAATCTCTGACATGAACTAGGATGCCGCATCCGGCCTGGCATATAACGCAGGTGGTCTTTATGGTTTTAGTGCTCATGAATACCTCCGCTTGCAAATGATTGCTGATAATACTGCACCCTAGAAGAAAAAAGCAATGTATCCGAGTAGGGATTTCAATGTAAATTGAAATTCCTGTGGAAGTGATTAAATATTTTAGAGAGGTTTGGAGATATTGAGGCTAAGCATCGTCTCATACCAGAGGAGGTGAGGTGCTATGCAGTGTGAGAAATGCGGAGCAAGTATTGAACCGGACGAAAAATATGAGCATGCTGGCCAGACATTATGTGAGGACTGCTACCTAGACATAAAAGCAGCGCCTAAAGTATGCGATCCCTGGGCTGTATACACAGCCAAGAAAGAGGCGAAAGCAAGTCTGACTCTCACATCCATTCAACAGAAGATATTGGATTTCATAAAAGAGAGAGGAGAAGTAACTGCCCAAGAGATATGCAGAGGGGTAGGAATAAATGAGGAAGAATTTCGCACAAATTTTGCGACATTGAGGCATATGGAACTGGCCCGAGCGACGAAAAAAGGTGATGAAATCTATTTCACCACCTTTTCCCGCTAAAATGCTCCCTTAACACTTCTCATCATCAGGGCGCTGAGAAATAAGCCTGTCCACAACAGTTTTGTCAGCAAGGGTGCTTAAATCACCAAGATCTTCGGTCTGGCCCGAAGCAAGCTTCCTCAGCACCCTTCTCATTATCTTTCCGCTCCTGGTCTTTGGGAGGGAGTCTGTAAACTGGATTTTGTCAGGTGTGGCGATAGGGCCTATTTCCTTTCTTACATGGGTTATCAGGGCCTTCCTCAATCGCTCTGTGGGTTCGACGCCCTCATTTAGCACTACGAAGGCATAAATTCCCTCCCCTTTAATTTCATGAGGATATCCCACAACTGCCGCTTCAGCCACATCGGAATGTGATACGAGGGCGCTTTCGATTTCAGCAGTCCCAAGCCTATGACCCGAAACATTAATCACATCATCGACCCTGCCCATGAGCCAGAAATGGCCGTCCTTGTCTTTCTTTGCACCGTCACCTGTAAAATAAACGCCTGGAAATCTACTGAAATAGGTCTGTTTGAATCTATTTGGGTCGCCGAACACACTTCTCATCATTGAAGGCCACGGCTTGGTAATTACAAGATATCCATCCTCACCCCTCTTGCAACGTTTACCCTCATCATTGATGATCAAGGGGGCAACACCAGGAAAAGGAACACCAGCAGAGCCTGGTTTACAGGGGATTGCTCCTGGAAGAATAGAGAGCATTATGCCGCCGGTCTCTGTCTGCCACCATGTGTCCACAATAGGGCATCGTTTTTTCCCTATTTTCTCGTAGTACCATTTCCATGCCTCGGGGTTGAGAACTTCTCCTACACTGCCTAGTAGCCTGAGACTGGAAAGATCATACTTGGCAGGCCACTGATTACCATGTCTGGCAAGGGCACGAAGGGCGGTTGGTGCAGTATAGAATATGCTTACCCGGTGATCCTGAACTATCTGCCAGAAACGGCCGGGATCAGGGTAGGTGGGAACCCCTTCAAACATTACTGATGTGGCTCCTGAACATAATGGGCCATAGACGATATAACTGTGCCCCGTTATCCAGCCAATATCGGCCGTGCACCAATAGGTATCGTCATCTTTTATATCGAAGATCCATGTAAAGGTCTGGTTGACATAGGTGAGGTAACCACCAGTGCTATGGAGCACCCCTTTTGGTTTACCCGTAGAGCCACTGGTATAGAGGATAAAAAGAGGGTCTTCAGCATCAATCATTGCTGGCTTGCAATAGGCACTTATATCGGGCCTTGCCATTTCCTCATGCCACCAAGAATCTCTGTCAGGGGAAAACGGAACGTCTTGGCCTGTTCTCTTTACAACTATGCAGATCTTCACTTCCGGGCATTGAGCCAGTGCCTTGTCTGCGTTTTCTTTAAGGGGGATGATCCTTCCGCCCCTGTATCCACCGTCAGCAGTGATGAGAACTTTCGCTCCACAGTCCTGAATCCTATTTGCCAATGACTCAGGGCTGAAGCCAGCAAACACAACACTGTGTATTGCCCCAATCCGCGCGCATGCAAGCATTGCTATGGGGAGTTCAGGGATCATGGGGAGATATATGGAGACGCGGTCACCTTTTCGAATCCCTTTTTTTCTGAGGACATTGGCAAAACGGCATACCTCATTCAATAGCATCTGATAAGTGAAAATCCTTTCTGTTCCGGGCTCATCACCTATCCAAATAATGGCTGCCTTATTCTTTCTCCATGAATCCAGATGCCGATCCAGACAATTGAAAGATGCGTTCAATTTCCCGCCCTGAAACCACCTGATGAGTGGTTTGTCAAAATCATAGTCCAGCACCTTCTTCCACTTCCTAAACCAGGTAAGGGAGGCGGCCATTTCTGCCCAAAAACCCTCTGGGTCTTCCATGGATCGCTTGTACAGCTCCCGATACTGCCGCATGCTGCTCACCGCTGCATTCTTTGCAAACTCCCTTGTTGGCGGATATTTCTTGTCCTTCATGGTCCTTGTCTTTCGCTTTGCTACCATCTGTTTCTCCTCTCTCCATCAGCAAGTTGCCCGCCTGCCTGCAGCAGGCAGGAGCGCTTTGCTTTCGGGTAATTCATGGGACGAACAACTATGTCACT
>CAZAKC010000101.1:0-6562 GCA_964485655.1 uncultured Desulfobacteraceae bacterium
GCATCCTATCAATGACAGCAGGGTAGTCTTACCCGAGCCGCTTGGACCCTTCAGAACTACAAGAGTTCCGCGATAGACTTCAAGGGATACATCCCTCACTGCTTCAACCTCATTGGGTTTTCCCTGATTGTAAATTTTTGTTACGCCCACGGTCTTTACAACAATGTTTTCCACAGTATCCTCAGACATTACGAATTATCACATCAGGATCTGTTGAGGCCGCCTTCCAGGACGGGATAATAGTAACAGCTACGTATGGCACAACAGAAAAGATCACAATTAGTATCAGCAACTTTGGATCCACCCTGGGGATGAGCTTGAACGGGGGATAGATGGTGGACCAGCCGATAAATATCTGACGAAGCCCCGGTGCCCTTAACCAATAGACATATCCGTAAGCGGCCAGTATACCTGTCAGAGTGCTTATCCCCGCCATTATGAGTGCTTCCCACATCTTGGCAGATAAAACAAGATGGGTGTCCCAGCCTAGAGCTTTCAGGATGCCAATTTCTCTCCTTTCTTCAGGAGATAGGCCTGTAGCCTTATCCCACAGCATGATCAGAAAGGCGAGTACCGCCACCAGCAGGCTTGAAAGAACAAAGGCGCTTCTCCATCCAAAGGCTGAACGATAAGTTCTTTTTATCTGTTCCTTAGTGACGGTTCTGAGGTCAGGAAAATAGCTGTGAATTTTAAAAGCGATAGTCTGGACCTCGCTTGGGTTGGGGACATATACAGCAAGATCAGTAAACTCACCGGGAGGCAATTCCAGCACGCGCCTGGCGCCCTCTGTTTGGAGCACCATCAGATCGTTTGATTGGAGCTGGCTTGCAGTGGTAAATGTACCAATTATATCAAAAGGGATTGGCTTGCCCCATTTGGGCTTATAGAACAAGTAGGTCTTTTCCATTCCAATCCTCTTGAGCAGATTGTACACTCCCTGGCCCACGATCATTCGAAAGGCAGGATTTTTTGCTTCCCCTGGAGGAAAAGGTTTCCAGTCTACAATCTGCTTGTAATCCTTTGTGGTAAGCTGATCTAGATCCATCCCATAAATAGTAAAATTGGCACGAAGAGAAGAGAGGTAAAAGTAGCCCCAAACCCTTGGTTCTACGGCTTCCACTCCAGGTATCTTCTCAAGCTCGGGTATATAGGATGCCTGTATATTTGTCTGACGGCCTCCTATTATTTTTTGCACCGTAATATCAGGAAGGTCATTGCTGGTAAGCATCATCTCCTTTGTGAGAGAACCCACAACGAAGAGAATTGAGGAGACAGAGAATACCAAAAATACAAAGACGATAACTATGAGAAGATTCTTTGACCATCTCCTGAACAGCGCCTGCACGCTGTAATCAATGATGCTTTTCTGCAGTTCAAACCAAGATCCACGGCTCATTGTTCAATGTTCCTAATCAGGCCCTGTGGCCCCACAACAACAGAAGATGGTGTGCCAACATAGTCGGGTGCGGCAAAGGCAAAACCAGCAGGAAAATGATCCATACTTGCCGGGTAGTCCTGAAAAGGTGTTGCAAGCACCGATATGGAATAATGCCTCAGATATCTTGCCGCTGTAGTAATAGCTAGATTAGGCAGTCCCACGGCCTTCTGAAACTTTCGCCTCGTCCTTAATTCACATCGGGCCCTCTGGAGCCTCGTCTGCAAGTCCCAGTATTCCAGACCGCAAGCCAGGCAAAAACCCAAGACAACTAATGCTAGCCATGTGCAACGTCTCATATGCGCACCGCGACTTTACCCTTATTCTATTTCCCCCCTGTCAAGCTTGCGCAAAAGCTCCGGGGTGATCTGGTTAAAACGTAGTATTCTGGAGCCATGATGGTCCTTTAAAAACGTCTTTGCCTCCCTTTGAGTGGCAAAAGGTATGAGTTCGTGGCCCATTGGCCCCAAGATGTCACTCCCGATCACGTAGTATGCTTGATCATATCTTATGAATTTCAGTGTATAGTAATCTCGGACCAGTATGGTCTTAATATCTCTTCTGTTCTTAGTGGGATCATACCTGTGCGGATCAAAGTAGAATTTGCACAGGTCCTTCATACCGTCGAAGCTGTAATGAGATCCATCCTTGAATTGAATTTGGGTGATCCATTTGGGATAAGGGTACAGAAACATGCCGCATACAGGACAGCGGTCTTTCTTTGTAATGGGGATGTAAGAAGTTTTGCCCTCCATCTTTTTTTTGAGGCTGAGTTGAAGGGCGTGGGATTGGAGCGCAATAGCCACGATGAAAACGCCCGCTGCCAGTGGTGCCAGAATTTTCCCGTGATTAGTCCCCATGTTCATGCCTCCTCCTAAACCAGATCGCCCCTCTTGAACCGGAAAAATCCGAGTACCGAAAACAGGGTTCCCAGAAACAATGGGTAACATATTGTAAAAGCAAGGAACCCATTATGACCCATATGATCCAGTATCACATATGAAGCAGGCCCTATGGATGTAAGTTCCGGATCAAACAAGAGCACTGCGCCTGTACGGAAGGTCATCACCGGGTTGAGCAATGAGATCCCCACAATCACGCTTTCATCAACGCGCTGTTGAAGCATCAGCCCTATAAGGATAGCGTCGGTAAATAGCAAAAGTATAAGCCACACCAGCACCGAAAGCCCGAGGCCCCATTCCAGCTTCCTCACGAGTGTTGAGATAAGCATTCCCAAGCCAAGAAAACACCACGAAAGGGTGGCAAGCAGGATTGAGTAGTATCCTGCTATATGCCATGGAATGGGGAGGTGCTTGAACATTCCCCAGATGATAGCGCCCAGCAAGGCCGCACTTATGGGCAGGAATATCAAAAGGAACCTAGACACTATCTTGCCCCAGAAGTAGGATCCCAATGATATGGGCATGGAAAGGAAGTATTCAAGGATATTGGATTCTTTATCTCCCACAAAGCTCCGTACAGTGGAAATGAGTATCAGGATAGGGAGGATAGCTACACATAGCTGGATATAGGTGATTAATAATCTGCTCAATCCGGTAAAACCTAGAACTGCGGATTCCGTGATGCCAAGAACGAAAAGCAGTACCACCGCCCCGCCAAATACCAGACAGAACATGAGAAGCAGTTTGCTGTGCACGGCCTCTCTGAAATCAGCCATAGCAACGTGAAAAAGGGTGTTCATTTTGGATTCGTTCCTTATTGACTGTTCTGAAAGATAAAGGGGCCTGACCGAGATGTCAGCCCATATCCAACTTCTCTATATGCCCTGCAAAGTGTGATATTGCAGCCAGAAACCGGAACCGTTCTGTCCCAATAAACCGGCCAGTGAATTCAAGCCCTCCATTGACATTTTCGAATTTCCAATCCCTCAGCAGCTTGATCGCAGGCTCATAGCTCTCCGACAACACCACCCGGCAGGCTATAACCTTATCCGCCAACTCTGAGCGCTCGATTTGCTCGTCACGGACGACTTTCCCGTAATCCATTTCTATGACTCTGCTGATAAGGTTGACAATTTCATCCACTCTGTGACTGCTCAGCAGCATTGTGGTATGTCCCATTGCCCGTATCAACTGCATGAAAAATATCTGCCTGGCCTGGGGGTCCAGGTTTGCAGCCGGCTCGTCCATTATGAGTATGTCGGGTTTTCTTGCCAGCGCCAGTGAAATGAGCATCTTCTGCTTCATTCCGCCACTCAATTTCTGGAATGGTTTTTTCATGTTACTCTTCACATCAAGCCCCAGTTCTTCGGCTTGTTGGTATATATCCTGTGGGGTACAGCTCTTGCAAATTCCTGCGGTGAAGGTGATCAGCTCACCCACAGTCATCTGTATGGGCGGGGGCATTTGAGGTACATAGCCGATCCTGTCCAGGATCTGGACCCTCTCGTATCGGGGGTTCTTTCCAAAAACGGTCAGTTCCCCTTCAAACACATACTCGCCCAGGATAGTACGAATTAATGTGGTCTTGCCAGCACCATTAGGCCCCACCAAGGCAACACGGTCACCCTGGTCAATTACCAGACTGATATCATCGAGCACTGTCATCTTCCCGAATTTCTTTCTTAGACCCGTGATCGTTATCATTGTTCTAAAAAGTACCTGTTGAAGTTGGGATTTTTTTCCATTTTCTGGAGATTCTTTATTGCCTTCTTTTCTTCTTTCTTTTGTTCTTCTCCTTCTCCTTCTTGCTGAGCAGCCAACCACGGAGGAGGTGCTTCTTCCCCGCCACTACTTTCCTCCTCGACATTTATTTTTGGCGGAATATATCGAAGATTTTGTTCTGAGAACAGCACAGAGGCCCTCGGCGAAAAGACCGGCTTGAGATCGGTCATAAGCAAAAGTGGCTTTGAAATGGGTATCAGTTTCGCCAGAAGATTGAGGAGGCTGAATACAGGGGAGCCCGAGAACATGAGCATCCAGTCGTTGTTCATCCAGAGAGTATCAAAGTAGACCTCGTCTTTGTATGGGCGATCACCATATCCATCTCCGTCCCGATCAAATCCTCGATAGTCACTATAATAATTTCCTTCCCAAACATTTTTCGAGGCAACTCCATTGCCCCTCACTCTCAGCGTCTGGAGATTGTCAATAAAGGCGTTGCCCTTAAATACATTGCGAGCCAGAGTAGAGTTGAAATCCACTCCAATGATATTGTAAGCAATAACATTTGCCTTTATGAAATTATACTTATCCGGCTGGAAGGGGGAGAGATCAAAATATAGCCCATCGGTGCAATAAACGATTTTGTTGTTAAGCAAGGTTATATTGTCTGCCTCTTTAAACCCAATGCCAACCCCGGTTCCTCCAAGGGAATGTTCGACGGAATTTTGTTCTACAACAATATCCCTACTATACATGAGGAAAATGCCAACAGTATTGTCGTGATAGGTGTTTTTCTTTACCGTGTTGCCGCCGGAATACATGAAATGCAATGAGTACCTGTCATTCCATCCTTCATTTCCCTCAATTATATTGTCATTGGAGTACCACACGACCATGTCCCTTGAGTCATGAATCTTGTTGTTGCGAAATATGTTGCGGTGACTGGCAAAGATGCGCACACCATCTCCCCTGAGTCCCAGAGAAAAGTTTTTTGAGCTTATGTCATTTCCGATAATAATATTATTGTGTGCTTCCTGGAGATCAATCCCAAATAACGTGTTGAAGATCCTGTTATTGATTATCTTGTTTCTTGAAGAACGCACGTGAATGCCTGCGTCCAGTTGGTCACGGTTGATACCCGAGTTAGTAATGTTTAGGTTGCGCAGAACCACTCCGTCAGCTTTTATCACAATGACGGTCCCCTTGCCCTGGCCATCAATGGTAACCTTCCCCTTCCCGTCAAGGATAACAGGTTTGCTGATGACTATGCGGCCTCGGTAGACACCAGGCTGCAGGGGTACCACTCCGCCTGCCGGTGTCCTGTCAATAAGGGCCTGAAGAGAATTGGCCCTCGCGGCACCAAATGCCGGAGGGCACAGGCAGAGAAGTGAAAGCCCAAGGGCAAATATTCCTTTCAGAAGTTTCATGTCTGGCGATGTGTGTGCACCTCCTTTAAGGCCTTTCGTCGTACAATAATGGAGATCATGAGCAGGACGAAGGAGACCAAAAGAAAATAGAAACCTATGGCAGGATAGGAATGAGTCGTGAATTGGGCCACCTTTCCATCTCCAATCACTGTAGGCATAAATGGTTTCACCTTGAACATGCCCCATGGCTGCAGATGATGACCGAACCAGTACAGCCATTTGGCATATGCGGCCAGAAAATACCAGGGCATAAGCGCGGGGATAAGGGCCAACGCCCACCACAATGGCCCATTATAAAACAGGTATACAATGAGCATGATGAAGAAGGCCAGATAAAGAAATGGTATTGTCTTGCGCAAGAAGACGGCTCCGGCCTCCATGGGAAGCATCCCAATAAAATGGTTGATGGTATTCATTTCTCTGGTTTTCCCCGTCCAGTCGGTGAGATGAAAATACACAGGGATCCCCTGGGGGAATGCAGCTTTTGGATACTGCGGCGCCTCAAGAGAGACCCTCCATATGGGCATGGTCCTGTATCCAATCAGGTAGGCCCAAAGCCCCTTGGGGTGATACACCCATATCCTGTCTCCCATATATGGTCTGAGATATTTTGGCGGCTGAACAGTCCGAGTCCCTTTAGGGACAAGAAACGAAGCGGGCTGAAAAGACCTGTTTTCTTCAAGCTCCTCCTTTTGCTCATCCTTACTGAGGGTTGGGTCGTGATACGCAAACAGTGGTTTGAGCGTATAAGTGGCCAACAAAATTAGTAGCGCAACTATGGCCAGAATGTTGCTGATTAAATATGTCCTGTCTTTCATTATATTAGTCCTCCCGGATCACTGCTCAATGCAACTATTGGATGAATGCTGGTTTTTCTTCCTCTTCCTTGCCAGGACCCAGGTTCCATCCTTTTTCTTCCTTTTCCTCAATTGGTTCATAGTCCTCAGGCCTCATCTTAAACCGGCACGCATAGTCGCAGACACTCTTGATATCCAAGAAAGAGAAGTTTTTGATTTGTTTAACCATATCGGGATTGGCATTTCTCCTCTTTCATATCTGTATCCAGCTAAACTGCC
>CAZAKC010000102.1:0-6524 GCA_964485655.1 uncultured Desulfobacteraceae bacterium
CCCTTGTGTAAATTTCTAAGGCCATTTGCATTGAGTTTTTGGGAGGTATTAATCGAGACATTAAGGGACACGTTTGGTTTTGAGGGCTATATCGAATATTGCCAGAGCAAGAAAGAGGTTGACTACGCTCGATACTACCAACAGGTTCAAGGTATTCTTGATGAAACAAAAGAGCTCTATTTCAAGCTGATGGGAGAATGGGTGGAGCGTAGGTTCCGTGCAAGGCTGACCGATTTGACCAGGTTTGACTGTATCAATATATTAAGCCTGAGCGAATTTGATGATCTATATCCACCAGAGGCCCTTAAAAGCCTTGTGGAATTTTTCTTTAATTGGGGTATAGACCTGGAGCATAATTCGCATATAACCCTGGAGCTTGACACATCGCCTGAGAAAAGCCCGCAGGCCATCTGTTTCGTCCTATCTGTTCCTGAAGAGATCTATGTGATGGTAAAACCTCAGGGTGGATGGCTGGATCTGGAAAGCCTTGGCCATGAGCTGGGTCATGGGCTATTCTCAGCCAATATATCCGCAGACCTATCATTTGCAAGCCGCGAGATTTCCTTGGGTAATGCCCTGAGTGAGGCTTTTGCCTTTCTAATCCAGGACATAACTATGTCCGTTCCATTTATGGTGGAATGGCTGGGTGTCGATGAAGATATAGCGGCTATACTTCATCGGCACAAGGTACTACGCGACTTGGCGGTATTCAGGAGATATGGTGCAAGGTTCCTGTCTGAATTTGAGATATTTGGCACCGGGGATCTCACCGCCGGCAATAGATACGCGGAACTGATGGCGCAACACACGGGATTTTACTATCAACCTGAAGCGTGCCTGTTTGATTTGATGCCTGAATTCTACAGCCTTGATTACGTGTTAGGGTGGATGGCAGTGGCAGCCATGGAGAATAATCTGAGAGAGTTATTCGGGGAAAAATGGATGCTTTCCCGCGACGCCGTCAAGATGCTTGAGCTGTGGTGGCAGCCGGGCCACGAGCACGACATACATGGCTTTATGAGCAGAAATGGGCTTGGGCAACTCTCTCCCCGCAGTCTTTTGGACAAATGGGCGCGGGTCCTTGCATAATAGATAAAGGTCCTAATGGAGCATACAATGGAAAACGAGGCCCTGGATCAGGAAGAATTCATTCTTGAAAAACGGCCAGCGGAGCTTTGTCAGATCAAGGACTACGCCGTGCTGATGGAAATAGCTGGATCTTACCTTTGCGAAGAGGCCGTTCTGCGCAGGCTGGCAGATGGAATCCAGGATAATCTGGAGTCCCTGAAGGACTATGTATATCGGGTAAGGCGGAAGTTTGTTGGTAAGCCCGTTCACGAGATAGACATAACGGGTCCCTACGATGGGATAGAAAACTTGGCTCGATCTATCAGACATCCGGATGAGGCCACAAAGGAAAAATTCAGAGAGGGTAAGATTGGTTCGGCCTTAATGGAGGCCAGCAGAGAGATGGCTGCTGCGATAGAAGAACTCACAGAGCGAGTGCAGGGCAGGACAGATAAATACCGAAAAAGAGACTTTCTTATACAGCTCTATGACAGGGTGAAGTTCCTTGCCCATTCGGTTGTGACTACGTATAAGGTACTCACCAGGATTGTATTGGCGGTTCTTGCAGCGGCCGTTATTACCTTTGTAATTTTATTTGCCACAATGGAAACAGAAAAGGATGTGCTGGTAGAGGTGGGAAATGTGAAGGCCATGATTGAGGAGAAGCACAGTGCTTTATCCAAAGTTTCGAGGCTTATTTCGGAGACATTACAAGAGGTAAGGTCACTGGAAAACAAAGGCGAAGAGCTTGGGAGAGACGATAAAGTAAAGCTTATTGAGCTAAAGTTGAGGGAACATACTCTGAAGCAGAAGAAGGAGAAGATTCAGATCGAAATCCAGAGAGAAGAAAGTATCCTGGACAGTGAACTAAAAAGGCTTGACGAAATCAAAAAGAAATCCTTTATCAGAAGGCTTCTGAGGATGTCCTGATAACCTTTTTCCTGGCCTTACGCCTTGGATCTTTCATCTCTTATCATATCATCAAATGCCGGAATTGAGATTTCTCAGGTGTCTTAACCCAGAAGATGGTTTCTGTGCCGTCTTGGGTGGCCTTTACAGCCACAAGGTCTGATGTTTTGGCATCGCTGTAAGCTGCTGTTATTTTTGCTGCTGTTGTCAAGATATTTGGTTGCCGGTCCCCTGATAACAGTACGTTGGGCCCAGGCACTGATTGACAGGAAAAAAGGATATCCCCTGGCCTCATAAGGAATTTTATAGCCCTGTTTTCCTTCTCATTCCTTCCAACAACCACTTTTGCAGTAGGACTCAAGCGGAAATGCCTGCCCAATTTCAAGCTCTCTATCTGCTCCCTTGACACATGATCGCCTGACAATAGGTCCTTCAGACGGCGAGCGAATATCTCATCTGTTAGCAGACAGCCTCCCGCGGGTGAAGGGTAATCCTTAAGACCGAACTTTTCTGCCAGTTCCATCTGGAGTTTTCTCGATCGGCCCTTTATATCAAGAAGATTTTCCCTATCTACCCATCCCTTTTCTTCTGGTATTGTTGGGGGCAGGTGCTTCGCCGATAAGGGGCGCAACAGCAGACGCCCGAGGCCGCTTTCCTTCGCAACCACATGGAGGCTCTGCTTGTTTTGCGACATTGGTCTCTGGCCTAGTACCTCTCCGGATATGACAAAGCTGGCACCTTGCTGCTCCAGCATCTGGCGCGCTATCCTGAACATAAGGGCATGACAATCGATGCATGGGTTCATGTGCTTTCCCATACCGTGCTTAGGTGCTTTGAGCACTTCAAGGTGAGGGCCAGTAATGTCAACAACATTTAGGGGCAGATTTATGGACCTGGCGGATTTGAGGGCTCGTTCAGGGCCAAAAAATGGTGTGCTGAAAAAAAGCCCAAGGACCTCGATTCCCTGCGCCCTGACAACCTGGGCTGCAAGCATACTGTCAAGGCCGCCTGAAAATACGCAAAGAGCCTTCATAACAACCTAAGATCATAAACCTTGTTTGGAAAGCTGTTCTATGAGTTCCTGCTGCCTTTTAGTAAGTTTTTTGGGCACCTCTATCCTTACCTCCACGAATGCGTCTCCGCGACCGCTACCTTTCATGTGAGGAAGGCCATAGCCAGGCAAACGGAACTTGGCATTGCCCTGTGTGCCGGGGGGTATTTTAAGTTTAAGGGTTTTCCCATCAATGGTGGGAACTTCGACTTCAGTGCCCAGCACGGCCTCGGAGAACTTAATGGGTTTCTTTAGATACAAGTCATCACCTTGTCTCCTGAATGTCGGGTGCTCAAGTATCCTTACTTGGATATAAAGGTCTCCTGGTGGACCACCATTTATTCCAGGCTGTCCTTTTCCGGGCAGCCTCAATTTTTGTCCGCTGGCTATTCCGGCTGGCACCTTTACCGAGACCTTCTCGGTCCGCCCATCTACTGGATATGTGATCACCTTTGTGGTGGTTTTGGCAACTTCCTCCAGGGTCATTGTGAGCTCGTAGACCAGATCCTGACCCCTTATCCCACGATTCCTCTTCTGATACCCACCAAAGGGATGACCAAATGGGCTTTGCTCAGAGTAAAAGTCCTGGCGGCCCCCACCCATGGCGCCGCCAAATATTTCGCTAAAAAAACTGTGGGCACCACCCCCCCCAAATCCGAATTCCTTGAAAATACTGTTGAAGTCAAACCCTCTGAATATGTCTTCCTGGGAGAAGCGGCTATGAAATCCTTCAGCGCCAAATGTATCGTATTGTTTTCTTTTTTCGGGGTCACTCAGCACCGCGTAGGCCTCATTTATTTCCTTAAACTTGGCCTCTGCGGCCTTATTTCCCTTGTTGCGGTCAGGGTGGTACTTGAGAGCCAGCTTCCGGTAGGCCTTCTTTATCTCTTCTGGGGAGGCATTCTTGGATACGCCGAGAATCTTGTAATAGTCCTTACCAGCCATTTATGAGCCTTTGCAATCGTGAAATTAAATAAGTCAAAGCGCCAAATACAACACCCCCTCGCCCTTTGTAAGCTTCATAATGTAAAGCGACGCACTAGGGCAACGTGGGTTGAGCGTCTTTTTTACCAAAATCTAATCATTTGTCACTTGAAGTCAATACGGGCTGCGTGCATCCACTGTTTTGGCTTGACATCCACTACCCAAAGCCCGTAATTTCTTTTGATGATGAATGGCATTCAATCTGTTCGTCGCCTATCGTTTTTTGGAAAGCATTCATTTCCTTGTTCCGTCCCTGAGAGGCCATCACTTAATACCGTCTTGGTTTCCAGGAGTGACGGGGCGACCTTGGGCTCGCCCGCTATCCCAACATACAGGTGCCGTCACCCACTTTAAGAATCAGTATATGTGACGTTTGGGGGCTATAAACCAAAAACTGTCAGAAAAGGAGGTTAAAAATGGGGAAGTTGAAACAACTATTAGCGCTAGTTCTGGCGATCGCCCTGCTGGGTCTTTTTTCTTTTGCACCTACTGTGGCAAAAGCACAGAAGCCAATTGTAATCGGGTGCCCGTTGTCAACAGCATTCCTCTATGGCTGGGATGCTGAGCGGGGCATCAAACTGGCAGTGGAAGAGATTAACGCAGCAGGTGGGGTTAATGTCGGTGGTGTTAAACGCCCATTTAAGGTCGAGGTAATGGACACAAGGGACCTCGAACCAGGTGTGCCTGTCAGCGAGGCCCTGCTGGTGGTGGAAAAACTGATCCTGGAAAAGGGGGCGGATTTTATCATGGGCGGACCCGTGAGGTCCGAGGCGGCGCTGGCAGCGATGGATCTTCTTTCAAAGTATAAAAAGGTCTCCATCCTCACCACCGGTGTGCTCACCCCGAAGTATCATGCGAGGGTTGCAAAGAACTATGACAAGTACAAATACTGTTTCAGAATTACCGGCGAGGCCAAATGGATGGTGGGCGGCGAGATAATTCCCTGCCTTATAGGGTTGGGGAAAAAGTATGGTCTTAACAGGCTGTTTATTATGATACAGGATGTGGCTCACGCCAGGGCAGGAGGGGGTATCATAGCAAAAATCATGGCGAAGAAAGGTTGGAAGGTCCTTGGGAAAGAAATTTACCCAACCGGGACCTCGGATTTCTCAATGGGGCTTCTCAAGGCCCGCAGAAAAAAGGCTCAGGTGATTCTAATATGGATGGATATGCCCCAGACCTCCATTTTGTTGAAACAGTGGTATGATATGAAAGTGCCTGCCCTTCCATTTGGCTCAATTATTTCCGCTGCAGAGCAACCGGGGTTCTGGAAGGCAACAGAAGGAAAGGGAGAGTATTGTCTGGCAAATGTTGTCAATGCGGGTAATGCGCCTTCCAATGCCACGCCGTGGACCATGAAATTCGTCAATGCATACAAAAAAAGGTGGGGGCTTGAGCCTGAGGGCTATGGCACTTCGAGCAGCTACATGGCCCCCTATGTGCTTAAAGCTGCCATTGAAAGGGCTGGCTCCCTGGAGCCTGACAAAGTGGTTAAGGCCTTGGAGGCAACAAACATGATGGGAGTATATGGTAGGATCCGTTTTGATGCCAAAAGCCATCAGGTTATCCCGAGCCTTGACCCCAAGAAGGGCGCCGTTGGCACCATCTTCCAGTGGCAGGCAGGCAAAAGGGTAGTGGTATTCCCCAAATCTATTGCAATGGGTGAGATACTTCTGCCTCCGTGGATGAAGAAGTAATGCCGGAAGGGGATCGGCTGAATTACGCCGCTCCCCCATAACCATCCGGAAGATTATTACCCCAAAAAATACTAGTCACTGAAGGAGTGCTCAGGAGCACCCAATGGAAATCATTATCTATGGGATCATAAATAGTATTTCCCTTGCATTGATAGCATTGGGCTTTGCCTTTGTTTATGGTATCAGCAGATTACCCAATTTCGCACACGGCGCCCTTTATGTTGTTGCCGGATTTATAACCTGGACGTTCCTGAAGGGGCTGGGTCTCAACTATGCAGTGAGTATCGTGCTTTCAATGGCAATCACCGGGCTGATTGGCGGCCTCATGTATCAGTTCATTCTTTTCAGGGTTCGGGGGATGGCGATATCAGAGATAATTGCATCGTACGCAATGGGTCTTGCAATACTGGAGGGCCTTAGGTGGGGAGGTTTCAAGGGGCTGACCTATACGCTTCCCGTGTTCGCTGAAGGAAGCGTTATGATCTGGGGTGTGCCTATAGATTATCAGCGAATAATAGTCGTGGCAATTGGCGGCTGTGTCGTCATTTTCTTATGGGTGTTTACTCGCCGGACCAGGATTGGCCTCGCCCTGAGGGGCATGGCGCAGGATGAGAGGGCATCTCTGATGCTGGGAATTGACTCGGATCTGATGGCTGTGGTGGCGATGGTGCTCGGTTCTGCCCTCGCTGCTCTTGCAGCCATTTTACTCCTTCCTTTGGGAAATATTGTGGTGGAGGCCGGATATAATGTGCTGATTCTAGCCATAGCAGTTTGCATAGTGGGGGGGCTGGGGAGCTGGTTTGGGGCCGTGCTGG
>CAZAKC010000103.1:0-6338 GCA_964485655.1 uncultured Desulfobacteraceae bacterium
AGCCAAATCGGCTGCTTCTGATATACTTGGCAAGCCCCTCGTGACCCCCCAGACAACTCCAGAAGGCGTCAGGGTGCACCAGGTCCTGCTCGAAGAGGGAGTGGAAATAGAAAGCGAATTCTACCTTGGGGTGACAGTGGACAGGAAACTTGCCTGCCCTACGATGATATTCAGTCCGTCGGGCGGCATGGAAATCGAGGAGGTGGCCAAGCAATCGCCTGACCTTATTTTTAAGGAACCGGTAAGGCCGGCGTCGGGCTGGATGCCGTACCAGGCCAGAAATCTAATTTACAGGTTATCGCCACCTCCCTCTGGCGAGGAAATAAAAGAGCTTAGCGTTGTCATGAAAAAGGTCTATGAGCTATTTGTGGCAAACGACTGTAGCCTGGTTGAAATAAACCCCTTGGTCATCACAAAACAGGGAGGAGTAATTGCCCTTGATGCCAAGATGAGCATTGATGACAATGCCCTTTATCGGCACAAGGACCTAGCTGAGCTTGATGATCCTAGGGAGAAGGATCCCCTTGAGGTTATGGCTGAGGCAGCCAATATTAACTATATCCGGCTCAATGGCAACATCGGTGCAATGGTCAACGGCGCAGGTCTGGCCATGGCCACCATGGATGTGATCAAGCTCGCGGGGGCAGAGCCTGCCAATTTTCTGGATGTCGGTGGTGGAGCCAGCGAGGAGATGATAACAAAAGGCTTTGAGATTATTCTGAAGGATGAGAGAGTAAAGGCCATTTTAATCAACATCTTTGGAGGCATACTAAGGTGTGACGTGCTAGCACGTGGAGTACTTGCTGCTGCGAAGAAGACAGATATCAAGGTGCCCCTTATCGTACGGCTGGAGGGCACGAATGTGGAGGAAGGCCGCAGGATTTTGGAGGACTCAGACCTTGATTTTCTAGTGGCACAAGATATGGCCGAGGCAGCGGAGCTAGTGGCAAAGGAAGTAAAACGACAGGGCTAGGAGCAACACAATGAGTATATTGGTCGATGAGAACAGTAGAGTTGTTGTTCAAGGGATTACGGGCAGGGAAGGGAGATTCCATACGCAGCAGATGCTGGCTTACGGTACAAAGATAGTAGCAGGGGTTACCCCTGGCAAGGGAGGGAAAGTGGTTGAAGGGGTGCCGGTGATGAACAGGGTGGTAGAGGCGGTGGAACGTGAGGGAGCCAATGTGTCATGCATATTCGTTCCGGCACCTTTTGCTCCTGATGCTGTTATGGAAGCCGCCGCTGCTGGAATAAAAGTAATAGTCTGTATCACTGAAGGTATCCCTGTGCTCGATATGGTGAAAGTGGTTGATTTTGTCAGGCAGAAGGGGATCGTGCTTATCGGGCCCAACTGTCCGGGAATAATTTCCCCTGAGAAGACAAAGGTGGGTATTATGCCTGGTCCTATTCACAGGAAAGGATCTATGGGGGTAATCTCCCGGAGCGGAACTCTGACCTATGAGGTGGTTGATCAGCTCACCAAGGCAGGACTCGGGCAGTCCACGTGTATAGGAATAGGCGGAGACCCGATAATAGGCACGGGCTTTATTGATCACCTGAAACTTTTCAAGGATGACCCTCAGACGGAAGGTGTGGTACTTATCGGAGAGATAGGAGGC
Source organism: uncultured Desulfobacteraceae bacterium (assembly GCA_964485655.1). Classification (GTDB taxonomy): domain Bacteria; phylum Desulfobacterota; class DSM-4660; order Desulfatiglandales; family Desulfatiglandaceae; genus B111-G9. The sequence goes on from CAZAKC010000103.1 coordinate 1,620, forward strand.
ACTGCGGAGGAAGAAGCGGCAGAATATATCAGATCGGAATTTCCCAAGCGCGCATTGGCGTTCATTGCAGGCCGGACTGCTCCCCCGGGCAGGCGTATGGGCCATGCTGGAGCGATCATTTCCGGGGGGCAGGGTAAGGCAGAGGACAAAATTAAGGCCCTGGAGGCGGCTGGAATTACCGTCGTGGTCAATCTGGCAGAGCTGGGTAAGACTGCAAAAGAAGTTATGGAAGGCTAATAGGCGCGGGTTTTCTTGACTCCGGCCTGAGCGGGTGCTAGGATACATTTTAAGGGCGTAAATCCTTAATTTTTATTAGCTGGCCGGAGATGACAAAGGTTCTTCACATTGGCGATCGCCTTAAAACAAAACAGGACAAGAAGCGGGCAGAACTGTACAGGGATAGAATTAGATCTGTCAGACGTACAGTACAATGTGCATTTTGCAACCTCAAGTGCAGTATGTGCGGAAGATATCTAAGCAAAAAAGAGGTGTCTCACTCATTATTTTCATCAAGCGACGGGTTCAATCTGTGTGAGAGTTGTGGCTCTGAATTTGAAGATTTTATACGGATTTCCACGAACCAGCAGACTCCGGAACTATTTTGGCAGAAAGAGGAATGGCGCAAGCTGTGGTCAGCCTGGGTGGATTACCAGGAAGCACTGAAGGCATTTAAAGATTCGCCCGAATTTCAAAGGGTTACGGAAGAGTTTGACGAATAGCTATGTGATTTGAAGGGGGCACGTTATGTTTGGTATTGGGATGCCAGAGCTTATAATTATATTGATTATCATACTGATAATTTTCGGGGCCGGTAAGCTTCCCGAGATTGGGAGTGGCATCGGCAAGGGTATCAAAAATTTCAAAAAGGCGACACAGGAGGCCCAGGAAGAGCTATCAGCCCCTAAACAAGACAAAGACAAAGGTTCAGACGAGGAAAAATCTTAATAGCGATTTCAACTAGAAAGGGATGTCGTCATCGGGTATATCAGGAGGTTCATCTACAGGAAATTCCTGCACCTGCCCCACAGTTTCTCTTCTACCCCCTCCAGGACCTAGCATTTGCATGGTCTGAGCTACGATTTCAGTAGTGTACCGTTTATTACCGTCTCTATCTTCCCACGCTCGCGTCTGGATCCTTCCCTCGACATAAACCTGTCTTCCTTTATGGAGATACTCTCCACATATTTCTCCTAGCCTTCCCCAAGCCACTATCCTGTGCCACTCTGTGCGTTCTTCCTTTCCCCCCTCCTTATTTGTCCAATATTCCTTTGTGGCTAGGCTAAAGGTAGCCACGGGAGTGCCGCTGGGGGTATAGCGGAGTTCGGGGTCTGCTCCCAGGTTTCCGATGAGGATTACTTTATTGACGCTGGCCATGGGATTATTCTCCTTTCTGAGATTTCTGTATGCTAGTCATTATTCGCCAGTAAAATTGAATCTTCGTGGATACTTATCACACCAATACTAGATGGATCAAGGGGTTTGTTAATGGTATGCTGAGCCTGGTTTTTGTTTGCAAGTGCTATTTCTTTATAGTAAGGAGACTAGGCCTAGGCAGCCGGGAAACAATAGGAACGGTACCCTGTTTAGTAGCGTCCAGGTGTGAATGATGCAGAAGCAGACCGAGCCATGGAAATCGAAAAACAATCTGCCTCATGGCAGTGAATATAAAGGAGGCTTGATCCTTGCGCTTTCTTTTACCCATTTTATCCACGATATCTATTCGAGTTTCCTGTCCCCCCTCTTGCCCCTGTTAATAAAAAAGCTGTCCATGTCTCTTTCAGAGGCAGGTTTTCTTTCCACCGCAATGCAGGTCCCTGCCCTTATGAATCCTTATATTGGCAAAATAGCAGACCGGGTTAGTGTACGGTTGTTTATAGTCCTGGCCCCCGGTCTTACTGCTGCATGTATGAGCTTGATAGGGATGGCGCCAAGCTACGTGACATTACTACTGTTACTGTTCATAGCTGGAGTGAGCGTTTCCCTCTTCCATGTGCCGGCTCCGGTTATGATTTCGCGCCTGGCCGGGGACAAAAAAGGCAGAGGTATGAGTTTTTTCATGACAGGTGGAGAATTAGCACGTACCCTTGGCCCTCTGGCTGCGGTGGGAGCAGTGTCTCTGTTTGGTTTGGAGGGAATTTATCCGGTAATGGTCGTTGGACTGGGTGCCTCTGCGTTACTACTTATAAAATTCCGAGACGTACCCATAAGGGTTGACAGGCCCCAGGATATTTCTTTGTGGGCAACGTGGCAAGAAATGCAGTTTGTGCTTTTGCCACTTACAGGTATCTTATTTGCCCGTGGTTTTATGCATGCCTCCATGGCTGCTTTCCTCCCTACATTCATTAAGGCAGAGACAGGAAATATATGGATGGGAGGTGCGGCCCTCACTTTATTCGAGTTTGCAGGCGTACTTGGGGTTATGGGCGCCGGGCCTTTCAGTGATCGCTTCGGACGGAGAAAAATCCTCTTTGCTTCTCTCCTAGCAGCCCCTGTTATGTTGTTTCTCTTTGCCTGGGTAGAACACTGGACTCGGCTTATTGCTCTTTTCTTCACGGGCATGAGTATCCTTTCTACCACTCCCGTAATGCTGGCTCTTGTGCAGGAACATGCCAAAACGAGTCCCTCAGCGGCCAACGGAATGTTCATGATGATGTCCTTCATATCACGTTCTGCTATTGTGGTCGTTGTGGGGTTTCTTGGGGATCTGGTAGGCCTGCGTAACACGTATTTTATCAGTTCTGTCCTTGGCGCTCTAGGAATCCCTCTTGTTTTCACCTTACCAAAGGATTAATTTTAGACGAGGTCCTTTAGGAATGGTAAGGCGAAATTGGCAAGGCCGTATTAGAAAACTGGAAAAATCCCCACCCAAAGCCGCGGTTCGGGAACAACAGAGGCTCCGCCGAAGGCTTGAGAGAGCCTCCAATGTCCCTCAGATTGTCTACCCTGAGCATCTTCCCATTGTCTCTAAGAAAGATGACATTGTAAGTTCCATTAAGAGGAATCAGGTACTGATAATATCTGGGGAGACAGGTTCAGGCAAGAGCACCCAGATTCCGAAAATGTGCCTGGAAGCGGGTCGGGGAATTGAAGGCATGATTGGATGTACTCAGCCCAGGCGGATAGCAGCCATCACGATTGCCCACAGGATTGCAGAAGAGTTAGGCGAGCAATTGGGGGCCACGGTGGGGTACAAAATAAGGTTCAGCGACAGAACTGCTGCCAACGCATACATAAAGATAATGACTGACGGTATACTGTTGGCAGAAACCCAGGGGGATCGAAACCTTTACCAATATGACACCATAATAATAGACGAGGCCCATGAAAGGAGCGTGAACATAGATTTCCTATTGGGGCTGCTGAAGCGTGTATTGGCGTATCGCAGTGACCTGAAAGTGATAATAAGCTCAGCAACTCTGGAGACAGAAAAGTTTTCCTCTTTCTTTGATAATGCCCAGGTTATAGAGGTAAGCGGGAAGGTATTTCCTGTAGAAGTGATATACGCTTCAGAGGATTTAACATCCGGCCACCTTGAGGATGCTACGTATGTGGATATGGCTGTGGATGCGGTTGAGCGGATCAGACGTAATGACCCTACTGGCGGCATACTGGTATTCATGCCCACAGAACAAGATATTTTAGAGACTTGCCAGCGGCTGGAGGGGAGACTGGATCAGAAACAAAATATTCTGCCTCTTTTCGCAAGACTTCCTAGATCCAGGCAAAAAAAAATCTATACCGTAAAAGGGCCAAGGACAGTGGTGGCCACAAATGTCGCCGAGACCTCGCTGACAATACCAGGCATCAAATATGTCGTGGATACTGGCCTTGCGAGGATTTCCAGATATGTGGCGCGTACTAGGACGACAAGCCTCCCCATCTCTCCCATATCCAGAGCAAGCGCAGAGCAAAGAAAAGGCAGATGCGGAAGGGTCCAGAAGGGTGTATGCATCCGTCTTTACACTCAGGACGAATTTGAAGGTAGGCCTACATTCACGGTGCCTGAAATACTGCGCGCGAACCTCGCAGAAGTGATCCTGAGGATGATTTATTTGCGCCTTGGGCGGATAGAATCATTCCCTTTTATAGATAAACCAAATCCAAGGAGTATAAAGGATGGCTTTGAACTCTTGGTGGAGCTGGGAGCTGTCAAAAGGGATCGTAATCAGGTGCGGTTGACTAATATGGGCAGAAAGATGGCCCGCCTTCCACTTGATCCTAGGATCTCCAAAATGCTGCTGGAGGCCCGTAACAGGGATTGCCTTGGAGAAGTGGCAGTCATTGGGGCAATCCTCAGCATACAGGATCCTAGGGAAAGACCTCCGGATAAAGCGTACGAAGCTGACCAGTCCCGGTTGCCATTTAAAGATCCAGATTCAGATTTCCTCACTCTGCTGAAGATATGGAATGCTTACAGGGAGGTCGGGAAAAGAAGTGAGCAAGGTGTTTCTAAGAGGAAATTTTGTCGCGATCATTTTCTCTCTTACCTAAGGATGCGGGAGTGGGAAGACGTTTATAATCAGTTGATAGGGGCCCTAAAAGAGTATGGATACACGCGGGGAAAAAGTAGTTCCACTAATCCTGACGCGTCCCTTTATGAAAGAATCCACAAATGCATCCTGAGCGGGTTTCTATCCAATATTGCAGTGAAAGAGAGTGGGAATCTTTACCAGGGTGCAAAGGGCAAAGAGGTAATGATATTTCCAGGGTCAGGCCTTT
>CAZAKC010000104.1:0-6323 GCA_964485655.1 uncultured Desulfobacteraceae bacterium
AATGGGCACTTACCACTTCATGGGCCTCGGCCTCTCACCCGGCGCCTCACCGGGCCCATCACATATCTGGCCCACTGCTACCGGCGCTGGAACAGGGAGGACCCCCACCCCAGCCCTCACCGGCCAGACGGTGGAGCGGGTGGTGGAGATCCACAGCCAGATCGACCCCCAACAGCCGCTGGTGCTCCGGGTGGTGCCGCTGGCGGACCAGACGGAGCTTTCCCGCGCGGAGTGCCAGTCGCTGCCGCTGCTAGTAAATCCCCCGTCGCTCCACTTCGTAGCCGTGGCCTTGTTGGCCGAGTTGCACGGACGTTGCGGGTACTTCCCGGCGCACCTGCGGTTGAGACAGATACCGGACACTGTTCCTCCCAGGTACGAAGTGGCCGAGATATTGGACCTCCAAACAATGCGGGAAATAGCGCGGCAGAAGAGAATATGAGGGCTGAGCCATGAGGGAGAGCTTGCTGTAAATTGGACACTTGTTCAACCCCTTGAGTGAAAGGAGGTGATGGAATGCCGGAATTCACGGGCCACCCTTTGGTGGATATTGGGCTTGCCACGATCACGGCCTTTGCGGGCAAGCGCAGGCCCGAGGATCTATCCCAAGAAGATTATGAGGCCATTGCCGATTACATGGCCGAGAACTATGTGGTAAACCCACTCAAGTCTTTTTTGACTGTGGCCTTTCCAAACAGCGGGTATACGCAGCCAGCTTTTGAAAAAAGCCCTGAGAGACGTGAGGCCTATGCTGAGCGGGTCCTTCGCGGATACAGACCTGGGACCCCTACACTTGCTGAGCAAAGGTGTGTGTTCACCGGGCTTCCGGCAATCGGCCTGGCACTGGATGATAAGAACAAACTCTCTCCGGGAAGGGCCTTCCGACAACACATTCCCCTTGTAACGGGAGAGGGGGCAATAAACTTTCACCCTTATGGAGATGCGGGGATTCCCATTTCTGGGATAGCACTATTTGCAATCCAGGCGTTCCCCCTTGGATGCGCTAAAGTAGGAGGTAGATTACTGGCCGTCCATAGCGACGACAGTGACCTAATGGTACGGTTTGCAGGTCGGTTCCTGCAGACAAACCGAAGACATATCCTTGCAGCCCAAGCGGCTGGTCTGAAAAAGATCCCTGAGCCCGATCACAGAGCTGGGACATTGCTGGTTAGGAGTTTGTTGGAGATCGAAGATGAGCGCTTGCATGCAGGGTATGACCCTGGAGTTCCTGTTTCACTTACCGCATACCATCTAACAAACAGCGGACAGGGAGCTGATTTGGCAATCTATCATCTCCCTCTTGAGGTTGGGGCCTTTGTCAAGGTGGCCTTAACTCCCAAGTATAGAAAACAATGGAATCGCCTCAGGCAGCGTGGCTGGGAAATAGTAATAGCTCGCAAAAGAAAGAAGGGATCACTCGAGCCTCGGCAACCACGTTACAATACTTTGTATGAAGATCTGCTGCAGCTACCTGACAATGCATATCAGTTTATCCGTACCTATTTCCTCAGGACACCCCTTCGGACAAAAAAGCAAGGGGATCCACGGCCAGGGTACTCAATACGGGCTGAAGTAGATATGATTTCGTGGCCCCTAACGGAACAATTTTTGAGAAAGGTGGTGCTTATGGACCAAACCAGAATTGAACATATCAAAACCTTGGGTGATACACTTGCAGATTACATTAGAGAAGAAAACGATCGCCGATTTTTCCACACCTTCTTGACAACGAACCGATATGGAGATTTGCGCCTTGTCCTGATCAAGGCAAGTCAGGACCGCATTCGCAAAGGGCAAGCCCCACTTGTCACATTCGATCAATTCATAGCAGTTTTTGAACAAGGAGAAAATTTGCCCCAGCAGGATTGGAGGCTTGCCCGGGATCTTGTGCTCATTCGCATGATAGAGCAACTCTATAAAAGCGGCTGGATCAAGGCACATGAAGAGGCACTGGGTGAAGCAGAAGAAGGTGGCGAGGCGGTGGTTGGATAATTTGGCATAATTTATCAAAAACCTAATAGCTAAGGAGGGTTGCTATGGCTTTTGTGACTGGAATGTTTCTTATTGATGCTCCCGCATCGGCATTGAACAACTTAGGGCAAATACCTGGCTCCAGAACGGACAACACTGTAGGCGTAAAAATGATCCCCACCAGGGAAGGAGGGTACCCATATGTTTCAGCCCAAGCGTTCCGCTACTGGCTTCGGAAGACCCTGGAGCGGGGCAATTGGGGATGGATTTCTGCGCCTGTGTATCGGGAAGAGAAGGTTGCCTATACTGATGCGAATCCCTTGAGATATTGGGATGATGACTTGCTCGGGTATATGAGGGCACCGTCTAAACGGGAGTCAGCAAAGGCGGCGAGAGAGGCAGATGAGACCCGGACAGGGGAGACTCCCACAAAGGAGACAGTTACCAGGGTGTCCCCTTTTCGTGTGAGCACACTGGTCTCCCTCTCTCCAACAGGAGTGGTTGACGATTTTGGAGTAATGGCGCGCCAGGAAGGCGATCCCGTGCCACACGAACACCAGTTTTATAAAACGACCCTGAAGGGACTTTTTTCCCTGGATCTTCATGCAGCAGGTACTTTCACTTACCAACAGAAAACCGGATACCTCAATTTGGACCAGGAGAGGGTAAAGGAGGCTGAGGAAAAAGGGTTGGAACACTTGGAGAAGGAAAGAGCTTACAGATTGCCCATTGATGAGCGGGTCCGGCGGGTGAGCGCACTCTTCGAAGGCCTTGCTCACCTGGACGGGGGAGCCAAGCAAGCTATCCATTATACAGATGTGAGTCCGGATTTGGTTTTTCTGGCGGTTACCAGGGGCGGAAACCATATTTTCGGCCATGTGGTAGATGCAGATGCACGGCATAGGCCGGTAGTAAAAATAGAAGCTGTGAAAGAGGTAATTGAGGTTTTTGGGGATGATATCCTCTCAGATGTGTTTGTCGGATGGACCCAGGGATATTTAGATGAAGAACGCAAACGGTTCGAAAAAGCCCTGTCTGAAGGCGGTCCGCTCGCATCCTTTTCTGATACGATAAAAGTCTTACATCCAAGGAATGCCTTTATGAAGATGGCCGAGTCATTAAAAGAAGACAAAAATCAAGAGTGGCTTTTATGATTCCCGAGGCATTACGGTCCGACAGAAGGGTCTTCGCTATTGTAGGAGTTTGACATGGAGGTTCTAAAGATTATAGCAGAGGGATTAACTACGTCGTTCAGGTACCCTCATTTTATGCAGGGTGTCCAGCCCACTTTCAGGATGCCGCCTCCAGCGACCATATATGGTCATATTTGCAGCGCTCTAGGGGAATGGTTTGATCCCACTGGAGTCCTGTTTGGTGTTTACTTTAGCTACAAAGGCACTTTTGAAGATATGGAGCATATTCACGTGGTAGTACCTGGAAAGGGGCGTTTACCGAGATCCAAGGACCCCAAAGTATTAGAAGGAAGGATCAATCCCTTCAGAAGGGAGATTCTCGCCTACCCTAGTTTGACGATTTACATTAATCAGCCCCAATGGATTGATGCCTTCCGGCATCCCAGATATCCTGTGGTACTGGGCCGGTCTCAGGATCTGTTTGTGTATCGGCATATTGAAATTATTTCCCTGAAGAGGAGAGAACACGCCTATTTCGAGCATACCCTTGCTCCATACAGTTTTACAAGACATACAGGTGTAGGCCAGGTGGTGACCATGCCGCGTTTCCTGGACTACAGGCAATGGAGGGAACCTCAATTTGCCAGGTATGTTGTACTTCATAGACGAGTCCATACTCGAGAATTCCTCCATTTTGCAGAAGATCCAGTGCCAAGGTATTGGATTGATCCTACAGCCCCTAAGATAAATGCGGATCCATTAGGCGTACCCCTTCATAGCTGGGTGGGAGAGAATGATAGCGTCCATCGACTCGTATAAAGATCTAAATAGGATATGGGCCAAGAGTCCAGAACCGGGGGCCAGCCAAGGAGAAGGTCTCCGAGAGCATACAATGAATCTAGTTGAAGGGTTGAAAACCCTGGCCCGGCTGAGACCTGACTTACACCATCAATTCGATATACCTAGGCTTTGGCTAATACTGCTATGTGCAGGGTGGCTGCACGACTGGGGAAAATCGGCAGCGTCTTTTCAGCGTATGTTGAGAGGAGGCCAAGTATGGCATCACCGCCACGAAGTGCTGTCACTTCTTTGGGTAGATTGGTGCTGTGCGGGGCTAGATTCCAAAGAAGCCACATGGCTTGCAGCAACCATTGTCTCGCATCACAAGGATGCCCATGAGATCTTTGAACTTTATCCGTTTGGGCTTCATGAGGAAGATGATCCTCTTCAGGATTTGGCAAACGAAGTGGATCAAAAGACGTGCAGGATCCTGTGGCAATGGCAGCACCACGAGGCTAAACAGTTATTAAAGAATCCAGATAATATGGCTCTATTCGGTGGCAGTATTCCGTCTCCACCGCCATGGGATGAAGCCATTTCAAAAATAGAAAATGAAGGAGTACGCAGAATTAGGCATTGGCTTGGCTGTTATCGTGAATTGGTCAATGATCTTGAATCGAGAAACGAAACTTTATCCACAGTTGCCGGCTTTCTGCTGCGGGGCCACCTGATGATTGCCGATCATACTGCCTCTGCCCGCATTAAGGCGAGACAAAGCATTGACCTGAGCTCCGAGAGAATTTTGAAGGTGTATTCTCTGGACCAGGATTCTTTGTATGATCACCAACAAAAGGCAGCAAAGACCTTAGGCTCAGCGCTCCTGGTGGCCCCCACGGGCAGTGGCAAGACCGAAGCAGCTCTTCTATGGGCAGCTTACCAAAAACAGCGTCGCGAATCGGGGTTGGCGCGCCTGTTCTACACACTACCTTATCAGGCCAGCATGAACGCGATGTTCGATCGTCTTCAGTCCGCTTTTCCACGTCAAGTGAGTCTGATCCACAGCAGGGCATTGGTTGCATTATATCGACGTTTCATGGACCAGGATTATTCACCCGGAGAAGCTACACGGCTTGCTCGATCGCTTAGGGATCTTGCCAGGCTCCATGTCCAACCCGTGAGTGTGTTCAGTCCCTATCAAATGCTCAAGGTTGTGTATCGGTTAAGGGGCCATGAGGCCATGCTTACAGATTATGCCCAGGGAGCCTTTATTTTCGACGAGATACATGCGTATGAGCCCAAGCGTCTCGCTATGATTCTCGAGACCTTGAAATATCTGCGAGAGGGGTGGGGAGCACGTTTCATGGTTATGTCTGCCACCTTACCATCACCTGTCAAGGAACAAGTGATTGAGGCTCTTGGGGACCCTGAGCTGATCAATGCCACCCGCGAGTTGTTTAAGGCATTTTCCAGACACCAGATCCACGTTTTGCAGGGGGACATGTTAGATGAACAGAATATTGCAAGGATCAGCGAGGAATGGTACTCAGGTAAAGCCGTCTTGGTGACCTGCAACACAGTGCCCAGAGCGCAGTCAGTCTACTGGGCTATGATGAAAAGTCCACAAAAACCGAGGGAAGGAGAGATTATCCTTTTACATAGCAGGTTCAACGGCAGAGACCGGCTGACCAAGGAGAGCCGCTTGGTTTCTGGGGCAGCTCTGAGAAGAACTGAACCAGAGGGCAAGGATCAAAGGCCTTTAATGGTTGTATCCACCCAAGTGGTGGAGGTTAGCTTAAATATCGATATGGACACTATTTATTCTGATCCCGCTCCACTTGAGGCCTTGATACAGCGATTTGGAAGGGTCAATAGAAGACGCAGGCTTCCTATTGCCCCGGTTTATGTATTTGATCAGCCGGTAGATGGCCATGGGATCTATGATCCCGGCCTTGTAGAAAAGACATTGGAGGTGTTAACACAAAATGTAAACCGTCCTCTTGACGAAGCCCAGTTGCAAATTTGGTTGGATGAAATTTACACGGGGGAAATCCTGAAAGGATGGAAAAAACTATATGCCAGCACTGCTGCCGAGTTTCGTGCCTCTTTTCTTGACACATTGATTCCCTATACCTCAGACCCCTCTCTGGAAGAGGCTTTCGATCGGCTATTCGATGGGGTTGAAGTTTTGCCCATCGGACTGAAGGAGGAATACCAGAGCTTAGCCAGCGATAATCCTCTAGGTGCAGTGGAGTTACTTGTGCCGATTCGATGGGGACGGTATCACTCCTTCGTGAGAAAAGGGCGCGCCAGCCCTAAAGAGGGAAATATGCCTCCTGTAGTGGATGTATATTATGACCCTGAGCTGGGCCTAGACCTTGAACGAAAAGGGACGGGGGAGCCAATAAGATGATTACCAGTGACCGAATATGCCCCCTATGGCAC
>CAZAKC010000105.1:0-6277 GCA_964485655.1 uncultured Desulfobacteraceae bacterium
GGAACCAATTATTAAAGAAAGGGGAGTGAGGATGGAAAATATGGAGAATCTGGAAGAAGACGTCCAAATTACCTCAGGCCCAAAAATATATACGGTTTCAGATCTGACGAATGAGATCAAGTCCCTACTGGAGGAAGGCTTTGATTTTATTTGGGTTGAAGGGGAGATATCCAATTTCCGCTCCCCCATATCCGGCCACTATTATATGGCGCTCAAGGATGACCAGGCCCAAATAAAAGCAGTGATGTTCCGTCCCCAAATACGTTACCTAAGATTTGTGCCTGAAGATGGAATGAAGGTCATTGCCCGCGGACGGATCAGTGTATACGCACCAAGGGGGGAATATCAAATTGTCCTTGATTACCTGGAACCTTTAGGGATTGGGGCCCTCGCCTTGGCCTTTGAGCAACTGAAAAAGAAGCTGGCCAGCGAAGGCGTATTTGATCGAGAGCTTAAAAGGCCATTGCCGTTCTTACCCCAAAGGGTGGCAGTGATAACTTCTCCTACAGGGGCGGCTATAAGGGATTTTCTGAAGGTCATTGCCCGCAGATTTGCTAACCTGGAGATTGTCGTGGTGCCTGTGCGGGTGCAGGGAGAGGGGGCAACGGCAGAGATCATAGAAGCCCTCAATGTGGTGAACGAAATTCTGGATGTGGATGTTATAGTTATCACGCGTGGAGGCGGATCACTAGAGGATCTCTGGGCTTTCAACGAGGAGGATCTGGCATATGCTATCCGCAGATCAAAGGTGCCTGTTGTTTCGGCTGTAGGCCATGAAATAGATACCACTATCTGCGACTTGGCCGCGGACCTTAGGGCGCCAACTCCTTCTGCTGCTGCAGAAATACTCGTGAAAGAGAAAGACTCACTCAAACAGCAAGTTACAGGGCTAGTTGAACGGATGCTCAATCAGATGAACTATTTCCTTTCTACCCAGCGGGAGCGGCTGGGAGGTTTGACAGCAAGGTTAAAGGATCCGCGCAGACGTATTGATGAACAGTGGCTAAGGCTTGATGAGGTTGTCGGGAGGCTTACCAGGGGAATCGAATGGGGCCTGGAGGGCCGAAGGAAGCATCTAGAGCTTGTATTAGCAGAACTGCTCCATTGTTCCCCGGTGAGGCAGTTGGAAATATGGTCTCAAAGGATCGACCGGGCTGTGGAGTCCATGGCCTGGTCTGTACAAAGTACAATTAGGGAAAAGCAAGCTCAAGTAAAAGCCCTCCTAGACAGGGTACAAGATTTGAGCCCCCTATCGATATTGGACAGGGGTTATAGCATTACTATGAAGCTGCCCGAGGCGAGGATCATTCGTTCTTACGATGAAATACAGAGGGGTGATGAGGTCGGGGTGATCTTGGCAAAGGGCTCTATGACTTGTCAGACAAAGGAAACCTCAGAGGACCAGTTCCGATGGAAAGATAAGAAGTAGGGCCGTGGGTGCACATCCCTTCGTTGACACGGATTGGCAGAAATGTTTAGACTTATTCAGAACCCGATTTTCTGGGTCATAGTCCTGCGTCTGAAACCTTCTGCTGTTATTAAATTGGTTTACTCCGTCCACATTGATTTCGGAGGCAGTGATACCAGGAGTTAGTTATGCCCGATACAAAGTTCGAAGATGCAATGGCAAGATTAGAGGAGATAGTTCAATCGCTAGAGGGCGGCGAGTTATCCCTTGAAGAGTCCATAAAGGCCTTTGAAGAAGGGATGAAGCTTGCTAGGTTCTGCTCCAAGAAACTGGACGAAGCGGAGAAAAAGGTGAGTATCCTGATTAAGGAAGACAATGGGAAATATGTTCAGAGACCTTTTGATGTACGGGAGAGGGAAAAAGGGGACGGACAATAATATGCAATGAGAGGATATCAACTTTATTGGGGGCTTCAGCCTGTTAAACATGGATCTTAAGGAGTATCTTAGCGAAAAAAGAAGGATGATTGATCTGGCCCTGGAGCAGTATCTGCCTGAAGACGAGGGGCCGGCGGCGGACCTTATAAAGGCCATGCGTTACAGCCTATTTGCTGGCGGAAAACGTCTTAGGCCCATCCTGTGTCTCGCTTCTGCAGAAGCAGTAGGAGGAGCCGCGGAGCGGGCTGTTCCAACAGCCTGCGCCCTGGAGTACATTCACACATACTCCCTTATACATGATGACCTTCCTGTAATGGATGATGATGAACTCCGCCGCGGTGTTCCTACTAATCATATGGTGTTCGGAGAGGCAGTAGCATTGCTGGCCGGTGATGGGCTACTGACTGAGGCGTTCCGGCTTATGTGCTCACCTGAGGCAATTAGGGGAATACCGCCCGAGGCCATAATAAAAGTGGTGGAGATCGTGGCGGAGGCGGCCGGTTACAGAGGAATGGTTGCAGGCCAGGTTGCAGACATTCAGGCCGAGGGCAAGGAAGCGAGCAAAGAACTGCTCGATTTCATCCATATGCATAAGACTGCGGCCCTAATAACAGCCTCAGTGCTGTGTGGGGCGATAATAGGGGGAGGCAGTGAGGATCAGGTAAGTGCCTTACGGACTTATGGTAGAGGAATAGGCCTGGCTTTCCAAATATCTGATGACTTACTGGATGTAGAGGGGGATCCGGAGGCCATGGGCAAGCCCACGGGAAGTGACGCGAGAAAAGGCAAGGCCACTTATCCCTCCTTGCTGGGCATACCCAGGTCCAAGGAGATTCAGAACGCGCTGGTCGGCGAGGCAGTGACTGCCCTGAGCATATTTGATAATAAGGCTGACCCACTTCGTGAGATAGCCTATTATATTGTAAGAAGGAAAAAATGAAAGAAGATCAGGAATACCATTTCCTGGGGAAGATAGATTCCCCGGCCGATCTGAAAAAACTCAGCCTTAAAGAACTTGAGGAACTCGCCCAGGAAATACGACAGAAGATCATAAAAACCGTAGCATGTACGGGCGGGCACCTGGCACCCAGTCTGGGGGTTGTCGAGCTTACCATTGCCCTGCACTATGTATTTGAGGCTCCCAGGGACAAGATAATCTGGGATGTTGGGCATCAGGCATATGCCCATAAATTGCTTACAGGCCGGCGGGAAAGATTCCACACACTCCGCCAACACGGCGGTATTAGTGGATTTCCAAAAAGAGAAGAGAGCCCTTATGATACCTTTGATACAGGTCACAGCAGCACCTCAATATCCGCAGGACTTGGTATCTCCACTGCGAAATCTTTGAAGAAGGAAAGTTCAAAGGTTATTGCGGTCATAGGCGACGGATCCATGAGCGCTGGGATGGCATTCGAAGGGCTGAATCAGGCTGGAGAGACCGAGAAAGATTTGATTGTGGTGCTGAATGATAATGCCATGTCGATTTCGCCTAACGTGGGGGCGCTTTCTTCCTTCCTGAGCAGAAAGATGACCGGCCGGAGGTTTGTGACGTTCAAAAAGGAAATGGAAAATTTCTTTAGGTCCCTACCCGGTGTTGGTGAGAATATCCTGAGCGTGCTGAGGCGAAGCGAGGATTCACTTATTACGTTCTTTACCCCGGGGATGTTGTTTGAGGCATTCAAGTTCAAGTACGTCGGCCCCATTAATGGGCACCGTATCGATCATCTCATCGATACTTTTCGAAACATCAAACACCTTAGAGGCCCTGTGTTGGTTCACGTCCTGACGATAAAAGGAAAGGGTTACGAGCCAGCGGAAAAGGATCCGGCCCACTATCATGGAGTGGGATGTTTCGAGGTGGCCACAGGATGTCCACAAAGTGACGAGGGAGAAAAGGTACCCACATATACGGAAGTGTTCGGTCGTACGATGGTAGAATTGGGTCACAGCAATGAGCGGCTGTTTGCCATAACCGCTGCAATGCCAGAAGGTACAGGGCTGGTGCCTTTTTCAGAGGCCTTTCCAGAGCGCTTTATGGATGTTGGCATTGCTGAGCAGCATGCTGTAACCTTTGCTGCTGGTTTGGCCGTGGAGGGCTTCAGGCCTGTGGTAGCCATTTACTCCACTTTCTTGCAGCGAGCCTATGATCAAATAATACACGATGTTTGTCTTCCAAATCTACCGGTGATCTTTGCCATTGACAGAGGCGGATTGGTGGGAGAAGACGGGCCCACCCACCATGGCCATTTTGATATCAGTTATTTGCGTACTCTACCCAATATGACCATAATGGCCCCAAAGGATGAAAATGAGCTCCGCCACATGCTTTTTACTGCACTGGCGCACAACGGCCCTATTGCTATTCGTTATCCAAGAGGTAAGGCCCTGGGGGTACCCATTGATGATGGTTTTGTGAGCATCCCCATTGGCCAATGGGAGGTGCTGAGGGAAGGTGAGGATCTTGCCATAATCGCTCTTGGTAGTATGGTAGCCCCTGCCCTCAAGGCAGCGGATACCCTGGGCCAGGATGGAATCTCGGCAACTGTAATAAACTGCAGATTTGTAAAGCCCCTTGACCAAAGGCTTGGAGAATTGGCCCGTGACCTGAAGAGGCTTCTTGTTGTGGAGGAAAATGTGCTTGCCGGTGGGTTGGGTAGCGCCGTACTAGAGACAATAAGCGACCTGGCAGTGGAGGGAGTGAAGATAAAGCGGATAGGGCTGCCGGACAAATTTATAGAACACGGGCCGCTAACAGCCTTGCGAGAGAAGTATAGTTTGGACGCAAAGGGCATATATGGTAAGGCTATGGAGCTCATATCAGGCCCACGAACCTGAGTCCTATTAATTATGTTGCTTTCCATGTTCATGCCACCTGATCATCATGTCGCATAAGAAAATCAGACTGGATCAACTCATGGTTTCAAGGGGATTGGCAGAGACCCGATCCAAGGCCCAAGCCATGATAATGGCAGGGATCGTCCAGGTGGATGAAAGGATAGTAGACAAACCAGGCCGAGAGGTAAGTCCCTCAGTAGAGGTTAAGATTAAAGACAAATATCCTAGGTATGTCAGCAGGGGTGGAATCAAGCTAGAAGCTGCCCTTGAGGCCTTTGATATCGATGTGACAGGAAAGCTGCTCATGGACGTAGGGGCCTCCACTGGTGGATTTACCGATTGCTTGTTGCGTCATGGAGCGGCCCAGGTAATTGCTGTTGACGTAGGCTACGGGCAACTGGACTGGAGGTTGCGCAACGATCCTAGGGTGGTTGTGTTGGAGCGGACCAACATCAGACATCTAGACAAAGAACGCTTGCCCTTTGTCCCTGATGGGGCGGTCATCGATGTATCCTTTATCTCACTGCGCCTTGTGCTCCCCAAAGTTACTGAGTTGCTAGCACCTGACAGCTTTATTATAGCCCTTGTAAAACCACAGTTCGAGGCGGGGCGGGAGTTTGTGGGAAAAGGGGGAGTGGTGCGGGACAAGTCACTGCGCGAGAGGATTGTTAAAGATATTGAGAGATTGTCTCAAGGGGTGGGTTGGACAAGTAAGGGCTACATTCCTTGTCCCATCCTGGGTCCCAAAGGAAATCAGGAATACCTCCTGTATCTAACCCGCTGCCAGCCAGCAGCGTGGTGAGGGCGTTAGGTATTAGGCGCAGATCCCTCGAGAGGGTAGCGCGTGCCTAAGAGTCAATTGGAGGAATTCGGGAGCCAGGAGTCAGCAAAATGGGTTAGATGTGTAAAGGCATCTTCAGTCATGCTGACACCTGGCTCCTATATTCTGAGTTCTTATTGTTTATTGAAATTTTCTCTTGGAGGCCTTCAGAGGATTAATCTTTCCATTGCCGTTTTTGGCACTGTCTCTGAGATGGGTGGCCATCTGGCACTTGCCAAGCCGCCACTTGGCCGCAGGGTCAGGGTAGATCAAACAGAATTTACCGGTAGGGAATTCACCAATCCTCTGACACCCTTCACACTGCTCGACGATGGGGTGGCAGGAACCGCCATTAAATTGGCAGCCTTTCTTTGTCATGAAAAAGCATTCGTGTCCTTCTTTTGCGATTGTACAAACCATGGCTATCACATCCTTTCCTTAAGTTATTAGGGCCCCGGACTGATGGCGTCCGCAAGCCACGTCCTAAAATTAAAGTAAGGGCGGGGCGCGTTGTGCCCCGCCCTGTTTGGCCAATTAAAGGCCTGTCAAAGCAACTCAAAATTCCGGACTTATCTTTTTGCCCGTTTTGAACGCGATTGTCAACCAAAATATGTATCAGAAAAGTTTTGTCAAGGGCCGAGAGCTATCAGAGTTCGAGCCTGAGCCCCAATTCCTTTAACTGGGCCTCGCTCACTTCTGAGGGAGCATCTGTGAGGGGGCACGTGGCACTGGTCGTCTTGGGGAAGGCTATAACTTCTCGAATGCTGCGGGCCC
>CAZAKC010000106.1:0-6151 GCA_964485655.1 uncultured Desulfobacteraceae bacterium
CTCTCGCACCACTAATAAAATCAACTACTTGGACCCTGCCGACGCTCCTACCAAATCCTCCACTTTTGCTACTTTGTGGTAGACTGTGCCCAAATTGTGCCCGCAGATATTGTTCCTGTTTTTGGGCTGCAAGTCTCAAATCTTCATCGTTAACAATATTGTACCTATCAAACACTGTTCTCGTTTTGTGCCCAGAAATCATCATGGCAACCCGCTCAGGAATACCGGATCGGATCATGTTCCTGATGGCGGTTCGCCTAAAATCGTGAAAAAGCCTTTTGCCTATTCCTGCCCTTTTACAGGCATTGTCCCAGGCAGTCCTGAAATCCCTCAATTGGCTTTTTCCGTCTGCTCCTGGGAATACATATGGGCTAAGCTTCCTGCCCTTTTTTCTCTTTTCCCACTGTGCCTGAAAGATCCCTCTTAGTTCCTCATCCAGGTAAATAGTGCGGCCCTCATCGTTTTTCGTTGTGCCCGGCTCAAGCCGAACTACCCCATTTACAAGGTCAACCTCGCTCCAGGTAAGCCCGGTTATCTCAGACTTTCTCCACCCTGTCTTGTATGCAAAGGCGACCATGGGTTTGAGATACTCAGGCAGCTCCTCCATCAGGGCAAGATAATCACCATGCTCAAAGAACCCCTTTCGCACGTTACGTTCTTTGAGCCTTGGAATGTTAGGGATCCGGTCCACCTTTGGTGGAGTTTGCGAGGCACCGATCTTAAGGATCCGCTTCAGGGCTGAAAGCTCCCTGTTGATTGTGGCTGGCTTTGCCCCAGGCTTAATGTCCTTGCTGTAGCACCTGGGGCATTCCTGCTGTGGCTCAAAGGCCTCACCACACCTTTTGCATCGCCACTTCATGCGGTCCTCGATGTATTGTTGAATCCTGGTGCTGGTAATCTGAGGAACCTTCAAGCCCCCAAAGTAAGGCATTAGCTTCTTCAAGCTGGCCTGAGCCCTTTCATAGGACTTCCTGCCATTCAGCCTGTAGTCTCTGAGAAAGTCCTCTGCCAATTCATCGAATGTTATTCGGTCAAAGTAGATCCCTGGCAACCTACCCTCAGCTATTTCACCCTCACGTTTGCGCAACAGCCGCTTGGCATCAGACTCCTTGCGACTCCTGGTAGATTCCCTGTAGGGTTTGCCATTGCGATAATACTTGATCCAATAAATATTTCCTCTCTTGTAAATACTACCCATAAGCTTCTCCTTTCTGCCCCGGTATGGTTACCTCTACCCTGCCTAGGTCTCCGGGGTTCCGACCAGGCAGGGCTCTCAAGTATCACCCCCTTTCCAAACTCAGGTTTGCTTCGTTAGTTTCTACCTTGACCCTATCACTCTTTTCCGGATCAAGACCCTCCTTAATGCCCTCTATTTCTCTGGAAAAGTCCCAGAGAAATTCACTTAACCCCTCCAATAGATTAACGGGGTAGCCATCTTCAAAGATCTCCTCAATATTGATGTACCTTAGAAGACCACGAAGCGAACCAGCTTTTCTCGCCATGCGCTCCAACACAAAACAGCAATCGTATAAAAATTCCTCATCAATGTAACACCTTCCCATGACACCCTCCTTAAACAAAAAATGCGCAAGGAAGTGTACAGGCTCCACAGGAAGCCTTGCGGCCCTTACGGGTACCGCCTTCCTTGCGCATTTGTTCTTGTCTACGGGTAGATACAAAAAATGCCATCTATCGGGTGGCCTCCGCCTGTGGATTTTGTACGCATATAATCATAGCAAATTCATCCTGGGTGTCAAGTGATATTTCGCTATAGGGCAGTGCACAGGAAAACGCCCATAATTTACAGCCAAATTTTGCGTCTTTCTTCTCACCCCTACCTTACCCCTTCGCCAGGGTGAGATCTTCGATTCTCGTGGCCTTGGAGCTGCAAAACTCAAGGTCTCTTGCAAAGATCCGATATAATCATTGACAAGATCCCTCATATGCTCTATGATATTATTGCAAGCATGTCAAATGACCCACCCGGCTTCAGCATTTAACCCACAGAATGCATCACCAAGTTAACCTTAAAGGAGATAATAACAATGAGCGTACAGAAACAATCACCACAGAAGACCTCCAGTCAAAAGCTCAAAAAATCGGATCTAGGGGATGCTCTTTTGCAGGCATTCATGAAGGCCAACAGCGAGGCAGCCAGGAAGGCCCGCAAAGCTATGTCTAAATTCACCAAGTAATCCCACTCCGCCCCTTTTATTATCCAATTGAAAGAGGTCATAACTATGAGCAAAAAGACCCAATCACAAAAGAAGACCTCCGAAATCAGGAAGCCCGAATTAAATCTCGGGCAGAAACTATTAGAAGCCATGCTCAAGATCGACTGGAAAAACCCGCCCAAGGTGAAAGTTTAACTTCTCTTTTCAAAGACCCATGCTGTACTATGCGTCACATTGTGATCGGTCTAAAAACGGGCTCTATATGGGCTAATTCGGCTAAATCAGGCGAGCCCAGTGTTAGGTCAGCGGCAACTAGTCCATGCGCATTTCCCGCTTTTTCCTGGCTTTCATTTTCCGTTTGAATCTCCTGATGCGCTTACTTGCATAGCCGATCTCAATTTTCACTGTATTAAATGCATAGGATCTCACAGAGACCGTCAACAAAAAATGCCATGTTTTCAAACTTATTGTCCTTGTCATTTAGCCCGTATCACCGTATTAATCTTGAAGGAGGTGGTAGATATGAAAGAGAACAAAAGGTTACAGTCCAAGACCTCCAAGCCCGAGCTGAAAAAATCAGACATAGGGCACAAAATAGCCGAGGCGGCCTCTCAGCTCGGCGCACAGTTCGAAAAACCGGCCAAGGCCAAACCAGCCAAATAGCTCCTCAATCCCCCTATGAAAAAAGCAAGAGCGCAATACCAGGATGACCCGGCAATTGTCGGAGAAGCCTTCATAACATTGAAGAAGGCCTCTCCTTGCCAATGCCACCTCTCGCTTATGCACCTGAACCCCCCTTTGTGCTAGTCGCCCGGTTTAAAGGGCCTTCGTGGCCCAAGGTGGGCCAGTTCAACCGTACCTGGGTATAGCCTTCGCCATGCTTCATCTACGGCCTTTACGAAGGCAGGCTCACGTTGAGAAGGGTCCTTATAGCGAGGATCCTGCATTGCCTTTGTAAGCTTCACCTTCACCTCCTGGCGCTCTTCGTCATCGAGCCACTCCCAAGGCACATCCAAAATTTCCTTCATGTAAGAGTCCTTTAACATCGTTCAAACCTCCCAAAAATCTTTTTACTTAAATATGCGCTCTAGTTCCTGCCTACGCCTTGTCTCTATATCCGGGACATCAGGAGCATATAGCACATGAAGAAATGCACGGCCCTTGTGTACCTTGAGCCCAAGGTCGTTTGCTAGCTTTTTCATGCCCTCCGACCATGACTTGTGTCTTGCAATGAGGCTGTCGACCATCTTGGTCTTTGTCTCCCTTTCTTCCTCCCATATCGGGCGTAGCAGTTCTACCACACGGCGCCTTATCTCTTCCTCAATTCCTTCAATCTCACTGTCATATACAGCAAACAGATCAGAGGAAAACTGCGACTGTGTCACCGCCACCGTCTCATCACTCTTTTTGAGCTCCATTATCTCCCTGGCAATGTCCGTGTGGTCGTCTTCGCCCAGTAAAAGCTTCTCTTTCAATTTGGCCTTCTTCGCATCTATCTGCTTCAGAATATCAGCCCTCTTTTTTTCAAAATTCTGCTGGGTATTGAGAAGCTTCTCCTTGGCCTTGCGAACGGTCTCCCTCTCCTCCAAGAGCTTTTGTATCTGCGGATCATTCTTGATCTGAATTATTCTTTCTTTCATCTTCACGTTCTCCTTTCCTCTAAGTTTGTTCTTGCCGCTTTTCTCACTGTCTCATATCATAGGCATCACCCCTTCCATGGTAGCCGGTTTCCCAAAGTTCATACAGGAACATCATCCTCATCATCCGTGTGTCTACGTTCCCTTATCTTTCGCTCAGCCTCTTTCTCCTTCAGGTATGTGGCATAGGCCTTTGGCCGAAAGATGGCAGCAAGGAGCAAATAGTAAGGGAACATGTCCATAGCCTCCTGAAGCTCCTGTTGGGCCTCTTCAATGACCCTGCCCTTGTCTGAACCACTACCTTTCACTTACACAACCCGCACAAGGATAAGAACCAGCTCGATCCATGTAATCCGTAATAGAAGCAGAGTCCGGAGCATTCTTGCCAAAAAGCCCCTTGCGGATACCAAGAGCCAGCTCGTGGCTCCACGATTCAATCATCCGTGAAGTTATGTCCTCGGCAACAACACAAGCAGTCAGGATAGCAGCAATCACTGAATGCTCTGGCTCATCCAATTCCCGGCATATGATTTCATGCACATTCATCACTCTTTCAAAGTCCCCCTTCATTACGCTTACCTCCAATAATATTTTTACCGCGCACCCATGGTGCGATATATCTTGAGCCGCCTTTTGAGCGATGCCTGAAGCACCTGCGGCTTGTCACGGTATTCATATATCATCGGCCTTTGCCTGTGGCCGTTATGCCGCCGGAGCAATAGCCCAACGGCCTGGGTCAAGTGGTCCTCAAAACGCACTGGCGCTGTCACGAACAGTGCGCTTACCTTTTTGCTATCAAACGAAGATACAGCTCTAAAGCTCAGTAGCAAGATTTGCAGAGCACCTCGCTCAAAACGGCTGAGGATCCTCTCCCTGTCTCCCTTAGCGGTCTGCCCACAAATAATTTCTGTCCTGCCATAGGCCTCGGCAAGCACCCTTTTAAGCGCCTCCAGATGCTCTAAGCGATTTGAGAGCACGATGGCCTTTATCGAGCTATCCGCACAAAGCTCCAGCACGTCTTTGGCTATGAGAGAATTGCGGGCCTTGCTCTCGCCAAGAGCCCTGAGCAGCCCTTCCCAATCTTCAGGGTTGTCATAGTCAAAGCCTGTGGCCCTTACCCTCACGACCGGCCTGGTATCTTCGTCATAGACATCGTCCGGGTATATCTGATAGAGCCTTGGCCCTAGGTATGCGTTCATAAGGCCAGTAAGGCCGCCCTTGCGCCTTGGAGCCGTAGCAAGGCCGAGTATGTATGGTGCACGCATCATTCCCACCTTAAAGCAAACCTTTAGGTTTGCAGTGTCACACTGGTCCACAACCACAAAGCCTATAGTTTCCTCCACCTCCCTAAAGATCTTCCACAGACTGAAGGTAATGGCCACTGTGAACGCCCGCCCCAAATCCTTGCGTCCATCACCAATAAGCCCGATCTCAGTTTCCTCAAGGCCAAGATGCCTCATTGCCACCTCTTTCCACGCATACATGGCCCTTTTTGTGGAGCAAATTACGAGAGCAGGCACTCCCCGCTTGCCTGCCACCTTACAGGCAAGCATCCTTTTTCCAGATCCAGGCGGACCCACCAAGATGCCAAAGCGATTTTCCATGATCCTGTCCAGACCCTCCCAATAAAAAGGCCTATCCATACCCGCTGTTCCCTGAAAAAGCACCTGGGCAAATAAGCCCTCCTCACCGAAGCTCAAAGTCTCATCCCTGAGCTCGAAGTCCACCCTGAACTTGTGAAAAAGCCTGATGAGTGAGGAAAGATACCCCTTGGGAATAACCACATGGCCGCTGTCGTGCTCTGTCCATATGCAGCGAAGGAATCGCTCAACCCCGTGGTTTGGCCTGCCTTCACGCCTGTTCTTTTCCCATAAAGGGTTCCTGAAGGTGAGCCTCTGCCGAAGGACCTCGAGTACCTCTTCTGGCAGATCTTTTTCAGGCATCCGGATCTTGCTATCCATAATTACGACCACCTTGCCCATGACCATTCCCTCCAAACTGTGTGCCCTGTGTGCCCCGTCTGCCTCTTCTGTGCCCCCTACGGGGCACGGGTTAATACGTTGAAATTTCAATAAAAACCACTGAATGTGTTCCCTGTTCCCCCTATTTTCCAAATAAGACATATATATAAATCAGAATTGAACCGTTCGCCCTCACTCCATATATATATATATATATATATATTCTTAAAAGAGGGGGTACAGGGAACACACTAGCCGGTAACTGCTTAATTTTAAAAACTTTTTAGGTGTGCCCCCCCGTGTGTCCCCCCTGTGCCCCCTGCTCGTCAAGGGGACACGCTGTCCCCTCGATGTCTTCCTCAATTCGAGATAGGCTTTC
>CAZAKC010000107.1:0-6138 GCA_964485655.1 uncultured Desulfobacteraceae bacterium
CCTCAGCTATCTGCCTCTCGCGAATGACGGTTTTAACCCTGGCAAGATCCTTCTTCGTTCTTGAAATGATCGCCGTATTGCCAAGCTGGCCTGTGGCCTTCTGAAACCTTAAATTGAACAGTTCCTGTTTGAGAGACCTTTCTTTCTCCAATAATTCGTCCACACTCAGCTCACGCAGCTCACTGGCCTTCATATCTCTATTGTCTCCTGCTCACGAATCTTGTTGGAAGGGGAAGCTTATGGCCGGCAAGCCGGAATGCCTCTGCTGCCACATCTTCTGCCACCCCTTCCATCTCATATAGAATTCTTCCCGGCTTCACTACAGCAACCCATCCCTCTGGAGCACCTTTACCCTTGCCCATTCGAGTCTCAGCAGGCTTCTTGGTAATGGGTTTATCAGGGAAGATCCTGATCCAGATTTTTCCACCCCTCTTCACGTGTCTGGTTATAGCGATACGGGCGGCCTCAATCTGCTGAGCTGTCAGGCGCCCGCATTCCAGGGCCTGCAGGCCATAATCTCCAAACTCAAGGGTACTCCCCCTGTACGCCTTGCCCCTTGTCCTGCCTTTCTGCTGTTTCCTATATTTGACCTTTTTAGGACTAAGCATAGAGATACCTATCCTTTCTTTTCAGGCAAAATCTCACCTTTGAAGATAATCACCTTCACTCCTACCACCCCGTAAGTAGTAAATGCCTCCGCAAATCCGTAATCAATATCTGCTCTCAGGGTGTGCAGTGGCACCCGTCCTTCGCGGTACCACTCCCGCCGTGCCATTTCTGCTCCGCCCAGCCTACCAGCACATGATATCTTAATCCCGAGGGCTCCGAACCTGAGTGCTGAGCTTACGGCCTTCTTCATCGCCCTCCTGAAAGCCACACGCCTTACCAATTGAAGTGCGACATTTTCCGCAACAAGCTGTGCATCTACCTCCGGTTTCCTCACTTCTTGTATATCAATGAAAATTTCTCTGTTAATTCTTTTCTCGAGCTCTCTCTTGAGATTCTCTATCTCTGCACCTTTCTTGCCGATCACAATCCCCGGCCTGGCAGTGTGGATGCGAATCCTGATTTTATTTGCCGCCCTCTCTATCTCGATCTTGGACACACCCGCCTGGTAAAGCCTCTTCTTTATAAACCTGCGGATATTGAAGTCCTCTACCACGAATGTGCTGTATTCCTTTTTGGCGAACCATCTTGAGTCCCAGGTCCTGTTAATTCCCAGTCTCAGCCCAATAGGATTTACCTTCTGTCCCAATCCACACCTCCTCAACAAGTTGATAGGCTGAAGGCTATTAGGCTGAAAAGCACGCCAGACAAACTTCGCCCGTCTCTCACCCCAGAAGTCTTCAGCCTATCGTCCTTCATCGCTATTTTTCATCCAGAATTACTGTCAAATGACTCGTTCTTTTCCTGATTCTCGTAGCCCGCCCCAGCGCCCTGGGCCTGAACCTCTTGAGGGTAGGTCCCTCGTCTGCATAGATTCTTTTTATGTATAAATTATCTACATCCACATTAGCGTTCTGCTCGGCATTCGCAACAGCAGATTGAATAACCTTCTTTACGATACGCGCGGCCTTCTGAGGAGCAAAAGTAAGCATATTAAGTGCTTCCTCCACTCTTTTTCCCCTCACTTGATCCATAACCAGCCGCGCCTTTCGTGGCGATATCCTCACATATTTAGCTACCGCTCTTGTCTCCATGGCATTATTTCTTTCCCTTCAACCTAGACTTCTTATCTCCAGCGTGACCATAAAAGGTCCGCGTAGGAGCAAATTCCCCCAATTTATGGCCAACCATATCCTCAGTCACAAAGACCGGCAGAAACTTGCGTCCATTGTGGACTGCAAAGGTAAGGCCAACAAATTCGGGAATAATAGTGGATCTTCTCGACCAGGTCTTGATTATCTTCCTACTCTGAGTCTCCCTGGCCTTTCGCACCTTCTCCATAAGATGCTCATCAACAAATGGACCCTTCTTAAGTGACCTGGGCAAAACTTACCCTCCTGCGATTCATTCGGTTTTAGCTCCTCTGCACCCCATCAGGCAGCAGACTAGTGTGAATCTATTTTCTCTTCTTAACAATCAGCTTATCACTGGGTTTTCTCTTCCTTGTCTTATAGCCTTTGGTAGGCACTCCCCAAGGTGTTACAGGATGCCGACCACCCGAGGACTTCCCCTCGCCGCCGCCATGGGGATGGTCCACCGGGTTCATTGCTACTCCCCTCACCTTTGGTCTGCGGCCAAGCCAACGGCTCCTGCCAGCCTTACCAATGGAGATATTTTCATAATCTAAATTCCCTACCTGTCCGATGGTGGCCTTGCATCTCAGGAGAATCATCCTTACCTCGCCCGAGGGCAGCTTCACCTGAGCATATTTACCTTCTTTGGCCATCACCTGGGCGTAGGCCCCTGCTCCTCTTGCCAGTTGGCCGCCATGGCCAGGATAAAGCTCTATGTTGTGAACATGGGTCCCAAGAGGAATCTCTCTTAGAGGAAGGGCATTTCCGGTCCTTACCTCAACGCCACTTCCCGATACTACCGTGTCACCCACCTTGAGGTTGTTGGGAGCGATTATATATCGCTTTTCTCCGTCCACATAATGGAGCAGTGCAATGTGAGCGGATCTGTTGGGGTCGTACTCAATAGCAGCAACCTTCGCAGGTATCCCGTCCTTATCCCTTTTGAAATCAATAATCCTGTATTTCCGCTTTTGGCCTCCCCCGCGGTGCCTTGCCGTTATCCGGCCCAGGTTGTTTCTACCCCCACTCTTCCTGAGAGAAACGACCAATGACTTTTCAGGTTCCTTATCTGCAAGTTCCTCAGAGGTTAAATAGGTCTGAAACCTTCTACCCGGTGATGTCGGTTTCACTGCCTTGATGCCCATGCCACACTCCACAAATAAATAAGTTACACACCCTCGAAAAATTCTATGTTTTCGCCCGGAGCCAACTTAACAATTGCCTTCTTCCAGTCAGGCCTTTTGCCAACCCTCAGGCCCATTCGCCGCTTTTTACCCCTGACGTTAACCGTACGCACTTCCAGGACTCTGGTCTTCAAAAGGGCCTCCACTGCCTTCTTAATCTCGATCTTATTGGCCTTCTTCTGCACCTTGAAAGTAACCTGATTATTGGCTTCCTTTTGAAGATTTGCCTTTTCCGTTATATGAGGCTCAATTATGACACTGTATATATCCACGGTTAAGCTAAGACCTCCTCTATTTTCTTCAGAGCAGGTTGCTCCACGAACAGGTTATCATACTTTAATAGGTCATAGACGTTGATTCCTTCCCTCTTCATCACCTTGACCCATGGGACATTTCTGGAGGATTTATCAAGTTTGACGTCCAGGTCATCCGTGACAATGAGAGCTGTACTGGCATCAAATCTTTCCATGACCTCTACAAATGCTTTGGTCTTAATCTCCTGCAGGGTGAAATTGTCTATCACGATCAGTTTTTCATTCTGAACCTTGTCGGTCAGCGCCATACGAAGAGCAGCTCTTCTCACTTTCTTGGGCACTTTTACCGAATATTGTCTAGGTGAAGGACCAAAAGCCACGCCTCCGCCCCTCCTAGTGGGAGAAGCAGCCGTACCCACTCTGGCCCTTCCTGTGCCTTTTTGTCTCCACAGCTTTCTTCCTGAAGCCTTTACCTCCGAGCGTGTCTTTGTAGATGCAGATCCAGCCCTTTTGGCTGCCAACTGGCTTACCACAACCTGGTGCAGGACATGCTTTTTTATCGTCACGTTAAACACTTCCTCACTCAGCTCTATAGCGCCTACCTTTTCTCTCTGTAAATTGTATACGTCTAATGTCACCATCTTTTCCCCGCTAGAGGCAAGTCCTTTAAGCCTTCCGAATTTCAACTAAGCTATTTCTGCTACCGGGTACAGCACCCTTAACCACTACAACGTCCATCTCGGGCCGTACGTCTATGACCCGCAGGTTCTTTATTGTTACTTTTTGGTTACCATGATGGCCTGGAAGCTTCCTTCCCTTATGGACTCTTCCTGGCGTGGCACTGCATCCAATCGACCCCGGTATACGATGAGATCTGGATCCATGGGTCTTCCTTCCGCCGGAGAACCCCCATCGCTTCATGACGCCCGCAAACCCCCGGCCCTTGCTATTACCTGACACATGGACAACATCTCCAATGCTGAACACATCAGCCTTTATTACCTGACCAAGCTCAAAGGGCTCCGGGTCCTCAACCCGTATCTCCTTCAGGACCTTAAAATAACCTGCCCCAGCTTTGGCCATATGCCCTTTAAGAGGCTTGTTGACTCTGTTTTCTTTCTGAGGCTCGAAACCCACTTGGATGGCGTTATATCCTTCCTTGTCTGCCGTCTTTTTTTGTGTAACTACACAAGGGCCCACCTTCAGCACAGTGGCCGTTACACTTCTACCCTCGTCCAGGAAATAACGCGTCATTCCTATCTTCTTGCCAAACAATTTGTTTACCATTTCCACATAGCCCCGTAGTTTTCACTACACGTTCTGTGCCCCACTTCTACTTAGACCCATAGAGCGCAAAACTCATGTTGTGTGGCCCTTCACGCATCAGGCCACGCACTGTTTTTCGTGGCACAAGAATCCACTGTAACCTAAAGCTTAATTTCCACGTCCACACCCGCAGCCAGATCGAGCCTCATAAGGGCATCCACAGTCTGCTGAGTGGGTTCAAGGATATCCAGGAGCCTTTTATGGGTACGGATCTCGAACTGCTCTCTGGATTTCTTATTCACATGTGGTGATCGCAAGACACAATATTTATTTATTTCGGTAGGAAGAGGGATCGGTCCGGCCACACGAGCTCCGGTCTCTCTAGCCGTCTCCACAATCTCCATGGCAGCTTGATCAAGGAGCTTGTGATCATATGCCTTCAGCCGGATCCGTATCTTCTGATTGGTCAACATTCCCTCATCTCCCCTATTCTATAATCTCGCTCACTACTCCTGCACCCACAGTCCTACCACCTTCACGGATAGCAAACCGCAACTCCTTCTCCATCGCTATCGGTGTAATCAAATTCACCTCCAGCGTCACATTGTCCCCAGGCATCACCATCTCCACACCCTCAGGCAATGTCACTACACCCGTAACATCTGTGGTCCTAAAATAAAACTGCGGCCTGTATCCATTAAAAAATGGCGTGTGCCGACCCCCCTCCTCCTTCGTCAATATGTACGTCTCAGCCTTAAACTTCGTGTGCGGAGTTATCGTCCCAGGCTTCGCTACCACTTGCCCCCTCTGTACCTCGTCCCGCTTCACTCCTCTCAACAGTACCCCTATGTTGTCTCCTGCCTGACCTTGATCCAATATCTTGCGGAACATCTCTACCCCAGTGCACACCGTCTTCAACGTCTCCCTTATCCCTACTACCTCAACCTCATCTCCTACCTTGATCACTCCCCTCTCTACCCTGCCTGTCACTACCGTCCCTCGCCCACTTATGCTAAATACATCCTCTATCGGCATCAAAAACGGCTTGTCTATCTCCCTCACAGGCTCAGGTATATAACTGTCCAATGCGTCCAATAACTCAAATATAGGCTTCACTTCCTCACTGTCACTGTCATCACTCTCCAGCGCCTTCAATGCACTACCTCGTATTATCGGTATCTCATCTCCAGGAAATTCATACTTCGTCAGTAACTCCCTCAACTCCAACTCCACTAACTCTATCAATTCCTCATCATCCACCATGTCACACTTGTTCAAAAATACCACTATGCTCGGCACACCCACCTGCCTCGCTAATAATATGTGCTCACGGGTCTGCGGCATAGGACCATCATCAGCTCCCACTACCAATATCGCCCCGTCCATCTGCGCAGCACCAGTTATCATGTTCTTGATATAATCAGCATGCCCAGGACAGTCCACATGCGCATAATGTCGCCTCTCAGTCTCATACTCCACATGCGCAGTCGCTATCGTTATACCCCTCGCCTTCTCCTCAGGCGCCTTGTCTATCTCATCAAACGGAACATACTCCGCTAACCCCTTCTTCGCTAAATGCTTCGTGATCGCCGCCGTCAATGTCGTCTTCCCATGGTCTATGTGCCCAATAGTGCCCACGTTCACATGCGGCTTCTTCCTCTCAAATTTCTTCTTCGACATCGCTTAACCTCCTTG
>CAZAKC010000108.1:0-5833 GCA_964485655.1 uncultured Desulfobacteraceae bacterium
CTCTTGGCCTTTTTTGCCTTGTCAATGCTTTTTTCAACCCTTTTTAGCGTCTCCTTGAGCTGCCGGGGCGTCATCCCAGTCCTCTCCTTGACAGATTTGATAAGGTGCTGGGACCTTTCTATCTTCTCCTTGATCTCCTCCAAGTCCTTTTTCTTTACGCCCAGAGGCTGAATGACATCATCATCGCTTGAGGCCTTGGCAATCTTAGGAAAATGTTTTTTGATGTAAGAGATTGGCTTGCCCCCAACCCTCAACATACAGTCGGTTAAATCCTTTTCAGCCGCTTCAAGCTCTTTCACTGTGTCCTGGAGTTTTTTCACCATCTTGTCCAACTGGCGTTTCTCAAGCCGAAAGGAATCGATAAGCCCCCTTATCTCCTCTTTCTTTTGCTTTAATTCGGCCTGAAGCTTTTTCTTTTTCCTCTCTGTCAGACGCTCTCTCGCGGCCTCCCGCCGAATTGCCATACACTCCTCATACAACGCCTTGATCTGGTCTATGAGTTGTAGCAACGAGGCCTTTCGCTCTCCCACCTGGGTATAGTTGTCCTCATCTTCTAGGTCGTTGATTACGTCCTTGAGCTTTACTTCCCCGTTTCTGAGCTGCTCACCCAATTCAATGATATGTTCAACCCCAATGGAGCAATCTATAAGGGCATTGAGCGCCTGCTTCTCGCCCTTTTCTATCCTTTTTGCGATCTCCACCTCACCCTCTCTGGTGAGCAACGAGATACACCCCATCTCCTTGAGGTACATCTTTACAGGGTCAGATACCCTGGCCCCTGTATCGGCAAGTTCTGGGCGTATCTGTGCCCTCTCCTCGGCTTTCATCCTTTTCTTTTTCAGCCTTTTGGATTTCTCGATTTCTTCTTTGGCAGATTCATCTATGACCATGATGTCGAGCTCTTCGAACATCATCATCAGGTCATCAATATCCTCCTCTGAGGACATGAACCCCTCGGGAAGATCATCATTAAGTTCTTCATATGTTATGTAGCCCTTGTCCTTACCGATATCTATGAGTCTTTTAAGATTAACCATATCGGTATTCTTAGCCATGCCCTGACCTCCTTGTGGTCTCAATGTAGCATACCTTTCTGGAGTCTCGCTTTCTGCCTCAAAAGGGCATTCAGCTCCTCCATATCACCTCTTTTTCTGGCCTCGCGAATGGAAGAGGTGATTCTTATCTCATCAATCTTCCTTTTGATCTCACATACTGCCAACTGAGCAGAGGCGTCATCATAAAACGAGGGGAGCATCAGTGCCTCGCTCAATTCGTTGCGCGCCTGCTCATCTTCAAGCTCTTCCAATAATTCCTCCGGTCGAAACTTCTCTCTCTGTTCCAGTTTGTCGAAAAGTATCTTGATCAGTTTACTGGCAGATTCATCCTGGACAAATATATCCCATGGGCTATTAGAGAGTTCACCGGCCACCTCAGGGTGATAAATGAGGAGATTCAGCACGTGCATGTCCCTGTTGTACTTCTTTGCCAGGCATTGGGCCGGGCGGCCTCGTTCCCCCTGCTCCCCGCCTGATACGCCCCCTTTAGAGAGTTTTCCCAACTCTTCCCACAATAGCGCTTCTTTCACTCCTACCGCTTGGGCAATTTTCCTCACATAGGCAGATCTCAGCATGGGATCCTTCACCTCGTGCAAACATGGCAGCAGGCTCCTGATCCTGGCCACCTTCTCTTCCAAGCCCCCATTCGCCTCCACCAATGTCTGATTAAGATAAAACTCCAGCAGTACAGTAGCTTCCTCTACCATAGCAACAAAAGGTTCCATTCCCTTGGAGTTAAGGAAGCTGTCAGGGTCATGTCCTTCGGGTAAAAGCATCGCCTTTGCATCCACCCCTTCATTGATGAATATAGGCAGTCCTCTGAGCGCAGCCTTTCGCCCAGCCTCATCGGAATCGAAAACAGTAATTATTTCGTCTACATACCCCTTCAGCCTCCTCACCTGAGCAGACGTTAAGGCAGTGCCCAGAGTTGCTGCAGCATTCTTAATACCCCATTTCCATAGTGCCAGGAAATCCATGTATCCCTCTACAATAAGGGCTTTCCGCACACTGCGCATGTGGGTATATGAGGCCTGAAGGCCATACAAAACCGAGCCCTTGTGGAATACAGGCGTCTCAGGAGTATTCAAGTATTTAGGATGAGCGTTGCCGAGTACCCTTCCACCGAATCCAACAGGACGGCCTTTGAGATCGAAAATCGGGAATATTATCCTGTCCCGAAATCGGTCATAATAACGTCCCTTATTAAATATAACCAGTCCAGCACTCTCGGCAACCCTGTGGGGTACCTTTTGTGCTGTGAAATAATTAGCAAGTCCATCCCACCTGGGTGGAGCAAAACCCAGCTTGAACTCTTCAATAATCTCCTTGTCTATACCCCGCTTCTCTAAATAAGCCCTCGCTTCTTTCCCCTCACTTGATCCAACGAGTACTTCATGAAAAAATTTGACTGCCCTTCGGTTGGCATCTAAAATCGCCTCCCTCATTTCTTGCATCCTTTTTTCGCGAAGGCTCATCTTTCTCTGTGGTAGCGGTATTTGATATCTCTCTGCCAAATCCTCAAGGGCCTCTGGAAAAGAACATTGGTGATAGGCCATCCAAAAAGCAAATATATCGCCGCCCTTTTTGCATCCGAAGCAGTGAAACATCTGCCGCTCCCGGCTAACTGTGAAAGAGGGTTCCTTCTCCGAGTGAAAGGGGCACAGCCCCACGAAATTTTTTCCCGCCTTCCGGAGTTGCACAAACTCTCCCACCAATTGCACTATATCCGCAGTGCGCTTAATCTCTTCCTTTACGCCTTGGTAGGAGTCTCTGTCCATTAAACCCTCTCACCTTCCCAGCACAAACCCTGGAAAAGTATGTCCGATCAGGGGCAAGCTCAAAAGGTCATGATTGATATTTTCGGACAGCGGCTTGGTGACATAGTGGGAAATCGAAAGCTGCCTCTTTTGGGCGTTTGGCGAAAAAGTAGTTAGCACACTCCACCGCCCAGCCTAATATCTCACACATCTAACTGCTCAGGAGTGTTCTCGCAATCTCACTGACAACCTTGCCTTCAGCCTTCCCGGCCAGCTTAGACATGGCAGCTTTCATAACCCGCCCCATGTCCTTCGGGCTGGATGCATTGACCTCCGTTATTATATCGCGAAGGACTGATTCGATTTGCTGCTTACTTAATTGTTCGGGTAAATATTTATAGAAGATTTTAAGCTCTTGCTCTTCTTTTTTCGCTAAATCTTCTCTGCCACCTTTGGTAAATTCTTCGACAGCTTCTTTGCCCTTACGCACCAAAGACGAGATAACGGCTTGAACCTCTTCGTCCTTCAAGTCTCTGCCTTTTTCCACCTGTTTATTTTTGATTGATGTCTTGATCATCCTGAGGCAGGAGATCCGAAGCTCGTCTTTGGCAAGCATTGCTTCCTTGAGATCCTGAACGATTTGATCAGCTAAAGACATGACTGAGGCCCCCTTCCAGGACATAAACTTTTAGTATACTCTAATTTTATCCTTTGTCAAGCAAAAAACGTCCTATTCATTGGAGCCCTTGCACAAGGAAATCGCCTGATCCAAGTTAACCGTGCCATCATATAGCGCTCTACCTGTAATCACACCAATGACACCCAATTTTTCGAGCACCATCACTTTCATGATATCTGAAAGATCCGATATGCCCCCAGATGCAATAAGGGGTATTGATGTGCTTCGCGCCACCGCCGCCGTGGCTTGAATATTTGGCCCGGTTTTCATCCCATCGCGTAGTATGTCAGTATACACTATCGCCGACACACCTGCCGGTTCAAAATGTTTCGCCAATTCCGATGGCGACACACCAACCTCTTCTGTCCACCCCTCTATTGCTACCTTCCCTCCCCTACCATCTATGCCTAGTATGATGCTTCCAGGAAATCGTTCCGCTGCCTCGAATACAAAGTCAGGATCTCTCAATGCAGCCGTACCGATGACAACCCATCTAATCCCCTGCTCCAGATATGCCTCCACTGTCTGAAGGTCCCTGATGCCGCCCCCCAATTGGATTGGGACGGGAACAGCACTGGTTATCGCACGAATCGCTTCCCTGTTTATGGGAGTTCCCTCATGGGCGCCATCAAGATCCACTACGTGGATCCTCTCAGCTCCCAGTGCGTACCATCTTTCAGCCATTTCCTCCGGGTAATCAGAAAAGACCGTTTCCTCCCACATTTTACCCTGTCTCAGCCGGACACATTTTCCATCTTTTAAATCAATAGCTGGAATCACAATCATTCTTATTCCGTCAGACCTCCGGGTGATGGAATCTCTTTTACCACTTTCTCGAGCCCTATCAATGCCAACTCCTTGGCACTCATCCACCTGCCTTTCCCCCTCAGGAAAGTGATCAAATCCAAAAGATTTTCCGTAAGAGATCTCTGGGTCTTATCGAATCTTCCACTCCACACCACGGCTCCGTCTTTGACAGCAATTAAGCTAAGGGAAAAGGCAACCGAAGCTGCGCTTTTCACCCCGTATGCCTCTCCTTTACGTTCCCTCCATCTGTAAATATAACCCACCATGATCAGGTCAGACCCAAGCCGCTTGCCAACCTCAACGTACAATTCCTTTGGCTTTTCCACGAGCCCAGGTCTCGAGATCTCCAGGTCCATTGCAGCACGATCAACCTTACCGGGAGGAATTAAGGTATAATCACCCCGGTCTAATAATAGCCTATACAAATTATCTGTTAGCTCACCAGCGGTGGCCTCGCTCGTCGGCTCGGCCATGAAAACCGATCCATTAATAGGATCTCTCATGGTCTTGGGGCCTTGATGAGGCAGGAGGGCTGGCTGAAAACCCATCACTGCCAGTTTGTTTCCGAATTGGGCGTGACCCTTTTGGTATTCGATCCCTGTGCGGAAAAGATTGCATGAGACAAGGAGAGAAAAAACAAGAAATATTGGGATAAGCGCTTTATATTTCACCACAGGTACCGTGAGCCTCACTTAGAGGACACCTTTGGTAGAGGGAACTGTCCCTTCCAGGCGGCTATCAATGCTACATGCCATATCCAGGGCCCTTCCGAAGGCCTTAAAAATGGCCTCAGAGATGTGGTGTGGATCCTGTCCTCTTATAAGGTCCACATGCAGGTTCATTCCTGAGTTCACGCTTACCGCCCTAAAAAACTCATTTAACAGTCCAATATCAAACGTTCCGGTAGAGGAACGCTTGGGCTTTACATTATAAGATATAAAAGGCCTATTTGAGAGGTCCAGCACCACTCGAGCAAGGGCCTCATCCATGGGAACGATCGCTTCTCCAAAACGTCTTATACCAGCCCTGTCTCCAAGTGCCTTTGACAGGGTTGACCCGAAACATATCCCGATGTCTTCAATCGTGTGGTGGTAATCTACATTAATGTCACCTTCGGCTTTTAGTTCAACGTCCATGAAACCGTGTGCCGCAAGTAATGTGAACATGTGATCAAGAAAAGGGATACCGGTGTCCACATCTGCCTCCCCTTTCCCATCCACAGAGAGCCTCAAGCGGATCTTAGTCTCTTTGGTCTCCCTTTCTATTTGCCCTGTCCTTTTCACCAGTTGAGCCCATTACCAAGCGTCAAAATAGGTTCGCCACTGCTCCCACCAAGAGCCATCACCCCGCTACGCGTGAGCCGCTTAATAAATTGCTGACTGATGGTTGGCAACTCTTCAGCCCTTAGCCCGCCTTATGCCCGGGGCAGTGACCAACTGCGAACCCGACAAAAAAATGGTGGAGATGAGGGGAGTCGAACCCCTGACCTGTACGTTGCGAACGTACCGCTCTCCCACCTGAGCTACATCCCCACT
>CAZAKC010000109.1:0-5818 GCA_964485655.1 uncultured Desulfobacteraceae bacterium
TCAATAAGCCACCGGGAGTGGTGGTTCATCCTGCCCCCGGCCATTATAGAGCCACATTGGTCCATGGCCTTCTACATCGTTGCAAAGACCTTCGAGGTATAGGAGGGCAATTGAGGCCAGGGATTGTTCACCGCCTGGACAAAGACACCTCAGGTTTAATAGTGGTGGCAAAGTCCGAGTCGGCCTTCAGAGGGCTCGCTGCCCAATTCAAGGCAGGTACAGTTAAAAAGGAATATCATGCGGTGGTTCACGGCGTGCCTAGAGCCTTGTGCGGGGAGATAGAGGTTCCCATTGGAAGGCATGGGAAAAAGAGAAAGGAGATGGCAGTTGACACACAGAAGGGTAGATATGCCTTTACAGGATGGCGAAAAATTGAGGAGTTCTCAAAGTGGTTCAGCCTTTTGGCGGTTAGAATCAGGACCGGGCGCACACATCAGATAAGGGTTCATCTGTCCTATATTGGTCATCCTGTGGTTGGGGACCCTGTGTATGGATATGGGAAGAATTGGTGGAAGGGTAGACGCTTTTCGTCTGAAGGAGGTACTCTTGCACCCGTGGCAAGGCAAATGCTTCATGCACGGGCACTTGGGTTCATTCACCCCATCACCAATAAAGAGATGATGTTTGAGGTTGCCTACCCTGATGATATGGTAAGGTTGCTGAGAGAGCTGAGGGGCCTAGAAAGGACTTGACAATCGCCTATGAGGGACTATAAATTAAATAGTAGCCTTAGATCAGCAGTCTCAAAGGTCACTTCACGTTTCCGCTGATTAGAGCCCTGGGAAATAAGGCTTCCCCATCTCTCCCATCAAAAGGGATATTTTGAGACGTTGGGCATTCAGGAGGTCCTGGTTTTGTAAAAGAGTTTATGTATTTTCCTTCCCTTTGGAGGCTTCGAAGTAAATCTATTTTCACGCAAAACCTTGTAAAACATACTTTGCAGATACCTGATCTAGTAAAGCTACGGATTGGTAATAGGGCGTAAAACTCCTGTTAGGAGTCGCTGATAGTGATCCAGCATTTGGTGCGGATCGCGGAAATACAAATTCAAGTTGTATTACAATACAACGAGATATGAGCGGGGAAAGGATAATGAATCTTGTTGAATTAAAAAAAATGAAGATAAGCGAGTTGACCAATCTCGCCAAGGAGTACAATATCGAAGGGGCATCTCGCATGCCTAAGCAGGACCTCATTTTTGCACTGCTCCAGGCACAGTCTGAGCAAAATGGTCTAATATATGGTGAGGGTGTGCTGGAGATACTTCCGGATGGGTTTGGGTTTCTGCGTGCACCTGACGCCAACTATTTGCCCGGCCCCGATGACATCTATATCTCACCTTCCCAGATAAGACGCTTTAATCTACGAACCGGGGATACCATATCAGGGCAAATAAGGCCGCCAAAAGAGTCGGAGCGCTATTTTGCCCTTCTTAAGGTGGAAAAGGTTAATCATGAGGATCCTGAATTGGCACGGGAGAAGATACTGTTTGATAACCTCACACCTCTTTATCCAAATGAGCGTATAAAGCTGGAGACAACACCAGACAATCTCTCTGCCCGTATAATGGACCTCATGACACCCATTGGCAAAGGCCAAAGGGGCCTTATTGTTGCTCCCCCTAGGACTGGTAAGACAATGCTGTTGCAAAATATCGCCAACAGTGTGACTGCCAACCATCCTGAGATCCACAAAATTGTGCTGTTAATTGACGAGAGGCCCGAAGAGGTCACTGACATGCAGCGCTCTGTGGATGCGGAAGTGATAAGCTCCACATTCGATGAGCCACCCCATCGACACGTACAGGTTGCCGAGATGGTGATTGAGAAGGCCAAGAGGCTTGTGGAGCATAAGTTGGACGTGCTTATTTTGCTTGATAGCATAACCAGATTAGCCCGAGCTTACAATGCAGTGGTCCCACCTAGTGGAAAAATACTCTCCGGTGGTCTTGACTCCAATGCGTTGCACAAGCCAAAGCGGTTTTTTGGAGCGGCCCGTAATGTGGAAGAGGGCGGAAGCCTTACGATCATCGCAACCGCACTGATTGATACAGGGAGCAGAATGGACGAGGTGATTTTTGAGGAATTCAAGGGAACAGGTAACATGGAGATTCACCTGGACCGGAAGCTTGCAGATCGTAGGGTATTTCCTGCAATTGATATAAACCGCTCCGGGACCAGGAAGGAAGAGTTGCTCCTTGAGGAATCAGATCTCAATAGGATCTGGATACTGCGAAAGCTTCTGGCTCCACTTACTCCAACGGATAGTATGGAATTTTTGCTTGAAAAAATCAAAGGAACAAAGGATAATAAAGAATTTCTGGCATCCATGAGCCAGTGAAGGATGCTTGGCGTTGATCGTTCACAGTTCACGGTAAGGGATTTGGTTTTTGCCGCTCCCGCCTCTGCCTGCCTGGTGCAGGCAGGAGTGCAGCGCTTTCGGGTAATTGATGGGGCGAACAACGACGTCACTCCCGCGCAAGCCTGCCCGACGGTCAGGCGGGCGGGAATCCATGAACTGGGACCAGTATAAAATCTGCAAGGAGAGCGTGAGCAAATGAAAGAAGGAATCCATCCAGCCTATTATAAGGCAAAGGTAAAATGTGCCTGTGGCAATGAATTTGAGGCAGGCTCCACATTGAAGGAGATAAGGGTAGAGATCTGTTCCAAATGTCATCCCTTTTTTACGGGTAAGCAAAAGCTAGTTGACTCTGCAGGTAGGGTCGAAAGGTTTAGAAGAAAGTACGCAAAGTTCCAGAAAGAAAATGAAAAGAGTTCTTAATCCCGGGAGACTAGACCCCAATACTGGTCATACCTAGGTTTTACACTTTGGGGTAAGGTGTATCCTTGCCCCAATCACGCTCGTCTTTCCTCGTCTTGCACCCCATACTTACTTTTATCACATTAGGCCTAGCATCGGTTTGGCGCAGGCCTTTAAGGTCCACAGGAAGGTAAGAGTTATGTTTGCCAAGATTAAAGAAATTGAAGAGAGGTATGATTCTTTAGAAAGGGATCTCAGCAATCCTGAGATAATCAACAATCAGAAAAGGTATCAAAGGTACCTAAAGGAGCATTCCACCCTTTTGCCCATTGTGGAGACGTTCAGGCAGTACAAGTCTGTGCAGCAGGAAATAGAGGATAATAAGAGTCTGCTAAACGATCCGGATTCCGAGATTCGCAAACTCGCAAAAGAAGAGATCGATGCGTTGAAACAGAGGCTGGAAGATCTTGAGACACAGCTTAAGATCCTTCTTTTGCCCAAGGATCCCAACGACGAAAAAAATATCCTCCTTGAGATCAGGGCAGGAACGGGAGGTGAAGAGGCGGCCCTATTTGCTGCTGATCTGTTCCGTATGTATAGCCGCTATGCCGAGTCAAAGGGGTGGAAGACAGAGGTCATGAGTCAGCATCCCACAGGCATTGGAGGATTCAAGGAGATAATTATACTGATAGAAGGCAAGGCGGTTTACAGTAGGCTAAAATATGAAAGCGGAGTCCATAGGGTACAAAGAGTTCCGGAAACTGAGGCCCAGGGGAGGATACATACTTCGGCAGTCACAGTGGCGGTATTGCCTGAGGCAGAGGAGATAGACGTCCAAATTGATCCAGAAGATCTTCGTATAGACGTTTTTCGGGCATCCGGCCATGGGGGTCAACACGTGAATACCACAGATTCGGCGGTGAGAATCACCCATTTGCCGACGGGCCTTGTGGTAACATGCCAAGACGAGAAGTCCCAGCACAAGAATAAAGCAAAGGCCATGAAGGTGTTGCGCTCCAGACTCTATGACCTACAGCAGGCAGAGCTGCATTCCAAGATATCTGAGGAAAGAAGAAATATGGTAGGGTCAGGCGATCGGAGTGAGAGGATCAGAACCTATAACTTTCCTCAAGGAAGAGTTACAGATCATAGGATTGGGCTCACCCTTTACAAATTAGAGGACATCCTGCAAGGGGAGTTGGACATGGTAATTGATCCACTGATTACGCATTTTCAGACCGAGGCCCTCAAGCAAGCCTCTTACCATTAACGGCTTTCCATCCCATGGGAAAACGCTGGACCATTAAGGAACTGCTCAACGTTGCGGCGGATTATCTGTTAGAAAAAGGTATCGATAGTCCTCGGCTCGCTGCAGAGATTCTTCTTGCCCATGTCCTAGGTGTAAAGAGAATCGATCTTTATCTAGACTTTGAACGGCCTCTGAGTTCTGCTGAGGTATCGCATTTTCGTGGGCTAATAAAAAGGAGATTGGCCCGCGAACCCCTTCAATATATCATCGGCCACCAAGAATTCTGGTCTCTGGACTTCCTTGTCAATCAAAAGGTCCTGATACCCCGCCCTGAGACTGAAGTCCTGGTGGAACAGGCCATAAAGTACTGCCGCTCCAACACACAGAGCCCTTCAGATCAGCTTGATGTGCTGGATTTGTGCACAGGATGTGGGGCCATAGCCATATCCATTGCCAAAGAGGTGCCATATACAAGGGTGTGGGCCACTGATATTTCCGAAGAAGCCATATCAATCGCTAAAACAAATGCCCAAAGACATGGAGTCATGGAAAGGATTGAATTCCTCGTAGGTCACTTGTTTGAACCAGTTAGGGAGAAAGGGCTCCAATTCCACCTCATTGTCACCAACCCCCCCTATGTGGCAGAGGAAGAATATGAAAGCTTAGCTCCGGAGATTAGAGACTATGAACCGAGGGCTGCCCTTGACGGAGGGGCTGGTGGCATGGTTCTGATCGAGGAGATAATAAATACTGCTCCAGATTTTTTGACATCTAGGGGGGTGCTTATGATAGAAATGGATCCTCGGCAGATCTCCAGGGCCAAAGAGTTGATTGCCTCGGTTTCAGGCTATGGAGCCGTTGATGTCATAAAGGACTACAGCGGGTTAGATCGGATAGTTATGGTTGGAGGATTGTGATTATGGCTCACCGTGCCATGTTCTTACACATCGGGCCGACATGGATTTTTTATGTGTCATCTTTGGTGGCGGTGGTTTTTTTTATAGGCGGATTAGCGGCTTACATCCGGTTGTGGAGGCGGGTAGATAAGAGGACTTCAGTGGCCCTGTCTTGGCCCTCCATTAGGGAGACGGTTGCTGACGTTATGTTGGGCAAGAGGCTTTTCCGAGGAGAGTTCGCTGCAGGCCTCATGCATCTCTTTATTTTTTGGGGTTTTTCTATCCTCTTCCTTGGAACTGTTTTGCTCTCCATCCACCACTACATTATGGAATTCCTGCACGGTCTCAGCTATCTTGTATTTTCTTCTGTGATGGAGCTGGCCGGAGTAATGCTTGCCATAGGGGTGGTTTGGGCGGCAGTGAGGCGCTACGTACAGCGCATTGGAAGATTGGAAAGTAAAGGGGAAGATGGGCTGGTGCTGATATGGTTGTTGATGGTGGTTATAACCGGTTTTGCTTTGGAGGCATTTCGCCTTGCCTTTGAGCAGCCCTCATGGGGAGGATGGTCTTTTGTGGGAGAGGCATTAAGTGGCGTTGTTTCTGCCTCAACGGCAACAAGTCTCTATCCATATTTATGGTGGACCCATGCGGCGGTCAGTCTCGGGCTGATTGCTGTTATTCCCTTTACCAAACTCTTTCACATGCTGGGTGCACCGGCTTGTATTTACTTACAGAAGGCCCATACAGTTTCTCCTGGTATGGAGGAAGATGAGGAAAACAGGCTGGAGCTCAAAGACCTGGTGTTTTTTGATGCGTGTATGAGATGCGGCCGTTGTGTGGAGGCCTGCCCCTCTGCAGGTGCCGGTGAACCTTTTGCCCCCAGGGACTTTGTCCAGGCAATGCGCAAAGCCCT
>CAZAKC010000110.1:0-5768 GCA_964485655.1 uncultured Desulfobacteraceae bacterium
ACCCAATAAAGCCCCGATTACTGTCAGCACCTTAACCCCGGCCTTTTTCATGGCTGCCCCTCCAATATTCCTAATTATCTGATATAACTTACGCTCAAATTGTTGTTCCTATATTCTACTAAGCCTACGCCGGGGCGAGCAAAAGTCAAGCAAAACCCGAATGAGCAAAAATCCCCCTATCCATCAGTTTTGCCTTGACCTTTGTTTTTTCGAGAGCTAAAGTTTCACGACTAAGCTTCACCTAAGCTTTTGAAAATTTTGACAA
This sequence comes from uncultured Desulfobacteraceae bacterium, assembly GCA_964485655.1. GTDB lineage: Bacteria > Desulfobacterota > DSM-4660 > Desulfatiglandales > Desulfatiglandaceae > B111-G9. Next base: position 266 of record CAZAKC010000110.1, read on the forward strand.
TAGGTACTCAAAAATCGGCAGTTTCTATAGGTAAAAAGTAAAATTTAATACTAGTTCGGTCTTTATCACTTAGAAAAGGAGAACGGCTATGCAAGAGGAAGTTTACAGTATCTGTTTTGGGTGCTCGGTGCGGTGCCCTATCCGCGTTGTGGTCCAGGATGGCAAAGTTAAATGGCTGGAGGGCAACCCACATGTGGCAGGGATGGAAGGCAGCCTGTGCCCAAGAGGAATGGCAGGGATAGCCCTGCTCTATGACGATCAAAGGGTACAATCACCCATGATCAGGACAGGCCCAAGGGGCTCAGGAAACTGGAGAAAGGTATCGTGGGATGAAGCCTTGAATTTCGTGGCAGACAAGCTCAAAGAAATCATCAAGAAGCACGGTCCACAAAGTGTAGTCCTTGGTGAGCGGACACAGCTTAGCACCCATATAAGCAAAACGTTCTTACGAGCTTTGGGGTCTCCAAATCACTTCACGCATGATGCCATTTGCAAAGGGTCTGTGAATACTGCGGGGCGGTCGTTGTTTGGTTACACAGACGCTCAAATGAATTTTGATTATGCCAATACCAAACATATAGTAATGTACGGCCGCAATTTTTTCGAGGCTATAGAAGTAAAGGCAGTAAACAATTTAATGAAGGCCTTAGAAAATGGCGCCAAGCTAACCTATATAGACCCCCGGGTAACCATCACAGCAACAAAGGCAACCAGATACATGATGATACGTCCGGGTACCGACCTTGCCCTAAACTATGCTCTCATGCACGTAATCATTAACGAGCAACTATATGATGCAGAATTCATCCATAGATGGGCCGAAGGGTTTTCCCAATTAAAGGCCTTTGTTCAGGATTATACCCCCGAATGGGCCGAAGAGGAAACAGGCATTCCTGCTCATCAGATTATATCCTTGGCAAGAGAACTCGGAAAGGATAAGCCATCAGTGATCTTTCATTTTGGGTACAGGGGTGCCCATCACACTGATGAAATTTATATAAGAAGATCAATTCTAATCTTGAATGCTTTGATGGGATCACTTGAAGCCAGGGGGGGCCTCTTCTTCAAAAAGGGACCTGGCGAAGCAGGAGGCAAGCCAGCTCGGAAGTTAACCGAACAGGATCTCCCTGAAGTTAAGCATATCCGCTTTGATAAGGTTGGGACCGATGAGTTTCCCCTCCCAGATCCCAATCATGGTGTAGGCCAGATTTTACCTTATGCCATACTCAATGAGGATCCCTATCCGATCAAGGCGCTTATTGCATATCGATTTGATCCACTTCTATCTATTCCCGATACAGGCCAAAATTTACGGGCTCTTGAGAAGCTGGATTTGGTGGTTTCTATAGATATTAATTATAGCGATATTGCGTGGTATTCTGATGTTATCTTGCCCGAGTCCATATACCTTGAGAGGATGGATTCAATTCAGCAAGCAAATGGCCTGAAGCCCCAAATGTTCCTTAGAGACCAAGCTGTAGAGCCTTGTTATGATACTAGGCCAGGCCCTGTCATACTGAAGCAACTCGCTGAAAGATTAGGGATAGGACAGTATTTTCCTTACGAAACAGTTAAAGACCTGGTAAAGTGGCAGTTGGAAGGAACAGGCTTTAGCTTGGAGGACTTTAAGGAGAAAGGCTTTGTAGCTTATACCGATAAACAAATCTTTTGGGATAGAAAGGATGGCATCAAGTTTAAAACTCCTTCCGGCAAGATAGAGTTCGTCTCGTCTCTATTGGAAAAGGCTGGCTTCGAGTCATTTCCACCTTACCAGCACAGGCCATCGCCTCCCGAAGGGGAATTTAGACTGGTAGTAGGCCGCTCTGCTATCCATACACACGTCTCAACACAAAACAATCCTTATTTAAACGACATTATCCCTGAAAATGCTCTCTGGATAAATAGCTCTGAGGCTGCAAAATTGAACATAGCAGATGGCGACATGGTGGAAGTTTCTTCAGATGTTGGATCGGGCTTAATCAGAGCTTTTGTGACTGACATGATCCATCCTGAAGCGGTGTTCATGCTCCATGGCTTCGGACACCAATCAAAACTTGCTGCCCGCTCTTACAGCAAAGGACTAAACGATTCATTGTTAATAAAAAATGTCACCGATCGAATTGGAGGCAGCCCAGCGTTTCACGATACTTTTGTGAAAGTAAAAAAGGCATGATCCGAAAAATTGATACAACTCAAAAGGAACGTTATAAGAATACGATTGGAGGACAACAATGAGCAAGTATTTCATGCTTCAGGATCAAACAAGGTGTATAGGATGTCACTCTTGTGAAATTGCGTGTAAGACAAATAAGAGCCTTCCTCCACCAGCAAGACTTTGCCAAATAATCCAGGTTGGCCCTAAATTCTTTAATGGAGTTCCCAGGGCTTCATTCGTATTCATGCCCTGCTTCCATTGTGAGAATCCGTGGTGTGTGGCAGCTTGCCCTACTGGGGCAATGCGGAGAAGGCCTCAAGACGGAATAGTATATGTGGACCATAGCCTTTGTGTCGGATGCAAGACATGCATATCGGCATGTCCCTGGGGAGCACCCCAATGGAATCCTGAGATTGGCAAGGTAGTAAAATGTGATTATTGTATGGACCGTATCGACCAGGGTCTAAAACCCGCTTGCGTAACTGTTTGTACAACCCACTGTCTCAAGTTCGGACAGACCGAGCATATGCCTTTTATTAAGAGAGAACGTTACGCAAAGGCGATGGCCTCTCTAAAAGGGGCAGCTATATTGGAATAATCCGCCTTAGGGCCATAAGCATTTTTCTCACAGATGGCCCGCATGGTGACAACTTGAACTTACATCCGTTTTTTGACGAGAGGCGATTTATCCATGGATGTGGAGACGATTAATTCTATCTTGTCTAAATATCCTGAAGAAAAGGGGACCCTTATCGCTATTCTACATGAGGTTCAAAACCATTTTCACTATCTTCCCGAAGAAGAATTGAAATACATTGCCAAGAAAAGAGGCATCGCGATAAGCCAGATTTACAGTATCGCCACCTTCTACAATAGATTCAGCTTAAAGCCGAAGGGAAAAAACGTGATTTGCGTATGTCTCGGCACGGCATGCCATGTCAAGGGTGCCCCAAAGATAATGGAGGAAATAAAAAGGCGTTTAGGCATAGATGTAGGAGAAACAACAGATGATTTAAGGTTTACCTTGGAAGAGGTACGATGCATCGGGGCCTGCAGTCTGGCCCCCGCAGTGGTCGTAAATGAGACTACCCACGGAAAGGTAACCCCTAAGGAAGTTGACAAGATACTTGCCAGCTACAGGTGATGAACATCTGAATTCAATTTAGGCGCCAAACTATGAGTGCAGAGATTAACAAATCAAGCAATATTGTCGTGAGTGTATGTACAGGTACCGGAGGCCTTGCAGCAGGCTCTTATAAGGTTATTGAGACCTTCAAACAGGCATTCAACATACATGGGTTGGATGCTGAATTGAGGCCGAGGACTCACAAGGTAGGTTGCAGGGGATTTTGTGCAAAGGATGTACTTGTAGATGTCACTATAGATGATGAAACTTTCACCTATCAGTTCGTCACACCCGAGAAGGTCGAAACAATAGTTGAGGAACATATCATGGGTGGCGAGCCAGTGCGCAAGTGGCTGGTGCAAGATGACTATCATCAATTTAATGCCAAGCAGCATAAACTGGTCTTGAAAAACTGCGGTCGGATTGATCCCGAATCCATTGACGAGTACATAGCCACTGGAGGATACCAGTCACTGAGAAAAGCACTGTCTATGGACCCTGAAGAGATAATTCAAATTATCAAAAGATCCGGCTTGCGAGGCCGGGGAGGTGGTGGATTTCCGACGGGTGTGAAGTGGGAAAGCTGTAGAAAAGCGAAAGGTGATATCAAATACGTGCTTTGCAATGCAGATGAGGGTGATCCCGGCGCTTTCATGGACCGCTCCGTAATAGAGGGGAATCCCCACTCGGTGATAGAAGGCATGGTAATTGGAGCATATGCAATCGGTGCCGCCGAGGGATATGTTTACATTAGGGCCGAGTACCCTCTCGCTGTGGAACGTCTGAGAATCGCGCTTGATCAAGCAAGGAGCCGCGGGTTCTTGGGCAAGAACATACTTGGGAGCGCCTTCAATTTTGACATAAAGGTGGTTCTGGGTGCCGGAGCATTTGTTTGCGGTGAGTCCACCGCTCTTATGAACTCCATTGAGGACAAGCCCGGGGAGCCCCGACCCAAATATGTTCACACAGTTGAAAAGGGCCTATGGGGTAAACCAAGTAACCTTAATAATGTGGAGACATGGGCAAATGTCCCCATCATAATCGACAAGGGTGCTGATTGGTACGCTGCTATTGGCAGTGAGAAGAGCAAAGGGACGAAGATATTCTCCCTTGTTGGCAAGATCCGAAATACTGGTTTAGTAGAGGTGCCCATGGGGATGCCTCTTAGGGAGATTATCTTTGAAATTGGCGGAGGTATACCGGGGAAAAAGAAATTCAAGGCTGTTCAGACGGGCGGGCCATCAGGGGGATGCATCCCTGCCAGTATGCTAGATATACCTGTGGACTATGAACATCTGTCTGAGGTGGGCTCTATGATGGGATCGGGCGGGATGATTGTAATGGACGAGGATACATGTATGGTTGATGTCGCCAAGTACTACGTTCAATTCTGCCTGAACGAAGGGTGCGGACAGTGTACACCATGCAGAGATGGCCTTGCACAAATGGTGCGTCTGCTAACAGAAATAACTGAAGGTAGGGGCACCGTTGAGCACATTTCATTGTTAGAAGAATTGTCTGAGGTTATTAAGGACACCTCTTTGTGTGGCCTTGGGAAGACTGCCCCTAATCCGGTTTTGTCCACTCTGCGGTATTTTAGGGATGAATATTTAGCCCATATTGAGGATAAACGATGTCCGGCAGGTATATGTCGGTCTCTCACTACGTTTGTAATAGACAGAGAAAAGTGTACAGGGTGCACCGTATGCGCTCGGAATTGTCCTGCAGGGGCTATTCAAGGCGAAAAAAAAGAACCTCATTTTATCATCCAAGAAAAGTGTGTTAAGTGTAGAACCTGTTATGAAAAGTGTAAATTTGGAGCTATAATAATTATTTGAAGGCCTGTTGTGAGGAACCAATGGTTACTATCACCATAGATGGAAAGAAGATAAAGGCACCTAAGGGGGCAACAGTTCTTGAAGTTGCAAGAGATGAGGGAATTTTCATACCGACACTTTGTTACCACGAAGCTCTGGAGCCTGAAGGGACCTGCCGACTTTGCATAGTAGAGGTCAGTGGCGCTATCCGCCATTCTATTCGGGTCTCGTGTATACAAGAAGTTGTGGATGGACTAGTCGTCGAAACAAATACAGAGCGCATAAAAAGGAACCGGAAGGTACTGCTGGAGTTGCTGTTAGGTCGGTCTCCATATTCCAAAGAACTACTCGATCTTGCTTCAAAATGCGGTGTTGTATCGAGTCGTTTTAGGACTGGTGAAGATG
>CAZAKC010000111.1:0-5716 GCA_964485655.1 uncultured Desulfobacteraceae bacterium
TCTTCTGCAATCCCTAGACTGGCATGGACCATGGGGCCAAAACGTGTCTCAGAGACAAACCACTTACCACACACTTTTTCAGGGAAATCTATAGCCTTCTCTGGACAAAAATAATAGCAAACCCCACAGCCTTCGCATTCTATTGAGTCCACCACAAAGTTCTCGCTTATGGCCTCCCACCTGCACAGATCCCTGCAAAGACCGCATTGGCTGCATTTATCCTGGTCTATAATAGCTGTGTTCCCGCCCGTAAAATCATGGTCCTCAATAACCTTCGGATTCATAATAAGATGAAGGTCCGCAGCATCAACATCGGCATCACACAGGACTTTACCTTGCGCTAAAGAGGCAAATGCCGCGACCACACTTGTTTTACCCGTCCCTCCTTTTCCACTTATGACCACAAGTTCCTTCATATGCGTTTAACTCCCTGCAATCTGACGCTTGATCTCCTCATAAAGAGAAACAAATCTTTGCTTCCACTCTGGCATTGTCTGTACGATAAGCTCGCCCCGGGAGTAGCTCTCTGCTATCCTGCGATCAAAAGGGATCTCCATCAAGATCGGGATGTCCTCTTTTGATGCATACTCTCTCACCTTTATATCACCAAGGTCGGCACGGTTGATGACCAGACCATGTGGGATGCCAAGAACCTTCACTGCACCCACTGCTAATTTGAGGTCGTGAAGGCCGAAGGGTGTGGGTTCAGTCACGAGCAAAACAAAATCAGCACCTTTCATTGCTGCAATCACCGGGCACGATGTACCTGGGGGCGCATCAATTATTGTGATTTCCTCACCCTTTGCTGACGCCCTCACCTTCCTTATTAGTGGCGGGCTCATTGCCTCCCCTACTCTAAGTCTGCCATGTAAGAACCTAATGCCATTCCGAACTCCCTTTTCCACTATCCCAATCTCTCGCCCTGTCGCGCTGATGGCATTCTCCGGGCATACCGTCATGCATCCCCCGCAACTGTGACAGAGTTCGTGGAAGGTCAAAACTGTCTTTCCGATTACAATAATGGCCCTGAACTGGCAAATCTCTGCGCATTTTCCACAAAGGCTACATTTGTCCTCATCAACGGCTGGGACCGGCACCGTAATTATTTTCGATTCCTGGATGTCAGGCTTCAGGAAAAGGTGCGCATTGGGCTGCTCCACATCACAGTCAAGAAACTGGACCCCTTTGCCCAGTGCAACAGCAAGATTTGTAGCAACGGTTGTCTTTCCAGTTCCGCCCTTCCCACTCGCAACAGAAATTACCATTACAAAGACCTCTCCGGACTTTCACCTCATCTTTGAGATTAGTGTTGATCAAAATGGACTTGAGCCCACAAAGCCCATGCAAGAGTACCAACAAATTCTGGATTCAGGATCACAGGTTAGAAAATTAATTTGCTATTGCCAGGCAGGTAGTATCTCTCTCCCTCCCCACTGTTCAGTGGAAATGATTCTGAAAACCTATCCGAGGAGGAAAAAATACAATCCCCGATCGACTACTCCCTGGTCATACTGCTCCCGCATTTAGGGCATTTTACATCAAAGCACGGGACACCCCGCTCATGGGGAACCTTTTCCCCACAACTCGGGCATACGCAATTTCCGCCTGGGCCAAGACCCCTGCCTCCACCCTTTCCTTGCCCCATGCCATGACCACGTCCGGCTCCGCCACCACTTCCCATTGCTCTGCCTCGTGGTGTCATGATGGACCTCCTCATTATTTTATTCCAAACCCCCGAGATTCTAATGAACGTTCTTCTTTTTCTCTAATGCTTCCACTATGTGATCCACCACCTGGGAGAAAGCCTCCTTGAATGCAGAGTCTTCTTTTTCCAGAACCTCCATCTTTCCTGCATCTCCATTCTCTACTACTTCTATATCAATGGGCAGGCTGCCCAAGAATCTTAGCCCTTGTTCCTTGGCTGTTAGCATCCCTCCGTGGGCCTTGAAAAGCTCTATTACCTTGCCGCAATGGGGGCACTTAAATCCACTCATATTCTCCACAATGCCAAGGATCTCCATATTTACCGTTCTGCAGAAGTTGATAGACTTTCTTACATCGGCCAGTGAAATCTCCTGGGGAGTGGTAACAATCAGGGCCTTAGCATCAGGAATAGTCTGAGCCACTGTCAGGGGCTCGTCCCCCGTACCAGGGGGAGAATCTATTATTAGATAGTCCAGGTCCTCCCATTCGATATCTGCGATGAACTGCCGTATTACCCCGATTTTAAGGGGCCCACGCCATATGGTAGCGCGGTCTTTGTCCTCACCCATTAGAGGCTCAATAGAAATCACATCCAGATTTTGTGAATAATGAACCGGTTTGGCCTTACCCTCTACACTACCAGGCAAAATACTCCCCTTGAGCCCCAATAGCCTGGGTATACTAGGCCCGTGAAGGTCAACATCCATTAGCCCCACCTTATAGCCTCTTTTGGCCAGAGCTACAGCAAGATAGGCAGCCACACTGCTTTTGCCAACGCCTCCTTTACCACTCATCACCAGTATTTTGTGCTTAATGTGGGCGAGTCTCTGCTTTATCTCCATGTCTTGTTGTTTGTGTTCATCCTGAAAACTATGCATCCCGCATGCCTTTCCTTCTTCTACCATTACTCTTCTTACCTCCTTTTGTCGAATTATTATCTTTCCTGCCTCCCTTTCTTGTAACTCTTAGCCATGTCATCTAGTTGATCCTTACCACATCCTGGCATAACATCATATCGACCATCGCATAATGTCCTTTTAGATATGCCTCGACCACTTCGTCTGCCGGCCCTGATATCTAAGGAATCACCTTCACCCCCGAGGCCATTAACAGATTTATAATCTGGCGATATCTTTCCTTCCCACACTGATATCGCAATTTTCAAAAGCCTAGGTCAATTGTGGTCAGGAGCTTCGATATCCTTTGCACTATTGCAATCTCTTTGAGGACGTGATTGCAAACCCACGATCACCTAAAGGTCTATTTTTTTCGTAAAGTTACCTTGCCCTCTTCCGTATCGAGATCTCTTGCCACTACCTCACATTTGACTTGTAGCAAAAAGAACAGGTCTTCCTTGTTGCACCCATCCAGTGCCTCATAGTTTCCCTGTCCCTTGGCAATAACGAGATCTGCCGAGTAGAATTCTTCCAAAAAATCTCTTGAGCAAAGGGAAAGAATTGCCCCCGGAGCATCGCAGCCAGTGGTAACCACCTTTCCAGCCCGGTCCAAACCGGTCAGCTTCGCATCTTCAACTGTTGCGTCGTTTAGAATCGGTCCTCCCCTCACAGCAATGGTGATCTTTAGCGCAAGCCGTTCTTTTAGCAACGAAAGAAGGATCTTGTCCGCCACAATCTCTCCGGCATTATCAGTTACATATAGAAGCGTTTCAGAGTGCGACAGATCTTCAATTAACTGATGCGCCTCAAACCTATCCAGGCTGGGAGTACGCAATTGTTGGAGCAAGTCAGAGGTATCTTTCCATCGCCTAACTGGGCCCATATCGATGGAATTGCAAACCCCTGCTAGCTTAATAGCTTCAATTAGTGGGTCTGGCGCTGTTTTCACCTGCCTCTTGAGATCATCTTCAATTGACAGCATTAAGTTATTTTGTTGCTGTTTTATTTCAGCATAAGGATCAGCCACCCCACTTAGCTCCCTTATCCTCTTATGGATACCTTGGGCCAGTTGAGGCGGCGTTTCATTTAAATCTGCGCTGAGCAGTAACTCCATGATTTCATTGAGCAATTGCTTCTGAACCCGCTCTTCGAGACCTGCTATTCTTGAGGCCTCCAGTGCGTGGCGTAGGAAGCAAGAGTAGCAATCCAAATAAGTTTTCATCTCGGCTACCTTACAGTAGTGTCCTTTTCATCCGGCTGCTCAAACATCCAAAAAAGCCTTTGCATTTCTGGATTTTTGCTTATGATGTCCAGGAAAGAATGGTGGCCCTGTATTTCTTTCCTCAGCTCTTCAACTATTGTCGGGTCTCGAAAGGTCTCTACTCCCCCTGTTACACTGCCATCTTCATCCCTCAATATGGCGGAAGGAAAACTAATAAGAACATCCCGGCAGTGCCTACCTAGAGCCTGTTGGGCCTTGATCCCAGTGATCCTATCCGCTGCCCTGTTAAAAAGTGTAATTCTCCACTCCGAATCAACCGTAAATACACCATTTGCAGTGCTGTCTAGGGTTATTTCAGTATAGGTCCTGCACGAATTGGGCATCTCATGCCTCACAAAACATTGCAATCTTACATACGCAGTCAATAAATTAGGATCTTTAAATAAAAAGTCAATGCCAATCACCTACCAATCCCTTCCTGGACCTGGATTCGCCGCGGCTAAAGACGTAAAATAACTAAGGCCATATTGTAACGCCTTAACCTACCGCTGAGGTTGACAGGCTATACCTAGTCATCTAATATAAATTCTGTGCTATCGAGCTAATTAATATGCTATCTTCATTACCCACGTGAACACTATCTACACGGAGACACAGGCGTGCCAAAAAGAATACTAATCATAGATGATGATCCTGATGTGGTCGTTTTCTTGTCCACCCTGTTACAAGACCACGGCTACGAAACCTTAGAAGCATCAGACGGACTCGAAGGTCTTGAGATAACGAAATCTCAGAGGCCAGACCTGATCCTGATGGACTTGATGATGCCACAGAAAAGCGGGATTTCCTTGCTGGCAGAATTAAAGGGGGACAAAGAACTCAAACACATCCCTGTGGTGATGGTAACTGGTGTTTCCGGCGAAACAGGCATTGATCTTGAAACCTTTTTCAGCAGGGCCTCGCAGGCCGACAACGGCATGCAAACCCTCAAGCCAGATGGTTATGTCGAAAAACCAGTGGACCCTGACAAGCTCCTCGGAATAGTGAAAGACCTGCTTGGTTGATCCCATGAAAATCTTTAATGTTGCCATCGTGGGGGGCGGTCCAGGATGCCTGGCTATAATGGATATGATTTACAAGGACCGTTTCAGGCAACTGAGAATGAACCTCGTTGCCATAGCCGATGTTAACCCGGCAGCCCCAGCTATCCAGCGTGCCAAGCAGTTGAATATATTTACAACGACCGACTACCACGACCTTTTCTTCCTCAAGGATCTGGATCTTATAATCGAGCTCACAGGAAACCCAGTTGTAAGCCAAGCGATTCAAGAAGAAAAGCCCACTCACATTCAATTCATGGATCATACCGTTGCGCGACTCTTCTGGGATTTCATTCAGCTTGAAGACGAAAAACTGCGCACTGAAAAAGAGGCCGAAAAGAAGATTAAAGAGGAGAGGGACTATACTTCGAAGATTCTCAACACACTGGCTGACTCAATACTGGTAATGGATGAGGACAAGATAATCAAAGACGTTAATGATACATTTCTGATAGAGTTCAAGACTGCCCACAGTGATGTAATAGGAAAGCATTGCTACGAAGTAATATTTAGAAGACGAGAGCATTGTGTGGAAGATTTCTGTCCCCTCATTAATGATACTGAAGGAGCTGGCAGCCCCGCCAGGAAAGAGTACTCCCTCGAGCGGGATGGAACTTTGCTCTATTACGAGGCTGATTATACTCCTTTGGCCGAGGAGGATCGCACACGGGGTTGGCTCATATCGTTACACAATGTTACTGAAAGAAAAACTCTCCAGCTTCACCTAGAGCGCTCGCAGAAGCGCTATAGAGATCTTTTTCAAAACGCCGGGGTAGGTCTTGTGCTGTTTGATT
>CAZAKC010000112.1:0-5699 GCA_964485655.1 uncultured Desulfobacteraceae bacterium
GCCCTTTTGATGATGGCTCCCTGGGTCAGGGAACAGGGGCTTCGAGGTGCCACACATTTCATGGATGCTGTGGTTGACGACGCAAGGCTCGTTTTGCGTTTGATTCAACAAGCTATGAGCAAAGGTGGCACAGCACTTAACTATGTGCAGGCAAAAGGAGTGCTGATGAGCAAAGGGCTGGCAAGAGGCCTGTTGCTCCATGACATGGTCACAGGGCAAGAAGCAGAGGTTTTTGCTCGCACCGTCATCAACGCCAGTGGAGCGTGGGCCGACAGGCTGCGCGGTCAGGTTGGAGGAGGCAAAGACATACGGCCATTAAGAGGCAGCCACCTAGTTTTCCCGTTCTGGCGGCTTCCGGTGGCCCAGTCCATAACTCTAATGCACCCCGAAGATAGAAGACCCGTTTTCATATTCCCATGGGAGGGGGTAACCGTGGTGGGCACTACTGATCTCGATCATTCTCACGATCTTAACGAAGAGCCCCGGATCACAGATGAGGAAGTGAACTACCTCTTGGCTATAGTTGAACACCAGTTTCCGTCTCTGGCCGTCTCAAGACAGGACATTGTATCAACCTTTTCTGGCATCCGTCCTGTTGTCCACCTGAAAAAGCATGGAAAGGTTGACCCTTCAAAGGAAAGGCGCGAACATTCTATCTGGGAAGAAAAGGGCCTGATTTCCATTGGCGGTGGCAAGCTCACCACCTACCGCCTCATAGCCAGAGATGTGCTAAAAAGGGTGGTTCCTAACTATTTCGGAAGCCTTAAACCTAAGTCAAGAATCAGGAAGGTACCCGAGGAGAAACTGCTGAAAGAAAAGCTGGCCACATGGGAACTTGGGCACCTGGCCGCCCAACGCCTTCAGGGCCGCTATGGGGCCTTATGCTCAAACCTACTCCAAGGTGCCAGTAAGGAAGAATTGCAAAGGATTCCTGGGACCAATACCCTGTGGGTAGAGCTTCGTTGGGCTGTACGCAATGAGGGAGTGGTGCACCTTGAAGATCTTCTCATGCGCAGGACCCGGCTGGGAATTGTATTGAGAGAGGGGGGTATCAATTATCTTGATCGTATAAAACCTATTTGTCTCCAAGAGCTGGGTTGGGATGAAAAACAATGGCAACGGGAATGCGTAGCATACAAAGACCTCTGGAGACGATATTATAGTATTACCGAGTAAACCAAGAAGATCCTGCTTGCCCTCAACACGGGAGGCATCCATGGCATTTCGCAAATCAGCACTTTACATACTTTCCATTGACTGTGGTACACAAAGTGTGCGCAGCCTTCTTTTTGATCCGGAAGGCAATCTGGTCTCCAAGGCCCAGATTCCCATCGAACCATACTTTTCCCCTTATCCGGGCTGGGCCGAGCAAGACCCTGAGGTATACTGGAAGGCCCTTTGTGATGCCTGCAATGGCCTATTTGATCAGGTTGGCATTGACAAGGAGGCGGTGACGGCCGTCACTCTCACTACACAGCGGGGCACTGTCATCAACCTTGACAAAGAGGGCAAGCCTCTTAGGCCTGCAATGGTGTGGCTGGATCAGCGCACGGCCAAACAATTGCCCAAAATGGGCATGTTATGGGAGACCCTATTTGCCCTTGTCCGGCAAAAACAAACCATAGATTACTTCCGCTCCCAGGCTGAGGCCAACTGGATAGCAGAGAACGAGCCTGACATCTGGGAAAAGACCCACAAGTTCCTCCTCTTATCGGGATATCTCACTTATCGCCTCACAGGCAAATACGTGGATTCCATAGGTTGCCAGGTGGGTTACTTGCCATTTGACTATAAAAGGCTGAAGTGGGCATCTCCCCGCAGTTGGAAGTGGAAAGCGGTGCGTGTTAGGCCCGACATGCTGCCAGAGTTGATTCCGCCAGCTACGCCACTAGGCACAATATCCAGGGAAGCAGCCAAGGACACAGGGATCCCTGAAGGGCTACCGCTGATTGCCGCAGCCGCTGACAAGGCCTGTGAGGTTTTAGGGGCAGGATGCCTATCGCCTGATATTGGAACCCTTAGCTTCGGCACTACAGCCACCATAAACGTAAACAGTCATCGTTACGAAGAGGCTATTCGATTCATTCCTCCATACCCTTCCGCCATCCCCGGCCATTACTGCATGGAAGTTCAGATCGCCCGCGGGTATTGGATGATAAACTGGTTTAAGAAGGAATTTGCTGAAAGAGAAAGACAGATTGCAGAAAAAAGGGGACTAGCCCCAGAAGTCATCTTGGATGAGCTGATCGCCTCAATCCCGCCTGGCTCCATGGGGTTAGTGCTTCAGCCTTACTGGAGCCCTGGCATACGCGAGCCGGGGCCGGAGGCAAAAGGGGCTATCATCGGTTTTGGTGACGTGCACACTAGGGCCCATATTTATCGGGCGATTATCGAAGGTATCGGCTATGCCTTAAGGGAGGGTAAGGAACGGATTGAAAAGAGGGCAAAAGTAAGGCTAAGGGCCTTGCGCGCCTGTGGAGGTGGAGCCCAAAGTGATCAGGCGCTCCAGATCGCCGCTGATATCTTCGGCCTGCCCGTTGAAAGGCCCCACACCCATGAGACATCAGGCCTGGGGGCTGCCATTGATGCAGCCGTTGGCCTTGGTCTCTATCCCGATTTCAAGATGGCCGTAGGCAAGATGACCAGAATCCACCATGTATTTCAGCCTCACCCCAAAGCCCACGAAGTGTACAATGACCTATATCACAGAGTGTATAGAAGACTGTACAGCCGCCTAAGCCCCTTATACAAGGACATACGCCAGATTACCGGTTATCCGTGAACTTGCTTTCGGCCTCATCCCTTTGTTAGCAATAATAGCTCAGAAAGAGTATATGCCGCCTGGGAAGACCACGAAATAGGTCCTGAGTACTCCTCCTGAGGGAGAGGAGGGAGCGATGCTTGCAATATGATGAAAAATACATTATGATGAAAAAAACATTTCAAGGAGGGTAGTGATGCCTTCACTACAAATCAGAGAGCTGCCTGAGCCAATTTACCAAAAGCTCAAACAACAAGCTGCTAAAGAATTCCGCAGTCTCTCTCAGCAGGCCATAACGGTCCTTGCCAAAGGATTGGGGGTTAGCATGGATCCAAGATCACGGAGAAAACAGATACTTGAGCAAATCTCAAAAAATCCTGTTAATCCCTCTGGCGCTACTCTTCCTGATCCGGTTGGCCTGATACGCGAGGACAGAGAAAGATGATCATTGTTCTTGATGCAAGTGCCGCAATTGAAGTCGTGCTGAGAAGGAAACGGGCATCAGTCTTTGGACAAAATATCCTAGATGCTGATTGGGTCATCTCTCCGACGCTATATGTATCCGAAGTATCCAATGTATTTTGGAAGTATCATCAATACCATAATCTCCCCATCGAAGAGTGTGAGAAAGGGCTGGTCCACGCACTTTCTTTACCAGATGAATTCTCTGACGACCGGGATCTTTGCCTTGAGGCCTTTTCCCTTTCCTGCATTACCCAAAGGCCGGTCTATGACATGTTTTACTTGGTCCTAGCCCGGAGACACAACGGGTATCTCCTGACTATGGACCGTTCTTTAAGGCAAGTTGCCAAGAAACAATCTATTCGGATCCTGTGAGATTTCGCTTCTGAACAAATGAATTCGCAGCGATTGGGGACATGGGTCAGTTTTGTGCAAAATCGATTTTTCGTAAAAGACAGGGAAACGGGATATTCCCGAAGCGGCGTATTTTGACCCCGTAGCCAGGATGGTGAAGGGGGCAAAATCCGCAGTGAGCGAAGCCACGATGGCGTAGCGAGCGTAGCGGAGGGAATGTGCCGTTTCCCTGCCAAAGTAGATTGAAATACGGAACCCGATTGCCCAAGTGATGTTTTTAGATCCTCAACCAGTTGATATTATTAACTCAGCTTCTTGGTTTTCACTTTATTGTGGACACCTATGGACATGGGTTTTGAATGATCATACAAATCTATGAAATACAAGATCCGCGGGAAGCCGAGAAATGCATAGAACTGGGTGTTGATCACATAGGAAGTGTGATACTTTCCTTAGAGGCCTGGAAGCAGCCCCAAATAAAAGAGACCATCGGAATTGCCCATAGCGCGGGGAAGAAAAGTAGTTTGATCTGCCTGTTTCAGGACCTTCATACCATTTCCTCGGCCATTGAGTACTATCAGCCCGACTTCATCCATTTTTGCGAGTCAGTGGTGGACAATTTTGGTAGGCCGATTGATTTGGACCCTTTTTTGCGATTGCAGGAAAGCATCAAGCACCGTTTCCCTGAAATTCAAATCATGCGCTCAATACCCATTGCACCCCCAGGCCGCAACCCGAGCCCTCCTTCCCTTGCCATAGCCAAGGAGTTTATACCTGTGACCGATATCTTCCTCACTGATACCTGGCTGGGCAGAGAGCCTGTAAAAGGTTATATTGGGATCACAGGCAGACCTCTTGATTGGAACGTAGCCGCACAATTAGTGAAACAGACAAGATTGCCGGTTATACTGGCCGGGGGTCTTAGCCCCGATAACGTATATGAGGCAGTGGTAAAGGTGAGGCCTGCAGGTGCCGATAGTTGTACCGGAACCAACATGGCAGATGAAAAAGGCAGGCCCATTCGCTTCAAGAAAGACTTTGTTAAGGTGAGGCGATTCGTCTCTGAGATCAGGAGGGCGGAGCAGGAGCTAGCCCGAATGAACCGGCAATGACCAATGCCAAAGCCCAAATGTCATTCCGGCTATCTGAGCATTTTGCCTAATTGAAATCTTACATCTTAGGAGACATTAGAGATTGGAAGCCCAAGCAACTATGCAGATAGCTCTCACCTGCCCCCAGTGTGGAGGCGAGGTGGAATTGTCCGAAGATGCCTCTGTCTTCCACTGCAGCTTCTGTGAATCAACCCTCAAACCCACTGGCAGAAACGAAGTCCAGTCTTTCTATTTTCCAGCAAAGGGCAACACGGACTCAGTTGGGAAGGCCCTCCTGAAAGCACTCAGACAAAAAAAGGGAATCCGCGCCTCCATAATGAAATCAGACCTAGCCTACGCACCTTTCTGGCGCGTCAAGGGGATGCTCTTTCAGTGGGCATTTGGCCGGGAATACCAATCCACGGTATATGACGGCCCTTCTTTTGATTATTTCAAGAAACTTCGGGCTGTGCCTTACATAAGGACATTTCCAGCCTTTGAGGCTGACCAGTTTCAAATGCTATCCATCGGGCTCAGGGCACAGGCAATGAAAATGCACCCTTTTAACAGGGAGAAAATGGGCCCAGAAGCCGTAGTGTTGGACCAAAAGGTCTCTCTGAAGGAAGCCGTGAAGAAATCGCTACAGACCTCTGCGCCAGTGTTAGACGGGGGAAAGCGGAGCGTGCACATTCAGAAAACAGCTCTTATTGGCGAAAAATACAGCCTTCTTTATTTTCCTGTGTTTTATTTTGTTCTTGAGATGGGGGGAAAAGAACAAAAGGTGATAATAGACGGGCTTTCCCATAGGATAATAAAAGGGGCCTTACCAGAAGATGCTATCTCGCCCACTACTCCAACGCAAAAACTCCCCTTCACTCCGCTCAATTTTATTCCCTTTAAATGCCCGAACTGCGGATGGGATTTGCCTTTTCAGCCCTCAGCCCGTATTCACCTTTGCAATACCTGTGGTATGGCCTGGCAGGAGTTTGGAGGAAGATTTCATCAGGTACGCTACAAGGTCTGGGAACCAG
>CAZAKC010000113.1:0-5623 GCA_964485655.1 uncultured Desulfobacteraceae bacterium
GGCCCTTGAGCAGAGCATCAACTTCATCTTGTGATAGTATCTGATTCACTGGTACACCCTGTAGTACATTGAGATTAAGTTCGCTTTTAAGCCCTTTTCCCTCTGCTGACTACTGACTCCTAACTCCTGTCTTCTTCGAATTCACTGGACTATGAATTCAGTAAAGTACACATTCTTGACTTTTCCTGTCTTGAGATAACGGTTCAGGGTTGCCATTATCTCAGCACGCAACTGGTACTTACCTGATAGGTCACTTATATCCTTGAAGGACTTGCTGCTGAGAAGGGTGAGTATGGCGTCCCTGAGTTGAGGGAGGCGTTTATCCATCTCAGGCCTCATCTCTTCCTTGGAAAGCTCTAGTTCCAAGGTCACCTTCAGGTACCTTTTACCCATTGGATCCATCAGATTCACGATAAAGGTTTCCATGGGATAAATGGGGCCTATGTCTGGTTTGTCCACCTCTTCTGTCTTCTTGGCTGCAGCCTCTTTCTCCCCTTTTCCCAAGAACTTGTCCAACATACCGCTCTTAAAGGCAAAGAAACCTCCTCCGGCCAACATGAAAACGAGTAAGATCAGGATAATCAATTTCATAGGAAGGCCCTTTTTCTTTTTCCCTTCCTCTTTGGCCTCGACCTCTTTTTTTTCTTCATCAGCCATGGTGTCACCTCGACCTCTTGGTTACATGGATAAGACTATCTATTTAGGGGCCCCATGCGCAGGTTTGTTGCGTGAGGCCCTGCTGCCTATTTGTTAAAAGCGCTTTGCCTCATTTGAGGCGGTAGGTAGGCATTGAGTTTTTGCTCAATTACCCGTGGATTTTCTCCCTTGGCAATGGAGATCACTCCCTCTGTCATCAGGTCTTTCATCATAACTTCCTCACTGCTACGGTTCTTGAGCTTTCCTGCAATGGGAAGGAACAGTATGTTGGCCATTATTGCCCCGTAAAATGTGGTAAGCAAGGCCACGGCCATTGCCGGGCCTATGGTGCTCGGATCACTCATGGTTTGAAGCATTTGCACAAGCCCTATGAGGGTGCCGATCATACCTAGGGCAGGGGCAAATGTTCCCATTGTGGTAAATATTTCTGCACCCAGCTTGTGTCTATCCTGTATTGCATCTATTTCAGTCTCAAGGATCTCCTTTATTGCAGCGGGCTCTAGACCGTCCACGGAAAGTTGCATACCCTTTTTCATGAACTCATCTTCCATCTCGTTTAACTTGGACTCCAGCGCCAGGATTCCCTCTCTTCGTGCGATACCAGCTAGATTAACAAAGGTGGCGATTAGTTCATTGGCCGTCATCTTTTTCATGAAAAAGGCATTTTTCACCACCTTGGTGACCTTTAGGATATCAGGCAGAGGATAGTTGATCATTGTAGCTCCTAAGGTTCCACCCACAACGATCATCACAGAAGGTATATTGATAAAGATGGATAAGCTGCCGCCCATCATGATTGCAGATAGAACGAGGGCAAAAGAAAGGACAATGCCCACAAGGGTTGCTATATCCATGGCGCCAACTCCTCGGCTTTGTTTTGTTCTCGCTTAGGATTAAAGCAACCATTGTGCCATATAAGGTACCGGGGCCCTGTCAGGCGGCTCGGCCCCAATTATTCTGCAATATCAACTGGATATACCTTTGCCTTTAGATCGGAGAAATCCCTTGCGCAGTGGATGAGACATGGCTTTCAGACGCATTGTCAATATATTGACAAATGGGGAATAGGAGACCCATATGAGATCAGGCGCACCATGGAAATGGCACGCCTGAACTCTGGGTGGAGGGCCTAAGCGTATGTTAACGCTTTAGGTTGATGAGCTCTGCGAGCATCTGGTCTGTTACTGTTATGATCTTCGAGTTGGCTTGAAATCCTCTTTGTGTGGTGATCATCTTTACAAATTCATTGGCAATATCCACATTGGATTGTTCCAAGGAATTAGGCGCAATGCTTCCTAGACCATTGGTCCCCGGCCTATTGGTAATGGCATCACCGCTTTCTCTTGTGGCTCGATAAAGGTTGCCTCCTACCTTTTTGAGTCCCTGGTTGTTCTGGAACTTGGCAAGCGCCACCCTAAACAGAGGAATCAACTGGCCGTTGGAATAAACTCCTGTCACTACTCCGTCTACATCAACATCAACTCCTTGTAGATCTCCTGCCCCATAGCCATTGGCCGTCTGGAAAGTGGTAGTGGAGGCACTTGCAAACTGGGTAGTTGTTAGTGAGTCATTGACAAAGCTGCCGCTTCCGTCATCTCGCGTCCCGATGTTGAACTCAATGTTCATGGAAGTAGAAGACCCACCCAAAAAATCTGCTATGAATTCATAATATCCATTGGAATTAGTGCTTGCACTGGTCCAGGTATAGGTAGAGGAATCATCCCAGTCAGTAGCATCTGTTAGGTTTTGCAGGGTCAAGTTACTAATCTTGCCTGAGCTTGAATTAAAGGTAATTGTTCCGCGGGCGAGCAAACCGGCTGCAGCCGTGTCGGCAGGGGTATTACCAGAGCCATCTGTCTCTGTGCGTTGGTCTTCCGAGGGGTCGCAGGTTATTATGTACTCCCAGTTGCTCCCACTTCCCTTGTCATAATATATGGTAATGTCATGGGTGCTACCCAATGAATCATAAACCTTAACTGTTGTTTGATATACATAATTGCCGCTGTCAATGGGAGTGGAGTTTGAACCGTCCCATGCCCCGGAAAGGCTGGTAGTCTGGCTGCTGGAATCGGAATCTAAATTTGTGATGACCGTGACTCTTGAACTTTCTCTAGGAGAGGAGGTAAAGGAGTTAAGAACTATATCGGTCACAGAGCCGACATCCTCGCCGTTTTCATCCAGCGT
This sequence comes from uncultured Desulfobacteraceae bacterium, assembly GCA_964485655.1. Lineage (GTDB taxonomy): Bacteria > Desulfobacterota > DSM-4660 > Desulfatiglandales > Desulfatiglandaceae > B111-G9. The sequence continues at coordinate 2,842 of CAZAKC010000113.1, forward strand.
CCAGCCTTGTACCACATAGCCCTCTGGATTCACGAGGTAGCCGTCCTTATTAAACCGAAAGTTCCCTGCCCGGGTATAAAAATTATTCTGAGTGCCCTGCTCCCGCAGCACAAAAAACCCTGCCCCACCAATGGCCAGATCTGTTGTGTTTCCGGTCGATTCAAATGAGCCCTGCTCAAATACCCCGGCCACATCGCCCAGTGCAGTACCCCTGCCCACCTGGGCCGTTCCAGACTGAGTGGAGATAGACTGACTCAGCAGATCCTGGAATGTGAACGTGCTTCCCTTGAATCCCACAGTATTCACATTTGCGATGTTATCGCCAATGATCTGCATGGCATTGCCCAGACTACTCAGTCCGCTAATACCTGAAAAAAGTGCGCTTGATAGTGCCATCCTTCCTACCTCCTTATATTGTAAAAATATCAGACCAAAGTTATGACCTGGTTAAGAATCCCCTTGTTCATCCTGCCCTACCTTGACTTCAGAGACCTGCGATAGATCAATCGCAATATCCCCCACATAGAGCGTGGGAGTCTCCCCATCCATGCTCACCCTTGTCACGGTCCCGCAGACAAAGGTATCGGCTGGGATTCCTTGGCCTGCCTCGTCCAGGGCCAAAACATTAAAGGTATATGAGCCGTCGGGCACTTCGGTCCCATTGTCATCCAGGCCGTCCCAGGTAAAGAGGTGCCTGCCGGCATCAAGGTGACCAAGGGAGATTCTCCTGATCGGATTGCCCGCTTGATCTTCAATAATCACGGTACAATCTGCCGCCCCGTCAATATTGAATGCCCCTGTTCCTCCTTCGCCTTCCCGGATTGAGATCATATCTCCTCTTGCCTTTATCTGTTTGCCTATGAGACCCAAGGCCTGGAATCGTGCCTCGCTGTCCTGCACTGACTTTATCTTGCTAAGATTGTCGTTGACATTAAACAGTTGCTCGAGGCTGCTGAATTGGGCAAGCTGGGCCGTAAACTCTGTGCCCTCCATGGGATTAAGGGGATCCTGGTACTGGAGCTGGGTCAGAAAGATCTTCAAGAAATCATCTCTTCCAAGCCGGGCCTTATCTTGACTTGCCCCCTCAGTGGAATATTGAACGCCTTGGTTTGTATTGGGCTGAAGCATTGCTATCATGGCTATATCTCCTTATCACATTATCAGACGATAATGCTAAGCGTATGGTCCTTCTCTAGTGTAATAGAAGGCGGAGTCACCTCTTCAACTCCAAATATCTGATTCGACACATTGGGTTTTGACAAGGAAAACCTATTTGTGCGGTCCCCATTCCCAGAGCGAGCCTCAAGGCCTCCTCCTCCCAGGCCGACGGTGACCTCCAATTTATCCACTGCAAACCCTGCATGGGTTAACTGGTGCCTGAGGTTATTGAGGCTTGCCTCAACTATCTCCTTAGCCCAGGGATGTTCTGTACTGAGCTGTACCTGGAGATGACCTTGCCTTATCACCACCCTGAGGTCCATTTGACCAAGTTCGGGGGGATGGAGAGTCAGTCTGCTCTCCTGGCGTCCGACCGTTAGCATCCACTTAAGATGTTCGGCCATCTTTTGAATATTGTGCTGGAATTGGGCACCGATAGTTTGTGTTGGATTCCACCTTGCCATGTCCGGCGATGAGGAAGGTTGTTCTCCAGCAACCATAACAACATGGCCCTTTTCCTCTCCCCCCTTCTCCAACTGATTTACATTCTGCTTGACCTTGGCCTTGAGCCCTGTGCCTTTTATCGCTTTCAGCAGTTCCACCACCTTTTCTGTGTCCGGTCTCAATGGAACCCCATCCTTTTTGGTCAAGTTAGGCTCGACACCATGTGCCTTGCCCCTACCTTCATCAAGAATCTTAGCCTCCACAGATCTTTTGGATATAACGACTTTATTTCGGGGTGTTTTTTCAATCTGTAGTGCATCTAGAAGTGACTCAATTTCCCTTGCAGTAGCCCCATTTTGTTGCGTGTGCTCCAAGCTCTCCCTGATCTGCTCCACATTTACCCCTTCCAGGATCTGCCTCACCTTCTCAGCAGGCACCCCCTTTTCCCTTAGGGCCTGGGCCAATGCCCTTTTGAGGAAAAGCCTCGGTTGAGCCGTGGATTCGTTACCACGCGTTGCTGCAAACTCCTTGGAAAAGTCCCTTCCAGCATTGGATTCCTTCATTAATGAGGCAATGTCCAGGGGATGGATAGGGATATTAAGGTAACGAAGAATAGCCTTTGTATCCTGATCGCTCAACCCAAGGCCTGGGGCAAGGTCATTGAGCATGGCTGTTATGTCTTTCAATTGGAGTTCCACCTTTGACATGGCATGTTTTTCCAGGGCTTCTTTCATCTTTTCGGGACCTACACCCAACCTCAGCAGCAGCACCGTCAACTCCGCCATATGGCCTCTTCCGATACCCAGCCCTGTCATCTCTTGCCCTTTTTCGGCCAATATGCCACGGACATGGCGCCATAGTTTGTCTAGCTGGATAAAACCATTGCTATCAGTGCACTTGGAAATAACCCATTGACACTGGGCCTTATTAAGACCCATGGCCCTGAGCACACCCGCTAGGATCTGCCTGCATGTAGATGGTACCACCAAATTTAGTCCTGCACCTGCTCCCAGCTTTGACATTGTCTCTTCGAGCTTTTCCCTGTTTGTCTTGGCTCCCTTGTTAGCTACACCATCGCTTGGATCCTCTTTTTCTCCTCTGATCTCCTTTGCAAGGAGCTTCCCAAATAGTTTGCCCCCTGGGTACAGATCCACTTCGTTATTAATGCAATTACCTCCTC
>CAZAKC010000114.1:0-5616 GCA_964485655.1 uncultured Desulfobacteraceae bacterium
AGTCAAATACATCGTGGCAAATACCCCCAAGAAGTACTTCAAGTATTAATCTCCACTTCGTAATTTTGCTCATAATAGGAGGACGGCTGTTGGCGCCGGTCCTCCTTTTTATTATTGACATGCCCTGACCACCACGTGGTATTGTGCCTAAAAAGGGGGACGGCAATGACGAAGCAAGAATTTTCCAAAGCCAGAAGTTTATTGGGTAAGACACAGAGGCAGTTGGCTCAACTCCTCGGCACCTCACTCAAGGCCGTTCATAGTTATGAACAGGGCTGGCGCAAGATTCCTCTTCATGTAGAACGGCAGCTTTATTTTCTCTTGTTCAATCAGAGACAAAACACTGGCAAAAAAAAGGCTTGCTGGGCTATTACCAAGTGCCCGCCTGAAAGAAAAAAGGCCTGCCCTGCCTGGGAATTCAATGCAGGCAACCTCTGCTGGTTTATTAACGGAACCATATGCAAAGGGTCTGTGCAAAAAACGTGGGAAGAAAAAATCGCCTTGTGCAGGCGTTGCGAGGTGCTGAGTGGAATAACAGGGAAACTTCGTAGCAAATGAGCCCTAGTGGTACCACAGTAGCAGTTGGCCTTAGTGGTGGCGTTGACTCTTCCGTGGCGGCTCACCTCCTGATCGAACAGGGCTACGAGGTAATTGGTATCACCATGAAAATATATGATCCCTCCGTAACGAGCCTTCCTGCCATGAGAGATGCCTGCTTTGGGCCCCACGAGGAAAAAGATATCGAATCTGCCAGGGATATCTGCCGCATGCTCCGTATCCCTTTTTATTGCGTTGATCTGAAGCAAGAATACCGCTCAATAGTATTGGAGTATTTTCGCCACGAATATCTTGGTGGGAGAACTCCTAATCCGTGTATAGTATGCAATAGAAGGATAAAATTCGGACTCCTAATTGAAAAGGCCTGGCAATCCGGGATTTGTTTTGACTACTTTGCAACGGGTCATTATGCAAGGATTGATAAATTGGAGAAGCGTTTTGTTCTGAGAAAAGCAGTAGATCTTCATAAGGATCAGACCTATTTCCTCTACAGCCTTTCTCAAGAGCAGCTATCAAAAACAATCTTTCCGTTGGGCGATTTGACAAAATCTCAGGTAAGGAGACTGGCCAAGACCATAGGGCTACCCAGTGCAGACCGATCTGAGAGTCAGGACTTTATAGGTGGCGGCAAATATCAATTACTGTTTAGTAGCCAGGAAATAATGCCAGGCGAGATCGTTGATGAACATGGCAATATCCTGGGTGAACACAAGGGACTGATTTTTTATACTGTAGGTCAGAGAAAGGGCCTGAGGATAGCAGCCAGGGAACCTCTGTACGTGATCAGGATAGAGGCTGAGAAAAACAGGATAGTAGTTGGACCGCGAAGCAGGTTATTTAACCGAAGGATGCTTGTCTCCAAGGTGAACTTTATAAGCATCGATTCCCTCCAAGAGCCTATAAAAGCCACAGTAAAAATCAGGTATAAGCATGAGGGAGCGCCAGCCACTATACAGCCTCATAACAAAGAAGGAGTTCTCGTGACATTTCATTCCCCACAAAGGGCCATCACGCCGGGGCAATCAGCAGTGTTTTATTCAGGCGATTGTGTTGTTGGTGGTGGTGTCATAACTGAGGTACTTGAGGATTAATCTGTTGATTTGTGTTGTACCATCCTTTATATTTTTTCCGCATTCCATCACAAGAAAAGAGGGTGAATAAATGGAAAACAAAGACAACCAAATAGCTTTGGTAGATTTTGACCCTGAGAAAAACCAAATCCTGGAACTCTGGTTCAATGACGCTGTGGAATTTGGTCATGGCTGTCGCGTAAGCATAAAGATCAAAGACGTACTTTGTTTCTATCGCTCTGAATACCAGGAGATTGCTGTTTTTGAAACAGAGAAATTGGGCAGGATGTTAGTGCTAGATGGTATCACTATGCTAACAGAGTTTGATGAGTTCGCGTATCACGAGATGATTGTTCACGTCCCTCTCCTTACTCACCCAAATCCCTCTCGGGTTCTCATAGTCGGAGGAGGAGACGGAGGCACGGCACGTGAAGTCCTCAAGCATCCTGAAGTACAAGAGATTCATGTCTGTGAGTTGGACCGCGAAGTGGTAAAAACATGTCGTCAGTATCTTCCGTCTCTTGCATCATCTTTTGACGACCCCAGGGTGAAGCTGTTCTATGAGGACGGGGCGAAATTTGTGGAGAATAGATCCGATACCTATGACATCATTATTGTGGACTCAACCGATCCCATTGGCCCCGGACAAGTGCTTTTCCAAAGAAAATTCTACGAGGATATGAGAAAGGCTCTTAACACTGACGGTATCGTCGTAACCCAGTGTGAGTGTCTTTTCCTGCACCAACATGTCATAGGAGCCGTCGCCTCGTTTGCGAAAGAGATTTTTCCGATAGCAAAATACTATCTCACCAATGTGCCCACGTATCCCAGTGGCCTGATCGGTTTCATGTTTTGCTCCAACAAGTATAACCCGCTCGAAGACTTTTCCTTGCAAAGGGCAAAAAGGCTTCCAGGATTGAAATACTACACCCCTGATCTGCACAGGGCATCCTTCGTTTTGCCCAAATTTGGCGAAGAAATAATCAAATCTGCATGAAACGAAAGTGCCCCCCTAATAAGGTCTATGAGATTTGCTCCATAATCAGGGAAAGAAAGAAACCCACACCTGCTACCAAGATTATACTTGCCCCTGAACTCAGGTTAAACTTATAGGACAGCCATAGTCCCAGAGTAATAAATAGAATGCTCAAAAGGACGGAAAAACCCATCATTTTGCCCAGGGTGCTCGTAAATTGCTCTGATATGTACGGGGGGATCGTGAGCAAAGCAATTACCAGAATCAACCCCACTACCCTTATGAGCATCACCACTGTAAATGATGTAAGGGTAATAAGAAGGAAATATAACGCCGTTACCGGGACGCCAGTCACTATTGCAAACTGCTCGTCATAGGACATGGCCAACATTTCCTTGTAAAACAAAGCAACAACTAGCAGCGTCAATACATCGACGGCAAACATGAACCATAGCTCCGGCTTTCCAACCGCAAGGATGCTCCCAAAGAGGTAACTCATTAGATCTACGTTATAGCCAGGGCTCAGGTCAATGAAGATCACACCTATCGCCATCCCGATGGCCCATATCGCTCCTATGATCGCATCACTGCGATGTTTTCTGCTCAGGCTTATCCATCCCATCAACAGACCCATAAGTACGGCAAACCCTGCCGCCCCTGCAAAAGGGGCAATACCCATAAACAGAGCAAGGCCTATTCCGCCATAGGAGGCATGGGCTATGCCACCTGAGATCAGGGCAATCCTGTTCACCACCACGAGTACCCCAATAATGCCACACGAAATACTCACCAGAACTCCTGCTGCAAGGGCGTGCCGCATGAACTCAAACTGAAGGGCTTCCCACATTACTTTGTCTCCTTGTGGACAGGAAAGACCCGGTGAGGCAAGCCATGGGCAACCAGGTCTACCGGGCACTTATATGTAGCCTCAATCATTTCCTGCGTGATCTTACCTTCTTCATGGAAAATCAGAGTTCTGTTTATGCATGCCACAGATTTGACATAGTGCGAGATTACACCAATGTCGTGGGTTATAATCACCACAGTGATCTTTTTATTCAATTCTTTGAAAAGTTCATAGAGGTCTGATTCAAACTGAGGATCAATACTGGACGTGGGTTCATCCAGCATCAGAATTTTGGGCTCACTCGCCAAGGCCCTGGCAATGAACACTCTCTGCCTCTGGCCCCCGGAGAGCTCTCCCACTTTAGCAAATCTATAGTCCCACATACCCACTTGTTTTAGAGCATCCTCAGCGATTCGGTGATCTTGTTTACTATAGGGGCGACCCAAGCTCGCGTGAGCAAGCCTACCCATCAGGGCCAGCTCAAAAACAGTTATGGGGAATGTCATGTGAAAATCAGTTTCCTGGGGAAGATACCCAATGTATTTTCTAGCTTCCCTCGGTGGTTTCCCGAGAATCCTTATGCTTCCGCGATCGGGCCTCAGAAGCCCCAGCATCAACTTCAAAAGGGTTGTCTTGCCGCCTCCATTGGGCCCTAGTATTCCCAGGAAATCACCTTCCTTAAGAGTAAAGGATACCCCTTCTACAACTGGCACCTTGTTGTAAGAAAAGGAGACATCTTTCATCTCTATGGCGGGAGTAATGTCAGCCATTCATACTTTCAAATAAATCAAGGTTCTTTTTGAGTCGCTCTAGCCTGAATCCCAGGTTCTGTACCTTTTCTTTTACTTCGTTTACGATCTCAGCAGGTGCCTTCTGAAGAAAATTCTCGTTCTGCAACTTCCGCCTGCCCATCTCCATATCCTTTTCAACTTTTTTGATTTCTTTTCGGAGGCGTTTTTTCTCTTCTTCAAAATCTAGCAGTCCAGCCAGAAGCACATGAACCTGGATCGAACCGCAGACGGCCGTGGCAGAACCCTGAGGTTTGTCGACGCCTGAGGTGAATGTAATATCGTCCACCTTGGCCAGTGATCGCACATAGCCAAGATTATTCTTGATAGGCTGTAGCTGTTCTTCGTCGGGCACATCCATTATGACATTAACTTTTCTTGCTGGGGGGATTCTCATTTCTCCCCTGATGTTTCTGATCCCTGAAATTATCTCCATAAGCACGTTCATTTCACTTATTGCGGCTTCATCAATAGGGTAATCTGTTTCGCTAGGAAATTGTGCTATCATAATACTGTGTTGGGTCCCTGGGACCTTTTGCCATAACTCTTCAGTTACAAAGGGCATGAAGGGATGCAGTAACCTTAACAACGCAAGCAACACATCTCTTGCCACCATCTGGGTCGTTGTCCTTTTCGGCAGATCATTTCGATAAAGGACCTCTTTGGCCATCTCAAGGTACCAATCGCAGAACTCATGCCATACAAATTTGTAGCACAAGTTGGCAGCATCATTGAAACGATACTCATCCAATGCCCTTGACATCTCAGCGCTGACTTTAGACAGCCGCGATAGGATCCATCTGTCTGCAAGAGTGTAACACCTTTGCTCAACCGAGATCTCTTCCATGTCCTGTATATTCATAAGCACCAGCCTTGCGGCATTCCATATCTTATTTACAAAGTGCCTATAGCCGATGATCCTCTCTTCAGATAGCTTAATATCTCTTCCTTGCGCAGCCAACGCGGCCAGGGTAAAGCGGAACGCATCCGTTCCGTGTTTATCCATTACTTCAAGGGGGTCAATCACATTGCCCTTGGATTTGCTCATCTTCTTGCCCTCTGCATCTCTCACTAACGCGTGGATATACACATCTCTGAAGGGCACGTCGCCCATAAAATGAATCCCCATCATCATCATTCTGGCAACCCAGAAAAACAGGATATCGAACCCTGTAACTAGGACCGAGGTGGGATAGAATGTCCTGAGTTCTTCTGTCTCGTCAGGCCATCCAAGAGTAGAAAATGGCCAGAGGGCTGAACTAAACCAGGTATCCAGGACATCTTCGTCCCTTCTCAACCTCTTCCCTGAGCAAAACTTGCAGACATCTGGTGCCTCCTTAGCAACCGTTACTTCCCCACAGTCCTCACAATACCAGG
>CAZAKC010000115.1:0-5523 GCA_964485655.1 uncultured Desulfobacteraceae bacterium
GAATATAAGGGCATTAAGATTATGAGTCCTGGGGAGTTTATGAAAGGCTAGGAGGCTGGGAAGCGAAAGAAAAATGCCAAATGACAAAATCCAAATGTCAAATGAGAGGCTGACTGCTGATGGCTGATAGCCTATAGCTGACCTGGCAGAGTTCTTTGGCGGGTGAATGCTGAATGGGCAATGGGCGAGGTTTCTTGACAAGTTGACAAATTGGAGGTAATGTAGGGGAAAAGGACGAGGTCCAGGTATATGGAAACTTTGACCATAGGAGAGCTCAAGGCACGCTTTTCAGAGGTCCTGGAAAAGGTAAGGAAGGGACAGCGGATAGCAATAAGCTATGGGAGAAAGCGCCAAAAGGTTGCAGTGATAGTTCCCTATTCCGAGAGATTTGAAAGTGAACAAAGAGAGCTGGGGATTTTAAAAGGAAAGGCCAGTTTCAAAGTTCACCCGGACTTCAAGATGACTGATCAGGAACTCCTGGATTCATGAAACTCCTTCTTGATACCCACGCACTCCTCTGGGCCCTGTTTGATCCTTCAAAATTGGGCAGGCAAGCAACAGAAAAGATTCTGAGAGTAGACAATGAGGTGTTTGTCAGCGTAATAAGCTTTTGGGAGATTTCTCTCAAATACGCCCTTGGAAAACTCGAGCTGGCCGGTGTGGAGCCTGAGGAATTACCAGAATATGCCAAGAAAATGGGGCTGGATATATTAACTCTGGAACCTGGAGAAGCGGCGAGTTTTCATAAGCTGCCAAGGCTTGGCCACAAGGATCCATTTGACCGTCTTATCGTCTGGCAAGCCATACATAGGGGACTGATATTGGTAACAAGAGACAGGGAGCTAGCTCAATATGGCAGGTTTGGTCTGGTGACCTTGTGGTGATGAGAGGGAGGGAAGGCAATTTTGAATGGAGAAGGCTGGGAGGCTGGGAAGCTGGGAAGCTAGGAAGCTAGGAGGATGGGAGGAAGGGAAGCTGGGAGGCTAGGAAGGTGGGAGGCGAGAGGAAAGGCAATGTTGAATGCTGAATGTTGAATTTTGAATGAAGAAGGACGCTGACTGCTGATGGCTGACAGCTCATAGCTGACCGCCAAAAACATAAACCCTACAAACCAATAAACCCACTCACACACGCGCATGCCGTTAGCTATTACTACACTGTTTTTTTCCCTATTTCTTACAATATCGCTGGTGCCAATCTTTAGCAGGCTGGCAGTGCATATCCATGCCCTTGACAGGCCCAGCCCCCGCAAGATCCACACCGAGCCCATGCCACGAATGGGCGGGCTCGCCATGGCCCTGGGCATGCTCATAACGGTCTCACTGTGGATCCCAAAGGACGGGTTTGTCAAGGCATTCCTTATCAGTTCAATCATCATTATAATCTTTGGGATCCTGGATGACATTGTAGGTATTGGGTACAAGGGCAAGTTTCTTGGTCAAGTAATAGCCACAGTCGCGGTAATAAGCTACGGCCGGGTCCGGATCGTAACCATGGGCAATCTCCTGCCCGCAAATCTTTGTCTCACTGATTGGGCATCTTATGTACTCACTCTCCTGGTGATAGTGGGGGTCACCAATGCTATTAACCTCTCTGACGGTCTTGATGGACTGGCAGGGGGTATTTGTTTACTGATCTTTTCCTGCATAGGGTACCTCGCATACAAGGCCCATATGCCGGTCATCACGCTGTTGGCCGTGTCAATGGTTGGAGTGATCTTCGGCTTTCTTCGTTTCAACACATATCCTGCTACCATATTTATGGGCGATACGGGAAGCCAGCTCTTGGGATTTGCCGGAATTGTTCTTGCCATTAAACTGACCCAAGAGAGCCTCACCATTCGCCCAGTTCTCCCTTTAATACTATTTGGATTCCCCGTGCTCGATACTCTTGCAGTGATGGCCCAACGCATCGCTGATGGCCGATCTCCTTTTAAGGCAGACAAGAATCACTTTCATCATAAGTTGATCAGGCTGGGATTTTTTCACACAGAGGCGGTTTTCATCATCTATGTAATTCAGTCTTGCCTAGTACTCACTGCCCTGCTCTTTCGGGCCAGCTCTGACCGGCTTTTGCTTCTGGGCTATGCCTTATTTTGTATTGCTGTGATTGCTTTTTTCCATTTTACTGAGAGGACAGGCTACCAGATAAGGCGCTATGATTATATTGACAAGGTATTCAAGGGCAAGCTCCGGGTCCTAAAGGAAAGAGGCGTTTTGATACGCGGGTGCTTTAAGGCTGTAGAATGGGGAGTGCCAGGGCTGGTGTTGCTCGCTGCGATCATCCCTCACTCGATACCCATGCATGTGTCCATTATCTCTCTACCCTTCTTGGCGTTTGGCATTGCTGCTATTTCCTGGAAACACAACTGGCTTCCCGTTTCCATCAGAGTGGGAATCTATTTCCTTCTACCATATTTACTTTATTTAGATGAGCTTAATCCGGCGCAGTGGATAACCCCTGCATTCATGAAATTGTTCAACTTATATCTTGGATTGCTGGCACTATTCATGATCCTCACGCTTAAGTTCACAAGAAGGCAGAAGGGTTTTAAGCTCAGCCCAATGGACTTCCTGATTATCTTTATCGTCCTAGTCGCCTCTGCACTGCCTGAGCAGGGGCTTAAGACATATCATGTGGGGATGCTGGCTTCCAAAATCATCGTCTTATTGTTTGGCTATGAAGTCCTTGTGGGCGAGCTGAGGGGGCAACTATTGAGGCTAGGTGTGCTCACAGCCCTGTTTGTGGGTATAGTTGCAGTAAGGGGATTCTTATAGGTGTGGTGCGCCCCAGTTTTCGTGCGTTATTGCCTCGTCAAAGCAGCCTCAAATTATTCTTGTAAGATGCAGTAATATATAATAAAGTTTCGTGAATTGGCGCTACATGCACAATGCGGCAGGGTCTTCTAAGCAAGAGTCACTAGTTTAACTCAGTAATCAATGAATTCATGGAGGAAGTGTATGAAGGGATTTATTAAGATACTCCCTATAGGCTTGTTTTTCGCAATCGCACTGATTGTGTTCTTTACCCCTAAGAACTCTAAAGCAGGCGACTACATAATAGCCCCTGCCGATGTGCTTGAGATTTCCATATGGGGTGAGAAGGAACTCACCAGACAGCTTGTGGTAAGACCTGACGGCAAGGTCTCTTTCCCACTTATAGGGGACATCGAGGTGGCGGGAAAGACCACGGCACAGTTAAAGGGTCTAGTTGAAAAGAAGATAAAGGCATATATACCAGAGGCAAGTGCTACTGTCATTGTCTCCCAGTTGGGCAGTCTCCAATACTATGTGATAGGCAAGGTGGCAAAGCCAGGCATGTACAATGTCTCAAGGCCACTGTCCGTACTCCAGGCCCTTGCGCTTGCAGGGGGGCTAACAACATTTGCCAAAGAAAATAATATCTCCATAATCAGAAATCACGGAAAGCAGACTATGCGTATACCGTTTAATTATGAACAAGTAAAAAAGGGGGTGAACCTTGGGCAAAATATATTGCTGGAAAGAGGCGATGTGGTGCTTGTTCCATAAAAATTGCGCCACTTGGCTAATCCTTACGGGACTCATATTGCTGGGCTTGGGCTCTGTAGCGTGTGGAGCAGACTGGTCGGTTAGTCCTGCAGCATCTCTAACCGCTGAGTACAATGACAACATACTCTTCAGCAGAGAGGACGAACAGGATGATTTCATCGCAAAGCTTAATCCATCCATTGAAATCCTGGGCCAGACCGAGTTGACCCAGTTTAAGCTAAAAAGCTCAGTGACAGGAGAGAAGTACTTTGACCATTCTGACCTTGATACCTTAGTTACGGACAATACAGGCTCGTTGAAGCACCATTGGAACCCTAAATTTTCCACAAATCTCTCAGCAAACTTTGCAAAGGACAAGATCCTGGAAACAGAGATAGAAAGGGCAGGCCTTACAGGGGTAAGGAAGGACCGATATAGATATGGATTTGATCTTTCGGGCACCTATGCATTCTCTGAGACACTGGCCCTTACCCTTGGTGGAGGAGGAAACTTCAATGATTATCCCAACGGTCCTTACCCTGACCTCGACCTATGGCAGGCCACTGCAAATCCCACATGGGCCGTAACAGCCAAAGATACATTAGGACTTTTGATAAATTATTATGATGCCGATTATAAGGACGTAGGTACCATAAAGACACTTGCCGAGACCCTGTATTGGCGAAGAGACTTGACAGAGAATACTTATGTGGTGTTCGGGGCTGGGTACAGGCGCACGCGTACTAAATATAAGATATCGACCTTGAGGATCATCATTGATCCTGGTACCGGAACAGTAACTCTCGTGCCTGTTGAGAAGAATGAGACATCCACTGATAGTGGATTCATCTTCAATGTCGCTCTTAATAACAACTGGACCGAGCGCTTCTCAACTACGATAAATGCTGGGAGGGAACAATACAATTCTATTGATGCCCGTTCCATCGAGCGCTCTTACATAAGAGGTACGCTCAGGTACAGGCTCACGGAAAAGGCCTCGGTCAATTGCAATCTCGGTTATGATACCACCAAAGGGGAAGGCCGCCTTGGGGAAGACACAGATTATGTTAGGGTAGCGCCATATTTAGGCTATAGGTACACGGAGAAGCTGACCTTTAGCTTGGGTGGCTCTTATGAATATAAGAAAAACAAGACTCACACATATGACTATACTAGGAACCGCTTCAGGAGCTGGCTCATGGCAACATACCGGTGGCCAAGATTGTGGGCAAGCCATTGATGGCATCCCATGGCATGTGGGTTTCGAGCCTTGGAAACACACTGCAACATAATTTTCCCGCGTATTATCACTTGTCCGCTCAACATATAACATAGTCCTGGAGGTCATTTATCCTCATGGAACAAGGCCAAGACATAGCGAAGGTTTCAGTAATCATCAAAAGGCGTAAATGGTGGCTTATCGTGCCCTTTGTAGTGACCATAATTCTAGCTGCCACCATATCAGTGCTGCTCCCTAATATGTATAAGTCCACTGCGACTATCCTCATTAAGAGCCAGCAGATACCCCCCACCCTCGTGCCCTCGACGGTGACCAGCTACGCTGAGCAGAGGATCCAGACCATAACCCAAGAAGTAATGTCCCGCTCAAAGATACTGTCCCTGATAGACAAATTCAATCTTCTGCCAGATAAGCGAGATAAGCTTACGACAGAAGAAATGGTGGACAAGATCCGAAACAGAATCACTCTGGAACCTATCAACGCTGAGATCAATAAAGAGAGCCGTGGGCGCCCTATCCTGCTGACTATTGCCTTTACCCTATCATATGAAGACGAGGATCCAAAGAAGGCCCAGTTGGTGACCAATGAACTTTCATCCTATTATATGGAAAAGAATCTGGAGTCCCGTGAGGCACATGCAAGGGGCACGACAAAGTTCCTTGGAGAACAGCTCAAAGAGGTAAAAGATCAAGTTGATGAACTTGAGACAAAGCTTGCGGAGTTCAGGAAGAAGCACCTTGAGGAGTTGCCCGAATTCACAAACCTGAACATGC
>CAZAKC010000116.1:0-5425 GCA_964485655.1 uncultured Desulfobacteraceae bacterium
GCAAAAACTGCCTATGACTGGAAAACCAGCCCGTTTGTTAACAAGACGGTAGACCCGGAGCTGGTGGCAGCGGCAAGGCGTTACCTGAGCTTTAGAGAACAACTTGCGGCCATTGAAATTAAGTGCCAGCAGACCGCCCTGAGGTCCACCGTGGCAGGTTGGATCGGCAGTTCACTGGAAAGGATCACTACACCGCTCGGATTTGATTTCAGGGTCAATATAGCCCTCATTGGGGGTTTTGCAGCCAAGGAAGTGATCCTGTCCACCCTCGGAACCGCTTACTCTTTGGGCGTTGGGGAAGAAAACAAAGGAGGGTCTCTTGCAGAACGGCTGAGGCACAACCCCGCATGGAATCCCCTTCAGGCATTCAGCCTCATTATATTCACGATGTTGTATGTGCCATGTCTCGCCACGGTAATAAGCATACGCAAGGAGACATCCTGGAAGTGGGCTGGCTTTTCCATATGCTTTAATCTCGTTGTGGCGTATGTAATTACCCTTGTGGTGCGTCAGATTGGGCTCGCATTGGGTCTGGGCATTTAGGGGATCTTTAAGATCTTTATCTGGGACGCAGACCAATATCTTCGAGCATTTCAAGGTCCTCTTCCAGAGATCTGCCCTTTGTTGTGAGGTAATTGCCGGTCATAATCCCGCTGGCTCCTGCATAAAATACCAAGGGGTGAAGCTCCTTGAGATTGGCCTCTCTGCCTCCACAAATAATGATCTCCCTGTCAGGGAGGGTATATCTGAAAAGTGCGATTATCTTGAGACACCGAAGCGGTGTCAACGCCCTGATATCCTGCAAGGGCGTACCTATGATTGGCGTGAGGAAGTTGACGGGGACAGAATCCACATTTAGTTCCCTAAGAAACATCGCCAATTCGAGAATCTGTGTGTCAGTTTCTCCCATACCAAAAAGACCGCCCGAGCAGACCGATAACCCGGCTTCCTTCGCTGCACGCACCGTCTGCACCCTTTCCTCATAAGGGTGGGTGGTGCATATGCTCGGATAAAAACTGCGAGCTGTTTCAAGGTTGTGGTGGTATCTGGTGAGCCCTGCTTGCCTTAGTTGAAGAAGGTCTTCAAGGCCAAGGGTCCCCAATGATGCACAGCAGCTTATTCCTTCTGAAGACATTTCAGAAACAGCTTCAGCTATTATCTCCAGGTCTTGGGCAGGTAGGCGCCTCCCGCTGGTTACAATGGAGTAACGATGGACCCGGCCGTCTCGCACTGCCTGACTGCCCTGTTTCAGTTCATCCTTGGGCAACAGGGGGTAAACCGGTGCATCGGTCTTTGCAAAGGCCGATTGGGCACAAAAGGCACAGTCCTCTGAGCATTTGCCGGATTTTCCATTGCATATGGTGCATAGATGGACTTTATCGCCAAACTGGGCTTCCCTAAGCATATTTGCCCCGGGTAACAGATGAAGGACTTCATGATCGGGAATAAAGGCCAGTTCCGATAATTGTTCAGCGCCAAGTTCGCTTCCGTCCAGAATCCTTTCTGCCAGTTCTACAGCATATGTAGTATCCATAATGTGAAGGCCCTCCATTAATCTACGTAATACTTCTGTCAAGTTGGCTTTCAGAAAAATCCCTATAACCCTCTACGCAGAGATTTCAAAACGATGACGTGTCGCCCTTGCTCCGACGGTTTTCCAGCCACATTGTGGCACATTTTTATATGGATAGAAAGTATTTTTTTAGCTCGCATCATGCGTAAGTCGTCCAACCTCCCCAGTGTTCATCCCGACTCGATGTAGCCCTTAGTGCCGCGTAACGCCCCGATCGGGGCCTGATGGCTGTGGCACGGCCTTTGCTCAATACGAATGACAACTAGATAGCCCGGCAATTAAACAGGCGTGAGCATGTAACTGAAACGGGCATTCCCAAGGCGTTATAAGGGCAATCCTGGCACGCTTGTACGGATTGGAAGGGCTCAACCGTTGACGCACTGCGCCAAAAAGATGGCGGAAGGTACGGTTTTTCATGGCTAAGGAAAAAGAGGAGGAACAGCAAAATACCAATAGTTGGATCACTACTTATACGGACCTTATGACCCTCCTTCTTACCTTTTTTGTTTTGCTCATAAGCATGTCCGTGGTGGATCCCAACAGGCAGCGAGTTGCACTCAATTCTCTGGTGGGCGCTTTTGGGTTTGAACCAGGAGGCCATTCGGTCATTGGGGTCAAGAAGGGCATGAACATCACCGTGGGGGCTGCACCTCTTCACAAAGAGCAGGTGGATTTTGAGAGGCTGCGAAATATAACATTCCGCAATGGGCTTCAGGCCGATGTTAGTGTCCAAACTGAGGGAGAAAAGATAGTAATTTCACTGAACAATAAGGTCTTGTTCCCGCAGGGCTCGGCTCAGCTATCAAAGAAAGGGAAACGATATCTTGATGAGCTTTTGCCCGTATTGAGGCGGGTGCCCGGCCTCGTGGAGTTAAGGGGATATGCTGACCCCGCGGAAGTCTTGTTTGAGCAAGATAAACTAAAGAAGGGTGAGATCCTTTCCGCAAGAAGAGCGCTTGTGGTCTACAAGTACCTCAACAAGAAGGGAAAGATTCCACCTAGGAAGATGGTTGCCCATGGCTTCGGCATTATATCCACAAAAAAGGGTGCCATAAGGGGCACCACGAATTTCAACAGGCAGGTTAGAATTATCTGTGATTACAGGGCAAGCATTCCTTACCGGGTAAAACACGGGCAGAGGCCTAAGAACTATTACCTGGACTTTAAGGGATTCTTTTTTAGACTGAGAGGCAGTTAGAATGGCTAGAAAAAAAAGAGGAGCCGAGGAAGGAGCCAGCGGCGAAGGCAGTTGGATGGTCACATTTTCTGACCTGTCCACCCTTCTGCTCACGTTCTTTGTATTGCTGCTTTCCATGTCCTCAATGGATGATCTCAAGCTTAAAAGCATGTTTCAGAACTTTACGAGCAGTTCGGGCATCCTGCTTTTCAAACAGTACGGGGAGATATATCACGCAAAAGAGATTTTTATACAAGGGCTTTATGAGAAATTGAAGGACGCCCTTGTGGTAAACAAAGAGACAGAAGGGATGGAAAATGAGCTGGCTTCCAATATAACAGAAAACCCGTTCCTTAGTGCAAGCGGCGCTCTCAGGTTCGAGAATCTTGAAAATGGGTTTAAACTTGTCTTCGGACAGGAACTTCTCTTTCACTCTGGTAGTGCTGAAATAAGGTCCCGAATGCTCCCGGTGCTGAAGCAGGTGGCGAACTTTATAAGGGTTTCGAGCTATCAGGTGTATATCGACGGTCATACTGACGCGATGCCGATTCATAATGACAGATTCAGGTCTAATGAAGACCTATCCCTGGCGCGCGCGTACAATATCATGGAGTTTCTCGTAAAGGGCTGTGGCGTATCTCCGGACACGATCGCCATTTCGGGCTATGGGGCTCAGAGGCCCGTTGCCTCAAACAGGACGCCGGAAGGAAGGGCAAAAAATCGCAGGGTAGAAATCATATTCAAGAATCAGAAATATTTCTGATTAAGTGCAGATGCACTTTAGGATCATCCATAGACTCTGCTATCCGCTCCAGTTCAGCCTGTCGTTCAACCTGCGCCCCGATAAGCACAAGCCGAAATCGGTTGAGTCCCCGCGAGTCCCTCTCCTGCCTTCCCTCAGCTATCAAATTCTGGACTTGTGGGGTGCTGAGGGTGCGTTGTTCGCCAGGGACCAGATACACCAGCAATCGATCGCTAATGACCAGCTTGGCAAATCGCAGCGGTGGGCAACTTATTAGGCTTACGAGGTAGTGGTCAAAGACCTCCTTGGGGCACTTGCATCCCAAAAGGTCTCGAATAAGAGCTATGACATGGGTTTTTTCGGAAAGGTATGAGAGCCACTCTCCAAGCATGGGCCTTTGCGCCTCCGTCTATCGCTTTTTTTTAAATATGATTCGAATGGGTGTAAGAGTCAACCCTAGCCGCTGTTTCAGTTGATTCAGGAGATATCTTTCGTAAGTCGGCTGTATCCACTGGGGCCTATTAACAAAGATCAAGAATGTGGGCGGCCTAATGTCTACCTGGGTTGCATAGGAAAAGGTCGGGCGCCTGCCACCTACCAGTGGAGGTGGGTGAGCAGCTATTATCTGCTTTAGTGCGCGGTTGAGGTCCGAGGTTTTCACCATGAAGGAGAATTGGATAAATACCCTGTCTATCTGTTCAAAGAGCCTGGGAATGCCCTCTGCTGTCAAGGCGGAGGTGTGGACTTTGGGGGCAAAGTTCAAGAATCCCAGCTCCCTTTCAAGGGATATCTGCAAACTTTTTCTCTTAGACTCATCGTGCTTTATCAGGTCCCATTTATTAAGGGCCACAACAATGGCTTTGCCTCTGTCCAAAGCATAACCACAAATCCTGGCATCTTGCTCAGTTACCCCCTGGGTGGCGTCAATCATAACACATGCTACATGGCAGCGCTCTAGGCTTTTAAGGGCCTTAATAACTGAAAATTTTTCGATTCTTTCCCTCACGCGCGCCTTTCTTCTTATGCCTGCGGTATCTATGAGAGTGTAGGACTTGCCTTTCCACTCAAAATGAGTATCGACCGAATCTCGGGTAGTGCCGGGTAGCTCGCTTACCACCAAACGCTCTGAGCCGAGGATCCTGTTGATGAATGACGACTTACCCACATTGGGTTTGCCCACCACTGCAACTCTCACAGTGTCAGTCTGCTTATCACTTTGTGGTGGAGAGGCGGGAAAATCATCCAGTATCTTGCGGATCATGGCCTTCACCCCGTAACCGTGGGCAGCAGAGATCGGGAAAAGCATATTGAATCCGAAGCTGTAAAATTCTGGAGTGAGGTTTTCTAATTCAGGGCTATCTATTTTGTTGACAGCGAGGTAGACCTTCTTTTCAAATGGCCTCAACATGCGGGCAATCTCTTCATCTGGAGGTAATATACCCTGCCTGCCATCAACGACAAAAATGATGCCGTCGGCCTCCATTATGGCAGATCTAATTTGTTCTTGGACCCTAGCGGCCAGAGGATCATCACAGAGATCTTCGAATCCGCCTGTGTCAATAATGGAAAAGGACCTTTCCTCATAGCGGACATGGGCGTATAGTCTGTCCCGGGTTACACCCGGCCTGTCGTCTACCAAGGCCTCTCTTGACCTGGTGAGACGGTTAAATAGGGTGGATTTGCCCACGTTTGGGCGGCCAACTATTGCGATGACTGGGTCCATGAGATCAAAGGGCACTCCTCGCAGTGCACAGTCAGGCGACACGGGCTAGAGTGCAATATTTTGCTGATGTGCAGCGTGGCCAGTTGCACTAAGCTGCCGGTAAGCTGTCTCTAATTATCCGGCTTAACTCGTCTAATCTTAGTGGCTTTTGGAGAAGGGTCAAGGCTATTCCTTCTTGGAGTGTCTTTCTGGCGCGAATATCACTGGCGT
>CAZAKC010000117.1:0-5416 GCA_964485655.1 uncultured Desulfobacteraceae bacterium
AAGTAATATAATATATAATATTTTGTAGTTGGAGCCCACGCCCCCCAGATACATCTCTGTATCCTGTAGGTCCGAGGCAACCCTCTCTATGTTTCCTGTGGACAGATCAATCTCAAGATTGTATCCAGTCTCTGCGTACCTCATCTTTTCCCCCTTCTTAATTCGACCTTAAGCTCCCTGTTATTCTCTTATTACAGGTGCCTATGCGGCCATGCCTTTGCGAAATTTCGTTGAAATAACAAGATATCATAAATGTCCAAATATAAATGCCACAATGTAACTACAAAATAGCTATATTGTAACTATCTGTCAAGGAAAAACTATTACTTTGTTGATCCAAACCAGGGATGGGGTGAAGGGCAGTTGATTGGCTTGGCGACTTATGGTTCAAGCTTCTTCCTGAGGTTTATGAACTCACTCCTGTCGAAACCTAGTGTCTTGAAAAAAGATAGGAGATCGGCGGAGTCCCAGCGGACAGAAGTAAAGATATGGCGGATACCTTTTTTTCTGTAAGCTTCAAGGATTTCATGGGCAAGACGTTTCCCTATACCCTGTCCCATATATTTAAGGTCAACGCCAAGAGTGGCTATCCAGGCGCTTTTTTCCAGGCCGAATCCGCCGTAGACCAAGTAACTAATCATATAGCCCACCACCTTACCGTCAACCTCCGCCACGAAGCTGACATCCTCACTGCCCTGGAGCTTGGCCTCAATAATGTATTCGAAGTCTATGTTAGGCCCAGACTTGGTTATAGAGGCCTGTATTCTGCCGATCTGCTCGGCATCTTCTGGTTGGATACTCCTAATAACAAGATTTTGCAATTGCTCTTGCATATCTTCTTTATGAATTATTTAATCGATCCTGATTATTTTTACCCTTGAGCCCACCCAGTCAGGCGGAAGATAGACCCTTCCACTATTGCCAGAGAGCTTCACGATTTTTTCCACCATTTCCTCTCCGTACACCTCAAACTTTACCTTTCGACGATCCTTTGATTCAGGAACAGTCTTTTCTTGTTGCTTTCTTGGCTCGTTCGGCATTTTAGCCTTTCTAGCGCCCCCGATACCTTAACGTTTCTTGACCTGGCGACTCATACTAATTACAATACAGCTACAAAGTGACTATATTGAAAATACTTACGCAGTGTCAAGCAAAAACACTGCGCTGCAAAGGATGTTAAGAATGACGAACATGACCAAGTACCTTCAACCAACGCCCATCATAGACTCTGACCACCCTGAGATTGTAGCATACGCTAACCGAGTCGTGGATAAGGCCCGAGGACCTGTAGAGCAAGCCGTCAAGCTCTATTATGCCGTGCGCGATGGCATTTGGTACGATCCTTACTATCCCTTTTACAAGCCAGAGCACTATCGGGCCAGCAATGTACTGAGATCCGGGAGAGGCTACTGCGTGTGCAAGGCCTCCCTTCTGTGCGCCCTGGGCCGTGCCTGCAAAATTCCATCTAGGGTGGGATTTGCAACCGTGCGAAATCACTTAGCTACCAAGGAACTCCTTGAATATCTGGGCAGCGATCTGTTTGTCTATCATGGCTACACGCAGTTTTATCTTGAAGGCAAATGGGTGACAGCCACCCCCGCATTCAATTCAGAACTGTGCAAAAGACACCATGTGGACCCTCTCGACTTTGACGGTCGCAATGACTCTTTATTTCAACCCTTTAACCGGGACAAGCAGCAATACATGGAATACGTCGAGTACCACGGGACGTATGCAGATATCCCGGTCGAAGAAATCCTACGAGCATGGGAGAAGGTCTACGGCAGGGAAAGGGTAAGGCACTGGATACAAATGTTTGAACACGCAGGCGGGAAATCCATAAGACAATTTCACAAAGAGCAAGTGTGGAAAGGCAGTGATTAAAGTGTTCCTTTCAGGATGCTCGAAGAATTTGGACTCTCAAACTGCACTCTCTCTACCTTCCTCAGCCCAGCTTCCTCCATCATGGATCTCACTTGCAATTCTGAATAAGCCCTCCCTTCCGATGTGTTTACCAGCATATTGAGTGAAAAAAGGGCCGGGAAAAGAGGCCCATCTCGGGTTTCATTCAGTAAGAAATCATGGACATAAAGGACCCCATCAGGCTCAAGTACTGAAACAGCTTTCCCAATCACCTTTTTGCACATATCAGGACCCATGGAATGCAGAATATGGCTCATCCAAACAACATCATAGGCCCCCTTCAGTTCTTGCTCAATATAGTTACCAGGCTCAAAGCTAATCCTATCTAAAAGCCCGTAGGTCTCAATGGTACGCCTTGCATATGGCTCGGTCGATGGGAGATCATAAACAGTGGCCTCAAGGGATGGATTGGCAATGCAGAAATGGATAGCATAGGTCCCCGGGCCCCCTCCCAGATCCAGTAGCTTGTGCCTGCCAGACAGGTCAATGGCCTTGGCGACTCTTGGTGCGACAAGCCTTGCCAGATTAAACATCCCCATTAAGAATGCCTCTCTCTGCTCCTCACTTTCCGGAGGACCGCTGTGGATCGGCCTACCTGTACGTATTGCATCTGGCAATTGCGCCCATCTTCTCATGAGATGAAAATGGTGTGCTATGATGTAACCAAGGTATTGCTCTGATTCTTTGCAAAGAAACATCATGCTCTCACGAGTGTTGCGGTAACACCCACCCTCTTTTACAAGAAGGCCCATGGCACACAGGGCATCTAACAGCATCTCCAGTGCCCGCGCGTCACATCCACAGTTAACTGCCAGTTGCTGGCCTGGCAGTGCTGATTCACCCAGAGCAGTGAACACACCAAGCACCACAGCACTCTGCAATACTGCCCCTTCCCAGTAGGCATTGGATACACCCAGAATCCTTTCTACACTCCAGGAGCCCTGTTCGCTGACTGTCATGCTGCCTCCACCCTGCTTCTTACGCAGGCTATAAGGGTTTGAATTTCCTGGTCCTCCAATTTTTCTAGAAACTGTAAGTCAGCATCGGTTTCTAAAAGTTTCTTGAGTATTTCTATGAGTTGTTCCTTTGTCATCGCACTCTCTAATTTTGCCTCTACGGGTTTTGTGAGAAAAATACTTAAGCTCCATTTGCCAAGTCAACAAAAAAACCACTCCTATCCTCAGCTACTGATTTTCCGGTAAATCTCGGGCATTTTGCATGGCAGCTTCGCAAGATCGCTTACGAACATATAGTTCCCCTCGCCATACATATAGGACAGATAGCTATGTTCGGCCTTGTCGATAGTTATGCAAAATGGTCTGATCCCCAGTCCCTTCGCCTCTATCAGGGCGTGACGGGTATCCTCCATCGCATAATCCCCCTTGTAGTAATCATAGTCATCAGGCTTGCCATCGCTGAGGCTGATAAGAAGCCTTGTTTTGGCATCCTCATTGTTCAGTATTTTGGTTACATGTCTTATTGGAGGACCCATTCTTGTCCACTCTCTGGCCTTGAGCCCCGCAATCCGCCGTCTCACTCTCTCACCGTATGGTTCGTCCATTGCCATGATTCGATATAATTCACAACGCTTCCGGGTCTGGCCAGAAAAACCATAAATCGCGAACCTGTCCCCCAACACATCAAGCGCCTCAGCAAGTATGAGAAGCGCCACCCTCTCCACTTCGTTGATCCATCCCTTAGTGGAGCCACTAAGGTCCACCAAAAACGCACTGGCCACACTCCTTCTGTCTTTATTCAATCTCGTAAACACATATTCTGATGGGCTCCTGCCTGCTCTGAGATCGCTAAATGCCTCCACCAGGGCCTCCAAGTCAATATCTTCGCCTTCCCTCTGTCTCTTTTCAATGCACTCTTGCTGCCTAATTCTCTCGAACTCCCTTTTTATTTTGTTGATCATTCCGCCATAGCGTCTGAAACACAGGGCAAGGAAATTTGGGTCCTCTTCCATGGGGACTATTTCTTTCATCAGCACCCAGTGTTTGCGGAATCCCTCTCTGCGGTAATCCCACTCATCAAGCACATGGACATCTGGATCATTTTCGGACAAGAAATACCCTGTACCTTCAGGCATCTTACAAACAGGCCGATAGTGGTGGCCGGACATCTCCTCTGAAACAGCAAGATAGGAGCTGGGAATGGTGCCAAGGTCCTCATAGATTTTTTCTATAATCTTTCTCATTGCCTCAGGCACAGGGATGGGTCTGGCATCTACAAGGATATAGGAAGGGATCTCTTGTGATGCCTCCTTTTCTGTATCAATTGGCCTCAAATTCTTGTCTGCAAGCCGGACCTCATGGGTCTCACATTCCCCTATCTCCCCTATGAGTTTGGCCAGTTCGTGTTGGAACTGTACTTTTACCGACTCCCTCTTACGTCTCAACCCCTTTTCAGCCTCTTCGGGCCTTAGCTCGACCACAAAGGGCAAACGCTCAATCGGCTCATAGGATCCCGGAAATGAGGATAACCATCTATATACCTTATCAGTAACTTCCAAAGTCTGGTTATTGGACAGAGACGTCCTTGCCTCACGAATTAACCATCGCACAAATTCTTTCTCGATAAAGGGCGACAAATCGGAAGGGGCGGGCTCAATGGCTGTCCCCCAAAGCCATAACCTCACGAGGTATTCCATTGCCCGTGTTTTTACCGGGGCATAGTGATTAGGGCCACGCCTCTCCAATACCATTTTCTTTATCCTGGCTAGGTCTGCATGAAGTCCTGGCATCTCATCCTGCACGATGCTCTCTGTGACAGCCATATCCACCAGACAATATATATCTTCAGCCAAAGCAGGGCAGTCAAAACGCTGGATAAAACCACCAAGGGTCAAGCACACATGGGCGCCCACATCGGCAGAAAAGGAAAAGATCTTCTTCTTGATCTGAAAAAAGGCATTTACCACCATGAGCTTATAAAGTAGGAAATCAAGCTTTTTTTCTCCAAAAAAGGCCACCTCCTTGGGCACGTAGATAACCTGGGTATCGGTGTAGCAACAAGCGGCCTTTTGAAGAGTTAAGTCCTCGGTGCCTAATGAATGTAAAAAGTAGGTTAGAACACTTGAGACTTGTTCAAAAGTCAATGAAACTCCTGGAAGCCTTGAAAACTCTGGATGCCTACGTGGGTCTGCCATAAATATGAGTGCCTCTTTTATACCCCTTGCATCATAAAGGTCTAAAATAAGCTCCACAAAGGCGGGCAAATTCTCTTTACCTACTGCGTCTACAAGGCTTACACAGTCTAGCAACATTCTGAGGCCAAGCTCTGACTGGACCGAGGCCAGGGTATAAGCAGATCGCAAAACCGCGCTCCTTGTCTCAGGTGGCAAAGCCCCCACCCGGCCCTCCAAATCAAGCTCCCTAAAATCATCATCAAACAAGATGCCTGAGCTTGTATAAAATGGCACCGGGAACAGTGAAATAATGTCATCTAGATCGATCATTAGTCATACCATGGGCTCAAAACAAAGCCGTGA
>CAZAKC010000118.1:0-5309 GCA_964485655.1 uncultured Desulfobacteraceae bacterium
GATTTTCTGGATTCCCGCTTTCGCGGGAATGACGAAACGCGCTGTCCGTTAGGAGCGAATAAGGGGTAAAATTTGTTTTTTTACCATCTTAACGACTCGTTTTAGCTGTTCTGAGGCCTTTTTCCGCGTCTTTTCAGGAACAAAAACAGGATTTCCTTGAAGTGAGCACACTCCGTCGCCCCAAAAAACACCCCCGAAAGATACCATGTCTTCCTCATTGCATCCAAGATTATTCATGGTCGCCCATGCAAGGGCCCAGGCCTGACAAGAGTGCTCAAGCGAATACCCACCTCCTCCTGTTGCCAAGATCTTCTGGGAATACTGGCAGACAAGATCTACTGAGGTTGAGTATACCCTGTTTGTAAACTCTAAATTTGCCAACGGGTCCGGGGCCAATCCATCAGTCCCTATGACCGCTACGGTGACATCTGGTTTAAATGAGGTTGCAGATGGAATAAAGATCTCCTCAAAGGCCCACAAAAACTCCTCATCGCCTGTCCCAGGTGCCATGGGTACATTTATGCAATAACCTTTCCCTTTACCCCTCCCTATTTCTTTTTCAGTTCCCCCTTTAAAGGGAAAAAGGGTTTTTGGATCCTGATGAAAGGAAACGGTGAGTACCCTATTAGAGCTATAGAATGCCTTTTGTACCTGGTCGCCGTGGTGGGCATCAATATCCAGGTACATAACCCTGTCAAACGATTTAAGTAAGAGTTTTATGGCTATGACCATATCATTAATATAGCAAAACCCTGCAGCAAAGTCCTTCCCTGCATGGTGAAACCCCCCTGACACATTAAAGGCCCTGTCTGCTTCACTCTTCATGAGAAGATCAGCACACAAGACAGTGCCTCCCGCTGCCATCCGGTGATAGTCGTACACACCGGGATATACAGGGCATTCAGTAGTGCCGACACCGTATCTCAACCACTCCTCTTTGAATTGCCCAGTATTTGCCTCTTTGAGCAAGTCAATATAAGTCCTGCTATGAAAAAGGTAAAGGGCATCTTCATCCAACACAGGAGGCTCAAGTATGTCTATCCAGGGTCGATGAATAAGGTCTAATTTCTTGCATAGCTCAAAGGTTACTTGGGCTCTGTTATTTGACCAGGGATGATCTTTCGGCGGATTAAATTTCAAGAATTCAGGTGTATAGATAAATGCTGTCTTCATCTGCTCCGTTTAGTTCTTCTCCCCTTGGTTTTGGAACCATGTGATTTAGGTTCTATGATTAATTCCATTTCCCTTTGAATGTCAATTCTTCCTTTGAGTCGAAATTGGACCTTTTCAAATACCCTTATGGCCCTTGTGTTTGCAGAGCGCACAGTGAGCCAGATCTTGCGGCATCCTGCACTCTTACCAATCTCTCTCATTATTTCTGACATTGCAGTTCCAATACCAGCATTGCGGTAGCCCTGTTTTATAAATATAAGGTATTCTGGACACCTCTCAGGATCCCTAAGGTCCAGGGCAGCATGACCGACAATGCTTCCCCTTCGTTCGGCAACAATATTGAAAAAGGACTGAGTCAGAGAGCGAAGCCATCGGTCTCTCACATGATCTTCTATTGGTGGCAGACCCTCTTCAAGCCCTTTAGGTTCGAATTGGTCATACATATGCTTCAGTTTGGGAAAATCGCGCTCTTGGTAAGGCCTCAACTTGATGGTACGGCCCTTCTTATCTTTAAAGGTAGTGGGTAATGATGGAGATGAATCATTCATTGTCTTTTTCCAAAACTATTCTGCCCTCTCCCGGATAAATCATTCTTTCTTCTGGTGGCGTGAATTCACGGGGCTGAGGCCACTTGTCAGGCTGGGGATCGGGGCCCGTCAAAGCCACGGGGCTTGGGTGCTTATCCCTCATAGCAGGGTGGCGCCTGATGTCTACATCAGCCACAGGAGCACTGAATTCTATTGGAATGTTGTTGGGATCAAATGAATATATGGAGTGAATAAAGCCATGATCAACGACTTCGGACACCCAGAAACCCGCAGCCTCGAGCCTATCTTTTATCTCCCATAGATCGTCATCGCCTTCCACCTCAATGGATACATGATCAAAGGCAAAGGGGCCTTTGACCGGCACACCGTGATCTTTCTCAGGGATCTTTTCCACGGCAGGCCACTCGAAGAAGGCGATCATGTCATGATCAGAGATCTCAAAGAAGTAGTGCCTATAGCCAGGTCTGCCAAGGCCTACAACAAGCCTCATGCCGAGAAGATCGCGCCAGAAGCGTATGGTTGAGTCCATATCCTTTGTGGCCATGGCAAGATGATTGATTCCAGTGTATTTCATCCTTTAAGTCCTTGTCCGGCTAAACTTGAATGGAATCTGAGCATCACAATCCTGTTGGCGACTGCTCTGCCTTGTCATTGAAAACTCACCACTATCTCATCAAAGGACTTTCGCCATTTCGGAGGATAAAGCTGCTTGCTCTCATCAAAGTATCCGATTGCCATAAGCAGGGGTATCCAATAATTATCTGGTATCTTGAACTCTTTTCTGACAGCGTCGTGGTCAAAGCCATCCATAGGGTGAGAGTCGAGTCCAAGCTCCTTGGCTGCGAACATCAGGGCCATGGCAAAAAAGCCTGCGTTCTTGCAGGCAAAGGCCTGCTGTTTTTCCTGTGTCTCCCCGTAAAGCTTTTCACACGTATCTGTAAACCACTCATATTGCTCTTGGCTCATTGCACCGGCTTTGACCATTTCTTCAAAATTTTTCTCCGCAAACTTGTGGCCTTTTTTCCAGCCATCTCGATCTGCTAGGACCATGAAGACAACGGGGGCCTCAGTTATCTTGGGCTGGTCCATCGCAAGCCTTCTGAGTCTCATTTTGTCTTGAGGGTCAGTTAAGATCACCAATGACCAAGGCTGCAGGTTGAACGAAGAAGGTGCCTTAGCTGCCATGTCCACCAGTTGCCTTACCAAATCCATTGAAACTTCCTTGTTTGGGTCGAAAAAATTTACTGCGCGCCTTTTCTCTAATATATCCCTGAACTCCATGGCATACCTCCCTTTGTTATTATGATTTAGGTTCAATAAGTGAGAAAGCAACCCTAGCGGCTCCCAACAGGGGTGCCTTTTCATTCAGTATTACTTTAATTGGAATTTTGCCAAGCAATTCAGCAAACCTACCTTTATTAGTAAATGCCTTCAAAAAATCAGGCTCTTTAAGGAAAGGGAGTATCTTAGGGGGTATTCCTCCTCCAAGGTATATCCCTCCCGTGGCCATGGCTGTGAGGGCCAGATTAGCACACACTGAACCTAGAATTACTGTGAAGTTCTTCAGTGTTGCTCTGCAAATTGGTGTTCTTCTCTTTAGTGCTGCCTCAGTAATGATACCGGCGATGTTAGCAGTATCGGCAGCGGCTAAAGTCCTTTCAAGCCATTGTGGCTCTCTATATCTGCGAGATTCCTTTAACCACATGTAAATATTAAGCATGCCAGGGCCTGAAAGCAATCGCTCAATGCTAACATGGCCGTAGTTGTTGTACAAAAAGTGCCAAAGATGTAATTGGTCTTCATCGGCGGGGGCAAAATCGCAATGCCCTCCTTCAGAGGGAATGACAAAGTGATGGCTGTTGGGTTTGATTAGAATTGCCTGGCCTAGACCAGTCCCGGGGGCCACAAGACCTATGGCCCCCGTTTTTTGTTTGATACCGGTGTTTAGTAAATACAACTCTGCAGGTCTTAATAAGGGAATGGACATAGCAGTGCCAGCAAGGTCATTTACGAGTTTGACCCTTTTCCATCCAAATGCTCTTCGTATTCGTGCCTCAGAGACTACCCATGGGAGATTGGTGGTTTTAGCACGACCCCCCAATACAGGGCCTGCAATGGCTAGGCAGGATGCCTCAGGGCGGTAGGAATAATCTGAAAGAAAATCTCTAAGGATGCTCTCAAGGGATGGCCATTGTGCACTTGGGTAAGTCCTTATGACAATAGAGCGAGGTCTTTTATGACCAGGTCGAAATATCCCCACATGGGTCTTGGTCCCGCCAATGTCAGCCGCAAGAAAAATACGTTTTTTCATTTCCTTGCCTCGTGATAATGTTAGTCGCTCCTCTTTCAGCCACCGCAGTGAAAGTTATCCCACATCTCATGGAACAGAACCATGACCTGTGAATGGCAAGACACTGCTATGATTTTACCAGCCGCAGATGACCCCTAGGATATGGCGGCCTAAGAGCACTTGCAGCTTCTCTGTCCACAATCCATATGACAGACCCTTTTTGAGGTGAAATCTTTGTTGATGGCAGGGTTGGATCGCGTCTTTCAAGTGTGTCTCTCACCACACCTGCCTTTAGTCTCCCACTGACCAAAAATATTACTGATTTAGAGTTATTGATAATCCTAGATGTCATTGTAACCCGGGGAAGACTGGGATTTCCTCCCTGGACTGAAATAATGAGGCGTTGAGGTTGGGTTGGCCCAGGGTGGTTCGGAAACAAGGACGCAGTATGGCCGTCCTCTCCAAGCCCAAGGAACAAGGCATCGAATGCAGGGCAGTGGCCCGGAGGGAGTGCGAAGAAATCCATTATCTCTCGCTCATAGATGGAGGCAGAGGTCTCTGCGTCCCTGTCCACAAGGATAGGATGAATGTTTTGTGGAGATATAGGGACTCGATCCAGGAACTCACGTCTTGCAGTTCCATAATTGCTATAGTCGCTATCATAAGGTGTGATCCTCTCATCAACCCAAAAAATATGGACTTGTCCCCAGGGAATTTCGCTAACATAAGGCTCTGAGCCCAAAAGGCGATACATGGGCCTGGGTGTATTGCCCCCACTGATCCCCACAACGAAGTAACCCTTGTCTATTACTTCTTGGGCGCACAGGGCGGAAAAGGTATCTGCCCCTTTGGCTGCAACCCCCAGGAGATTGTCCATAACGTTTACATATATCTTTTCCATGGCCTTACTGTGGTCTTGCTTCTTTCCTAAATCTCTTGACAATCTTGGGAATAAAAAAGGAGAAGATGAACAAGGATATGGAAAAGATAACCTTCACTGAAACCAGGTTTGCCCAGTTCCCTGTAGTCCATATTTCTTTGATCGTGCCAATGAAATATGTAAAAATAAATGTTCCCACAATGATGCCTAAGCCAGTGCCGGCGAAATAGTCCCTGAACTTCACCTTTGTGAGTCCCATACCGAAGTTCATGGGTGTGAATGGAAAGTACACCAACCTTAGGTATAGCACGGTGGCAAATCCATTGCGCTCGATGGCATCATCATATTTTTTCAACCGGTCACCAATAATAGAGGCTGCAAATTCCCGACCCAGGGTCCTGCCGATGAAAAAGGCGGC
>CAZAKC010000119.1:0-5231 GCA_964485655.1 uncultured Desulfobacteraceae bacterium
GGCAGGAATGATCAGATCCGTATCAATATGATCGCCAAATTTCCAAACTCTGCCTTTAATAATCATACGCCCTCCATTGAGCACTATGCCTTCTGACTTCTAACTCCTGGCTCCTTGTTATAACTCCTCGGGCGATCCGATCCTGCCCAGGACCGCAGAAGCCGCCGCGATTGCAGGATTAGCCAGATATACTTGGCTGTCCGGATGGCCCATTCTTCCTCTGAAATTCCTGTTCGACGTTGATACAGCCACTTCCCCTTGGGCAAGTATCCCCATATGTCCCCCAAGGCATGGCCCGCAGCACGGAGGCCCTATCACTGCTCCTGCATTCAAAAAATCAGCAATCAGGCCTTCCTCCAAAGCCTCAGAATACACTCGCGGGGAGCCGGGGATCACGATCAGTCTGGTACCGACCGACACCTTGCGTCCTTTAATGACCCGGGCCGCTGATCTGAGGTCCTCAAGTCTTCCATTAGTACACGAACCTATGAAGACTTGATCTATCATTATTCGATTGAGGCTCGATACGCCTTCAACATTATCAGGAGAATGGGGCAAGGCCACGAGGGGTTCCATATTAGTTACATCGATTGTCACTACATTTTCATATTCTGCGTCATTATCGCTCGCATAGAATTGACCCTCCCGGTGAGATCTCTCAGCAACATATTGTCGAGTCACTTCATCCGGGGCAAAGATACCGCTCTTTGCGCCACATTCAACCGCCATGTTCGCCATTGTAAATCTTTGACTCATCGATAACCCTTCCACTACTTCACCTGAGAATTCAATGGCCTTGTAAAGCGCACCTGCGACACCAATACGGCCAAGCGTGGCAAGTATTAGATCTTTGCCTTGTACCCACCTGGGAACATTTCCGAGGTATTGAACCTTTATTGAGCCGGGAACACGTAACCATATTCTGCCCGTGGCCATCACCACGCCAAGATCAGTGCTCCCCACCCCTGTAGAAAATGCTCCAAGAGCACCATATGTGCAAGTGTGACTGTCAGCGCCAATCACCAGATCCCCGGGAATGACGAGTCCCTTTTCTGGCACAATCACATGCTCAATCCCCGTCTCTCCAAGCTCAAAAAAATGTTTTATGCCCATTTTTTTTGCAAACTCATATATGGCCTTTACCTGCTGGGCTGAGGATATGTCTTTATTGGGGACAAAGTGGTCCTGAACCAGTACTACCTTTGCTCGGTCAAAGACTTGCCTTGCCCCTAACTCCTCAAACACCTCTATAGCAAGAGGGGCAGTAATATCATTTGCGAGGGCAAGATCAACGTCTACTTTCACAAATTCCCCTGGTTTGACCCCATCCAGTTTCGCATGAGTTGCGATAATCTTTTCAGTAATTGTCATTCCCATGGATCGCTTTCCTTTCCGCTCCTGCTGAATTCACCCTGCGCATCTGTCCAAACCAAGCGGGAGCCGTTTTTTGACAGGAAACGTTACACTACCACGTCCTTGGCAGACAGAGCTGGATTTCGCTTCAGATACTCAAGCCTATTGAGCCCATTCACATAGGCCTTGGCACTGGCCGTGATGATATCGGGGTCCGCTCCTTTACCAAGGGCTACCAAACCGTTTTCCTGCAGGCGCACCGTAACTTCACCCTGAGCATCCATGCCACCGGTGATGGCATTCACTGTGAAACGAATTAACTTGGAGCGGCTCCCCGTCATCTTAGCAATAGTGTTGAAAGTTGCATCAATAGGCCCAACTCCAAACCCAGCATTTTGAGCCTCTTCGCCCTTTATTTTCATTTTTACTGTAGCGGTGGGTACTGCCACGGTTCCGCTGACCACGTTCAGGTATTCAAGCTCATAAACATCAGGGACGCGAAGGATTTCCTCAGCAACCAGGACCTCTATATCCTCGTCCAGGATTTCCTTCCTTTTATCAGCCAACTCCTTGAACCTCTTAAAAAGCCTGTCAACTTCCTCTTCGCTAAACTCATAGCCCATTTCCGCAAGCTTTTTCTTAAATGCGTGTCTGCCTGAGTGTTTGCCCAACACCAAGGTATTGCTGGAAACACCCACAGTATCGGGACTCATTATTTCGTATGTCTGAACATTCTTTAGTACCCCGTCCTGATGAATGCCCGCTTCATGGGCAAAGGCATTGGCTCCGACAATGGCCTTATTTGGCTGGACCAATATTCCGGTCACCATACTCACCAGACGGCTTGTGGGGTAAATTTCGCGAGTGTTTATTTCGCTGCGAAGCGCCAAGGCGTCATTGCGGGTGTGCAGCACCATGACAACCTCTTCAAGAGATGCATTTCCCGCCCTCTCTCCAATGCCATTTATTGTTACTTCCACCTGCCTCGCTCCCGCTCTGAGAGCGGCAACAGTGTTTGCAGTGGCAAGCCCAAGATCATTATGGCAGTGGACGCTTAAGATCGACTTATGGATATTCCGAGTGTGACTCATAACATACCGCACAAGGTCTTCAAACTCATGGGGCAGTGCATATCCCACAGTATCAGGGATATTCACCGTAGTAGCACCTGCCTCAATCACCGCTTCAAAAACCTTGCACAGGAAATCCCTGTCAGAGCGTGAGGCATCCTCCGC
Source organism: uncultured Desulfobacteraceae bacterium (assembly GCA_964485655.1). Classification (GTDB taxonomy): domain Bacteria; phylum Desulfobacterota; class DSM-4660; order Desulfatiglandales; family Desulfatiglandaceae; genus B111-G9. The sequence goes on from CAZAKC010000119.1 coordinate 2,589, forward strand.
TGAGAATTCAACGTTGTCCGTAAAGGACTTTGCATAACGAACCGCATCCACACAGGTCTGCAACACTTCATCACGGGACATTTTGAGCTTATACTGCATGTGGATATCTGAAGTGGCTAGAAATGTGTGAATTCGCGGCTTGGCTGCGGCCTTAACCGCATTCCAGGCAAGATCAATATCTTTCTTAGAGGACCTGGCAAGGGCTGTCACCTCTGCTTTCTCTATCTTATTAGCGATCATGGCAACAGCGTCAAAATCCCCTTGGGATGCAGCCGGAAATCCCGCCTCGATGGCATCTACTCCCAGTTTCTCCAGTTGTACGGCCAGGCGCAGTTTTTCTGCGGCATTCATACTGGCCCCTGGAGACTGTTCTCCGTCTCTCAGGGTTGTATCGAAGACAATCACTCTATCACTCATGGAAAACCTCCAATTAACAATTTTTTCAAGATAATGTTCCAAACCACTCCCCGGAGGTTATCCATTGAGCATGGGCCGCGGATCCCGTTCGAACGGCGGATCCGCGGCGTTTGCCTCACCCTTTCTACTGCTCACTTGACCCATATTTGTCTCCTCTTCGTCCTTTCCATTCAATATCTTTGATAGCTTATATTGAACACTATCAACGAGTGCCTGCCAGCTTGCCTCTATGATATTTTCCGATACCCCGACTGTGGTCCAGATCTCCTTAGAGTCCCTTGACTCTATCTGAACTCTAACCTTTGCAGCAGTACCATCACTGCCATCAATCACGCGCACCTTAAAATCCACCAGCCCCATCTCGGCAACTTCAGGATAAAACTTGGTCAAGGCCTTTCGTAGGGCGTTATCCAGAGCATTCACCGGGCCGTCGCCCTCTGCTGCTGTTATCTCATAGTCATCTCCCACTGATATCTTGATGGTGGCCTGGGAAGTGCTTGGCCCTGACCGATTCTTCTCGATACTCACTCTCAGCGACTCCAACCTGAATGGCTCATCAAATTGGCCGGTAACCTTTTTGATGAGTAGTTCCAGAGAGCCTTCAGCCGCCTCAAAACGATATCCTTGATCTTCTAATCTCTTAATCTCCTCTACGATCTTACGACTGGTGTATCCATTTCCGCCAAGCTTAATGCCCAGTTCCTGGGTCTTGTACTCAATATTGCTCTTGCCAGATAAATCGGAGACCAATACCCTCCTGCGGTTTCCTACACTGGCAGGATCGATATGTTCATATGCTGCGGGCTCTTTCATAATAGCGCTCACATGCACCCCACCTTTATGGGCAAAGGCACTTTTACCCACAAATGGCCGGTCGCTCATGGGTGGGATATTGGCAAGTTCGCTAACGTACCTTGACAGCTCGGTGAGCCGCCTTAAATTGTCGGCTTCAATACATTCATAGCCCATTTTCAACTGCAAATTCCCTATTACGGAGATAAGATCCGCATTGCCGCATCGCTCCCCATATCCATTTACGGTCCCCTGTACCATTGAGGCCCCTGCCTCCACCGCGGCTAGAGAGTTCGCCAGTGCCAATCCACAGTCATCATGGGTATGTATTCCCACGGGACAGCCCAATTCAGCGGCGACCTCTTGGGTTATGCGCATTATCTCAGCCGGCATGCTCCCCCCATTGGTATCGCACAGAACAATGAAGTCCGCGCCACTGTCCACTGCCGCTCTCACGGTTTCCATGGCATGGCTCTTATTGTGCTTGTACCCATCAAAGAAGTGCTCAGCATCATAGATCACTTCTCTGCCTTGGCGTTTGAGATAAGCCACCGTGTCTCTTATCATTCGGCAATTCTCCCTCAGCGTCACTCCCAGGATTCGACGGGCATGCAGGTCCCAGCTTTTTCCAAACACAGTAACAACCGGTGTCTCTGTCCTTAGCAGTGCATTAATGTTATTATCCTCCTCAACTGATTTATCGGGCCTGCGCGTACTTCCAAAGGCCGTAACCTTGCTGCGCTTAAAACTCACATTCTTGATCAGTTCGAAGAATCGAGCATCCTTGGGATTGGAGCCTGGCCAGCCTCCCTCAATGTAATGGATCCCGAATGAATCCAGTTTCTTTGCGATTCGGACCTTGTCCTCTGCAGAAAGGCTTACCTGCTCACCCTGCGTGCCATCGCGTAGCGTGGTATCATATAGGAGAATTGTCTTAGACATCTCAAAGCACTCCTTGCTGATATTTTCTCAAGGCCAAAAAAAAATCCGTTATCAGGTTGGGCCTGATAACGGATTTTTTGGTTTCTAATAAAGCTGAAAACTATGTCATTACCAGGCCCGGGCGTTTAAGCCTCCCAAGCAATACCACAAGCAGCAAGGATATTAGTATCCCTGCTGCGCTGATAATGACGATAACCTTGTTTAAAATGGCTTCCGGCATCTCTTTAATTATCCTTGTCTCTAACCCTCTACTGCTAGAATCGGTACCAGGATAAATTCTCTCAAATACATTTGTCAAGTCTTTTGTCATGTTTCTTTTTCATTTTTCACCAGAGGGTGGCCAGCCAGTTCAGATCGTTGACGACTCGCCAAATATATTTGAGTCCTTATCATGCCGACCTCCAATGATGTGCCCATCTAAATTATGCACCACCTAGGCACTTTGTCAACGCCAAGTACAGAGACCAGGAAACTTAACAACTCATTGACAGC
>CAZAKC010000120.1:0-5155 GCA_964485655.1 uncultured Desulfobacteraceae bacterium
TTTTGTCATAGCCGAATTTCTCTGCCATTGCCTGATACATGGCAAGCATCACCGAAGCAATGGCATTAATTGTGAGCCCAGTCCCAATCCTGTCCAGTTCGATATCCTTGAATGCGATTTCAAAGTCTTTCAAAGAATCCACCGCCATTCCCACGCGACCCACCTCCCCTTCGGCCATGGGATCATCGGAGTCGTAGCCCATCTGCGTGGGCAAATCGAACGCCACGTTTAGACCGGTTTGGCCGTGGGATATCATCAGCTTGAATCTCTCATTAGTCTCTTCAGGTGTACCAAATCCAGTATATTGACGCGTAGTCCAGTTCCGACTCCTGTAACCAAGGGGATAAAGTGCCCGCGTAAAAGGGAACTGTCCCGGGTCGCCTAGATCTTTATCGTAGTCAAAGCCAATACGCTCCAGATCCTCTGGCGTATAGACCGCTTTCACCTTGATACCTGACTGGTAAATAACTTCCTTGATTGCATCTTTCTCATCCTTGATATATGTTGCTACTCCCATAGCCCTCTCCTTTATGGCCTAATTCCTTTTTACGTTTTCCTGGATGAACTTAACGATGTCTGTAAAGTAGCTACCCCCGGGAAATATCCCGTCTACTCCCATCTCTTTGAGTACGGGCATGTCTCTGCTGGGGATAACGCCTCCCACAACAATTAACTTATCCTCAATTCCCTTTTCCTTCACAAGTTCCATCAACTTCCTACATATGGGGATGTGAGCCCCAGACATAATTGAAAGTCCGATGACATCAACGTCTTCCTGTATTGCTTGATTTATGATACTTGGCACAGTCTGGTGAAGGCCTGTGTAGATGACCTCCATCCCTGCCTCTCGCAGGGCATGAGCCACCACTTTGGCTCCCCTATCATGACCATCCAGCCCTGGCTTGGCCAACAACACCCGTATCTTTCTCTCTGCCATTTCCTGTTTCTCCTTAGTCTTTGTAAGTCTTAGGCTAAAATTACTCTCAATTCGCTGCACCTCATCCCTTCCACCTCATTCATCGCCCATCTCAAACTGTCTCAGGACCACCTCCTGCCCTCTCAAAATATGCTCTTTAACCAAACGTTCCACTTTGTCGGCATCCCTTCGCTTCATATACCTGAGCATGGCCTTGTGATCCTCGTTGCTACGCTTCGCCATACCCTCTACCCTCAATATAACCCTCCGGTATCTATAAATCTGATCCCTCAGGTCATTAATCATCTTGATTAACTTGGGGCTGCGGCTCAAAGTATAGAGTAAATCGTGGAATTCCGTGTTTATACGAAAAAGTGCCTCTATATCCGATTTTATCATATGCTTTTGGTATTCTTCAATTTTCTGCTCTAAAGCAGCAAGCTCCTCGGCAGTATGTCGGAGGGCAGACAGCCTTGCCGCGTGGCTCTCCAAGGCAGCCCTGATTCCGAAAGTTTCCTCCACGTCCTCTTTACTCAGTCCTGCCACGAAAAAGCCACTATTGGGAAAATGCCTGATCCACCCTTCTCGCTCCAGCTTGTGGAATGCCTCGCGGACTGGGGTGCGGCTGATCTTCATGGCTTGAGCAATACGGCTTTCCGCAATCCTCTGACCAGGGGGAAGCTTTCCGTTGATTATAGCCCCTTTAAGCTCCTCGTACACAAACTGTCCAAGGGATCTTCTTTCAGGAGCCTCTCTGAAAAGATCCACCTATCCCTCCTGCGCCACCCAGATCAGTGAATCGCTTATAGTCCTGCCCACCTTGCTATATTAGTCTGCAGGATCTCGTGTGTTCCCCCTCCATAAAGGAGAAAGCGATTGTCCCTGTAATAGCGTTGGGCACTGTATTCCATTGAGTAGCCATATGCCCCGAAAATACGAGTGGCCTCATCAGCAGCCGAGCACGCAGCTTCAGTGGCAAAATACTTGGCCATTGAGGCCTCTTTCATACATGAGATCTTGTTGTCAATCATGTTAGTGGCCTTGTAAGTAAGCAGCCTCGAAGCCTCCAGGTTTGTGGCCATGTTAGCGATCTTGGCCTGAATCAACTGGTATTTACTGATGGGTCGGCCAAACTGGACCCTTTCGTGTGCGTAGCGAATGGAATCAGCCAGAGCGGCCCTCTGAAGCCCTATGGCAAGAGCTGCTGTCATTGTTCTTATTTCCGCCAGTATGGACATTAGATTGCTTAGGCCCTGTCCTTCCTGACCGAGCATATAGTGGTGAGGTATCTTGACATTCGTAAATGCCAGTTCGGATATCTTCGTGGTTCTGGTTCCAAGGAGATCAAAGGGCTTGCTCACGGATAAGCCTGGAGTATCTCTAGGTATAAAGAAAAAGTTGAGCCCTCTGAATTTCTTTGCCGGGTCAGTCTGGCAAAGCACCGTGTAAAAATCCGCCACGGGGCCATTAGTAACCCATGTCTTCATCCCATTAATAACAAATCCATCTTCTGTCTTAGTAGCCAGGGTGCTGACATTGCCCAAATCTGACCCTGCCTCGGGCTCCGTAAGGCTAAAACATGATACCTTCTCACCTCTCATGGCAGGGAGGAAGTATTTTTCGTGCATCTCCTGTGTTCCGAAATGGAAAAGGAAGTTGGTCCCCATTAAACACTGCATTGCGGTTATGGCGGCAACGCTCATCAGACCTCTGGCAAGCTCCTCACAAATTATGCAATACAGTGTGGTATTACCACCGCTACCACCTTTATTCTTTGGATACCTGATTCCGAAAACCCCCATCTCGCCGATCTTCTGAAACATTTCCATGGGGAACTCGCCCTTCTCGTCGATCTCCTGGGCGCGTGGAATCAATTCTGTGTCCACAAACTTTCCAATAGTCTTTCTGATTATTTCTTCTGGCTTAGACCTTAACATGTATCCCTCCAGATTTACTCCTTTTTCAGCCGGCTCACCATCTCGGGGATTATCTCGTGCAGATCTCCCACGATCCCCCAATCAGATACCTGGAAGATGGGCGCACGGGGATCTTTATTGATGGCCACGATATATCTTGAGTTCATCATTCCGGCTCTGTGCTGGATAGCCCCTGATATACCGCAGGCAATGTACAGCTCAGGCCTTACTGTTTGACCCGTCTGCCCCACCTGACGCTCCTGAGGGATCCATCCTTCTTCCACAGCCACCCTGGTACCTGCCACTTCGCCTCCAAGCAGCCCCGCCAGTTCTTCCAGCTCCTTGAATCCTTGTGAATCCCCCACTCCTCTACCACCTGCAACAATTACCTTTGCCAGGGCCAGATCAACCCCCTTTTTCTCTTCTCTCACCGACTCAAGGATCTTTGTGAGAAGACCCTGTTGAGACAGTTTGGCTTCATGTCTAATAATTTGTGGACTTATCGGCCTTTTCCTCGCTTCCATCACACCGGGTCTCACTGTTGCCATCTGCGGCCTGGAATAACGATTCGCAATAGTTGCCATTACGTTACCACCAAACGCAGGACGAGTCTGAAGCAATATCTTTTCTTCTGGATCTATTGATAGCTCGGTGCAGTCCGCGGTCAACCCGACTCCTACCCTTCTGGACACCCTAGGTGCCAAATCGCGTCCAATGTGGGTGGCTCCCATGAGCAGGATATTTGGCTTGTACTCTTTTACCAAAGACTCTATGACATCCGTGTAAGGCACGGTTCTGTATTCTTCCAGCTCTGGGTCTTCCGCTAGATATATTTTTTGTGCACCATACTCGGCCAATTGATCACACAATCCTTCCACGTTATGCCCCAGTAGCACGGCTGCCACCTCTTGATCCAATGCTGCCGCCAGTTCCTGGGCCTTACCCAATAATTCCAGCGATACCCGCTTTAGCTCGCCATCTCGCTGTTCAGCGAACACCCATACACCTTTACGGTCACTGAAATCAGGTATCTCCTTGGGCTTAACATCAGTTTTAATGGCCTCTTGTTTACAAACCTGAATGCACGCGCCACACGATGTACATCGGTCGCTCACATGAGCTACATTGTCCTCGAATTCCATGGCGCCATACGGACAAGCCCGCACGCAGCGCTTACATCCATTACATAAGTCAACTTCAACCCATACCGCCATACTTATTCTCCTCTGTGTATCAGACACCAGGCTTTAGGCTTTGGTCCTCAGGCGTTAGGCTTTTTACGTTATTTGTCTTTTTCCTAAGTTATCCCTTTCCAGTTGCCCTTTATCATCCGGCAATTAGTTCTGCCCCTAGCCTCAGGCCTAATGCCTCGTGCCTAAATTAAATCAGCCTATTTTGTCTTAGCTTACCTATCAACTCATCCACCACGCTCTGCACATCGCCTTCAAGGATCTGGCTCTTTCTTTCTGCCTTTGGAGCAAAGGTTTTTATCACTTGGGTAAGCGATCCTGGTAGCCCGACCTCGTTTACCTGAACCCCAAGGTCTGCTGCGTTCCATATCTTGATGGGTGCCCTTTCCTTGCAGGCATCAATCAATCGATCAACTCTCGCATAACGCGGTTCATTAAGCTCACCAATGACGGTCAGCAGAGCCGGTAACTCACATTGGATTCTTTCAAATCCATCCTCCAGCCTACGTTTGACAATTATGCGGTCTCCATCCACTTCCTCAATATCAAATACATAGGTTACCTGTGGTAAATCTAGGTAATCTGCCACTTGGGGCCCTATCTGAGCAGTGTCCCCGTCAATAGCCTGCCTGCCACAAATAACCAGATCAAAATCTCCAACCTTCTCTATTGCCTTTCCCAGCGTAAAAGAGGTAGCCCATGTATCAGCACCAGCAAAGGCCCTGTCAGAAAGCAGAATGCCTTGGTCAACCCCCATGCCCATGGCCTCCGATATGGCATCTATCGCCTGAGGAGGTCCCATGGAAATGGCTGTTACCTTTCCACCTAATCGCTCTTTCAAAGAAACAGCCGCCTCAATTGCATGGCGATCGTCTGGATTGATGATGCTTTCAATTCCTTCACGAATCAGATTCCCTGTCTTAGGGTCCAGTTTCACCTCTGTGGTGTCTGGAACTTGTTTAACCAAAACGATGATGTTCATTACTTTCTCTCCGTCTTTACCTTTTACTTTGCACCTTGCGCCTTTCGCCTCTTTGCTATATCACCCCTTTTTCCTTCAACTCCTGCAATCTCTGCCGAGAATAACCCAATTTTTCCCCATAGATGTACTCATTGTGTTCCCCAAACCTAGG
>CAZAKC010000121.1:0-5152 GCA_964485655.1 uncultured Desulfobacteraceae bacterium
AAAACGCCTTTATCTCTTGTTTGGTTAGCCGCCTCAACACCTCGGCGGGGAGGCTTCGCAAGGCCTCCATTCTGCCGGGCAACGGCTCTTGTTTCTTTTTATATCTTGTGGGCATGCAGTTTCCTCCTGTTTTTACCAATTTTTTCAGTTCCCTCTCCTGCCTCCAATTAACAGCATCATCAAGGCAATTAATAATACAACGGGATGTGCCCGATGCGGCGTGTCAAGCGTTCACTTCCAGTAACCACAATCCTGTCATTTCAAGCAGTCTCATCGACGAGAAATCTTAATATTCCTCTCTTCAGTCGAAAGGACATTTCACACCCTAAGTACAAGTTCACAAAGGAGTACCTGACCCGCGGTGAGTGTGATCAGTATTTTGTCTCCCTGCCTTTCCAACAACCTCGTACAAGTATGGCACCAGTGTCCTTTTGCATACTGTATCCAAAACATATTGCCTCATGACCTTACGAAACATCTTATGTGTATTAGTCCTGGCCAGATATTCCATTATTCTGCCAGCGGTGAAAAGCGGTGGATCAGTCGGCTTAAAAAAACACACCTCTTCACCAATCTCCTTGAAAGGAGGAATATCAGAGCATGCTATCGGGAGCTTGATCATCCCCGCCTCCAGCAAGGGTAGCCCAAAACCTTCATCTTTGCTTGTCATGAGTAACAGGTCAGCCATCATATACATATCTCTTATAAAAATTCTATCAGGAACCAGTCTAGTCTTATCCTTAAAACGATACTCAGCAAGGATTGCAATATTTTCCCTGAGATTCAGCTCATTTATCCAGTACCTGAGCCGCCTGTAATAAGATACTGCCCTTGCCTCGTGGGGATCATAGGCCCCTGTCAGAATAAAAAGCACATTATAGCCAAGCAGCTTTATCCCTCGCACGATGTGAATGGACAACTCCAGGTTTTTTCGCGGTGTAATCCTTGAAGGCTGCACTATCACGAGGTCTCTGGAGAAAAGATCAAGTTCTTCAGCAAGCTTTACGGATCTGGGGTCAAGATAAAAAAAAGTAACAGGGTCAATCCCATTTGGGATCACCTCCCAATGAACCTGGGGTCTGTGAGCCAGAAACAGTTCTCGGCGGGACTCTGAGATGGTCACATAATTGATGCTGGGGTGAGGCCTCCGGAGCACATTCCAAGGAAACTTCTCTAGATACTCGGGCACGACTTCCTGAAAGTATGGAGAGTCGTGCGCCCAACTGACGAGCGGCACGCCGTCGCTTGCAGCAAAACGCCTCAGGGCCAGAGTGAAGGGCAAGTTAAATGGCATCTGGAGCACATTGTGAACAATGGCCACGTCTAAGCCCTGGGCCCACGAACTCAATATCCCCAATATGCGTTCTGTTATTTTCTTAAGCGGCCCGTAATTGCCTTTATTTGCTTCCGTGTGAGCCTTAATAACCTGGGGGTATTTTGAGCTGAGTACCGGCTCTATGCGAACTGCAAAATCCTCAGAAAAGACTTCCCCCATGCCCGCGAGAATAGACACCGCATGGCCCAATCGCACTAGGTTAAGTGCATGTTGCTTTAAAAGCTCCTCCACTCCGCCCACGATAGGCGGGCAGGAATAGTGCATTATTCCGATACGAAGAGGCTGATCTTGAACTATATATCTGCCCATAAGTACCCTGTATTAATCAGGTTCCTGGAAAGGAAAAGTGTGGAACCTGCGGCTCGATAAAAGATTCCAGCAGATGAAGAAGTTTCTTTTCCAGCACTTCATATGAGAAGAATTTCTTGCCTAGCTCGTAATTCTTCTCCAGGGCCGGCCTAAGATTCTGAGGCTCCAGAAAATGCTTCAGGCTTTCAACTACATCCCGGCTTACAAAGGATTCAAAGGCAATTACATCAAATCCACAGGGCTCTATGTCCTCAACAAAAATGGAATATCTGTTCACCACCACCGGTTTCTTGAAATAGATCGCCTCCAGAAATGCGTTGCCAAAACCTTCGTAGCCCGATGGATAGGTCACTACATCAGCAGCCTGGTATACGTCATCCATAGTGTAGCCATCTTCAGTACCAGCACCAAAACACCTTGCTGGCCCGATCTTATCCCCAATATAGATAACCTCCACCCCAAGGCGCTCTGCATACTCCACTATTCTTGCAGCATATTGATCGCCTTCATCGCCCAGGGAATGGGAAACCACCAGCCTGGGCCTTTCCATGCCCAGCAGGCTCACCAACTCTACGGCCCGCTCGATCCATTTACGCGGTACCACCCTTGTGGGCTGGAGCACGAAGAGATCTTCGTCTGAAAACCCCAGCTCCTCTCTTAATCGTTTGCTCTTTGGATTTTTCTCTGGTGGTGGGTTCTTGAAATCAAATACATTGGGTATAATTACGTTACTTATTCCACGCCTGAAGCTCAGCTCCCGGGAGGCCGCAGAGTTGATAACCACGTGTCTAATGGTGTGGAGATTGGGGGGAAAGGCATAGCAAATAAAATCCTGCACTGCATTGATGAGGAACCTCTTTCGTTCCCACGAAAAATCATGGTGATGAGCGATCACCGGTATACACGTCTCGGCCACAAACTCCGTGATGGCCATTCCAAGCGGTATGTTCATGGGAATGGCAAGGGCATTTTCCGGGATAAGAAGCTCTATCTCAAATTCCTTACAAAACTCATATAACTTCTTCTTAAGATGCTCCTTGAGTTCATGTACCCGCTTTGACAGAGATACATCCCTGCGACATGTACCGAAAAACTGATTGTGCATCTCGAGTATTTCCGGGTCTTCAAAATGCGCCTTTGGCTCCAGCATTGATTTGTCTGGAGGTGTGTCCAATTGGCCAGCAAAGAAAAAGCACTCGTAGCCATTTCGCTCCAATACCTGGTACCACTTAAATGTCTCAAGAGATACACCATCAGTACCAGCGATACGTGTAGATACGAACCCAATACGCTTCATTGACTGAGCCTCCATACCTCAAACGTGTCAATTTCGCCTTCGAGAAATTCAGCCAGGAAGAAACAGTGCCCGTGCCTCTTACCCTGCCCCGGCCCTTATATAATTAAGTGATGCTGTATAAAAAGGCAAGAAATTCAGGTGGGTTTATCCGCACTTGGTATAACCACAGAAGTGGCACGTCATACAACCCTCTTCAAAACTGATGGTCTCACCACACTCCGGGCAAGTCTCCCCCAAGAGACTGTGCTCCCTTTTCGCCCTGTGTTTGGTGCCCTCACCTTTTAGGTATCTTCTCTCCAGCACACGGGCTATTGCATCAGGAATGGAAAGCACCAATCCATCCTTTTGGAACACTGGATGCTCTCCTCCGATCCCCTTCAGTTGGTCTACTATGTCCTTCACGCTCACGCCCGACCTCAATGCAAGGGAAACTAATCGTCCTATAGCCTCGGTCTTGGCAGTAGTGGATCTGCCGGATTTGCCGATTGTGGCAAACACCTCAAAAGGCCTGCCCTCGTATTCCGTGACTGTAACATAAAGATTTCCATATCCTGTAACCATCTTGGTGGTAAATCCCTCAAGAGTCTCAGGCCTTTCTTTGACAGCCCTCATGAATCCACTGTCTTTCTCGGCCTGGGCGGCCAAAGAGAGGACCTGATTTTCCTTGCTGCCATCGCGATAAATTGTCACTCCTTTACAGCCCAATTCATAAGCCAAGTTATACACCTTGAGCACATCTTCCACTGTAGCATCGCGGGGGAGATTAACGGTCTTTGACACAGCATTGTCCGTGTGTTTCTGAAAGGCGGCCTGCATCCTCACATGCCACTCAGGTGAAATGTCGTGCGCTGTAACGAATACCTTTCGCACATCTTCCGGAATCTCTTCCAGATCCTGAATGCTCCCCTTTCGGGCAATAAGGTCCATGAGTTCTTTATTGTAAAAGCCTCGCTCACGAGCCACCTTTTCAAAGTGAGGGTTCACTTCCATCAATTTCTCGTTGTCCATTACATTTCTCACGAAGCAGAGGGCGAAAAGGGGTTCAATACCGCTGGAACACCCTGCAATGATGCTTAGAGTGCCCGTGGGTGCTATGGTGGTTACGGTGGCATTCCTATACCTGCTGTCTTTCCTGTCTTTGAATATGCTCTTGTCGAAATTGGGAAATGGCCCCCGCTCCTCGGCAAGCTTCTTGGAGGCCTCGTGGGACTCCCTCTGAATAAATGCCATTACTTGTTCGGCAACCTCCAAAGCCTCCTCAGAATTATAAGGGATTCCCAATTCGTACAGCATATCAGCAAACCCCATGACGCCCAGTCCGATCTTTCGATTTCCTTTGACCATGCGATCAATCTCTGGCAAGGGATATTTTGAAACATCAATGGTATCGTCGAGGAATCTCACAGCATACCAGACCGTCTCCTTCAGCCCCTCCCAATCGATCACCGGACCTGCGCCGTTGCGGTGGACAAACTTTGCAAGATTGACCGATCCCAGGTTGCATGCCTCCATTGGAAGCAGTGGCTGTTCTCCACAGGGGTTTGTGCTCTCAATCTCGCCAAGGTCCGGCGTGGGATTGTCTTTATTGATCCTATCTATGAACACTATACCGGGATCCCCGTTCTCCCAGGCCTGCCGAACCAAGGCCATATAAACATCCCTTGCATTCAGTTCTCCCACCTTCTTGCCATCTCGCGGATGAACCAGGTCATAGGTGGTGTCTTTGCGCACGGCTTCCATGAACTCGTCTGTGACGGCCACGGAAATATTGAAGTTATTCAATTCCCTGTTGTGCTTCTTGCAATGGATAAATTCCATGATATCAGGATGATCCACTCGCAAGATGGCCATGTTCGCCCCCCTGCGAGTGCCCCCCTGCTTCACCTGCTCCGTGGCAGTGTTAAAGATTTTCATAAAGGAGACAGGTCCAGATGCTACGCCTCCTGTGGTCCCCACTCTGCTGTTTTTCGGTCTCAGCCTGGAGAAAGAAAATCCGGTTCCGCCTCCTGACTTGTGAATCAACGCTGCATTCTTGAGTGCATCAAAGATACCTTCCATGCTATCCTCCACGGGCAGCACGAAGCATGCGGCAAGCTGACCCAGTCTGCGGCCTGCATTCATGAGTGTTGGAGAGTTGGGCAGAAACCTGAACTGAGTCATCATCTCATAGAAGATTTCCTCCATTCGTCTTACATGGGCCTCATCACCAT
>CAZAKC010000122.1:0-5096 GCA_964485655.1 uncultured Desulfobacteraceae bacterium
GGATTTTTAGATGCCTTTCTATTACTACACTTGGAGGCACTTTTGTTTAGAAAATGACACCCTTAACGCATAATTTGGGATAATATTAATCTTGACAATCACCTACTTAAGGCTATAATTCATCTTCATAATATGAAGATAGGTTCACAAAATGAAATAGTCGTTCATAAGGACACAGCCATGCCATCAAATGGATTATCGAGAAAAGAAAGGGAGCAGATAAGACATAAAAACGAAATACTTGATGCTGCTCTGAAGCTGTTTTCCGAGAGAGGGTTTCATAACGTATCAATGCAGGAGATCGCCAGCCAGGCGGAATTTGCGATTGGTACGCTTTATAAGTTCTTCGACACAAAGGAAGACCTTTACAAGTCGCTGGTGCTACGCCTAGCGGAAACCTTTCACGCGAGGCTGTCCAGGGTCTTAGAGACACAATCTGGTGAGATTGAAAAGCTGAGGAATTATGTGGTAGCAAAGGGCGAGCTATTCTCTGAAAACCTTCCGATGATTCGCCTTTACTTTGCCGAGACAAGGGGAGCCAGTTTCAACATCAAAGCGGGGCTTGATGAGCAGCTTCGCAAGAGCCATAACGAGATCCTCCAAAAGCTGGCAAGAGTTTTCAAGAGCGGGATCAAAAAGAAACTTTTTAACAATTTGGCAGACCCTTACTCTATGGCTGTAGGGTTCGATAGCATCAGCAATGGATTTTTATTTCTCTGGCTCGAATCGCCCCATAAACATCCGTACCCAGAGAAGACAGTCCTCATTATGGATATGTTTTTGAAACAGGTATTACGGGATTAGAATAATGCGCGATGTCTTCCTATCACGCAAGTCACTTGCGATGAGGAGGTTCAACATGAGGCCGTCTACTGATAGTTATCTCACTACTTTGACAGTCCTCGTCCTTGTATTGTTCGTCACCGGGTCTGCGTTCGCACAGGGCGTCTCTAAGAAAATAACGCTCGCTCAGGCCATCACCGAGGCAATCCACAATAATAGGGCAATTAAAGAAGCAGTCGAGCAAGAGCAGGCTGCAATAGAAGGAGAGAAAAAGGTCAAGGCTGATTTACTCCCGAAGCTATCCACCTCTTACAGCTATTCGCACCTCAAAAATGAGCCTTTTACTTTTCTCAGTTTTGAGAGTATGCCCCTGAGCCCACTGGGAATCAGCATCCCTGCAAGCCGGAGAAAAGTTCCAATAGGCTCGAAGGATAATATCACGTGGGACTTCGACATAACTCAACCTCTATTTACAGGATTCGCGCTGATTACGAAAAGAAAGCTGGCTTCAATGGATATCGATTTGAAGAAGGTGCTCAAAGAGCAAGCCATTCTGGATGTCATAAAGAAAGTGAAAGTGGGATACCTGAATATTCTACTCGCGCGTCGTGCGCTGGAAGTTGCTTCAGAGGAAGTGAGCCAACTTCAAGCTCATCTCCATGACGCCCAGCATTTATACAAACAGGGTGTAATCCCTTACAATGATTTGCTAAAATCCCAGGTAGCTCTGGCCCAGGCTAGACAAAACAAGGTGAAGGCCAAGAGCAATTTAGATGTAGCCATATCCGCACTAAATGTACTTTTGGATAGAAGAATCACTGAGGACACTGAAATCCAGGAATTGCCCCCCTTCAGCCCTTCTTCATATGAACTGACTTCCCTTTTCAACAGTGCATTGCGCCACCGCCCCGAACTGAAGCAACTGGAGATTGCCTTAAAACAGGCCCAACTGGGTGTACGGCTAGCAAAGAGTACCTACTTTCCTCAAATCTATCTTGATGGGAGGTATGAAAGGAAAGGGGATAACTGGGCAGCTTCTAATAATGATTTTCAAAATGATCATAACACGATCCTATCCGTAAACTTAACATGGTCACTGTTCGAATGGGGGAAAAGAGGCGCTGGCGTCGCAGAGGCGCTGCACAAGAAGAAAGCATTACAGGAAAAGATCGAGGAAGTGAAGAATAGTATCTTGTTGGAAGTAAAACAGGCTTATCAACAGTTGATGGTCTCACAGGAAAACATACATACAGCCATAGAGGCCCTCGGGCAGGCAAAAGAGAACTTTCGTATAACTGACCTACAATACAAAGAAGGCATCACCACCTCAACAGAGGTTCTGGACGCCAGGACTTTTCTGACTCAGGCAGAGTTCAATTACCATCGGGCCTTGTATGGCTACCGGATTGCACAGGCCGAATTGGAAAGGGCCATTGGTGCCAGATAAATTCTGAGCATAAACGTAAATTACAAACACGCCCGTCGCAGCCAAGGCGATATCAAGCCAAGGTTCGGGCGCGAACAGAAACGGGGGAATTTCAATGCCGGGAAGTTCTGGATCCAAAGGAAAGTCGGGACTCATAATAGCCCTTACAGGGATCGCCATATTTGCCGCTATCGCCTTATACAATTACTGGAAATATAAGAATACAAGAACTTCCAGGTCATATTCCAGCCAACCAGTCCCGGTCGAGACAGCCAAGGTGCACTATGCCTACCTTAAGAATTCCCTCGAACTCACAGGAGACATCCTGCCTTTGCAGGAGGTGTATGTGAGTCCGAAGGTCCCGGGGAAAATAATAGAGAAAATTTTCGTGGATAAAGGTGATCTTGTAAAAAAAGGGCAGCTCCTTGCCACTCTTGAAAAAGATACGATTATGGCCCAGATACAGCAAGCCAAGGCACAATTGGCATCCACTCGAGCCAAATTAAACGAAGTTGAAGCTAACCTTGCGCTTGTAATAAAAGACAGAAAGCGACTCGAAAACCTGTTTAGGAAAAAGGCGATACCCCAACAGAAGTTGGACGAAATAAATGCCAAATATAACGCAATGCTGGCCACAAGAAAGGTTGTTGAATCTCAGATAGCCACCGCACAGGCATCTGTTCACCTGCTCCAGATACTTTTAAAAGACCACGACATTTATGCTCCAATAAGCGGCTATATCTCGGCTCGTTACATGGATGCAGGAAACATGTCAGATACCAAGAAGCCTATCGTCAGGATCACAGCGGAAGATTCTGTTAAGATAGTTAGCACCATAACAGAAAAGGTTTACCCGTTTATCAGGAAAGAAATGCCAGCAGACGTTATGGTAGATGCCTATCCCGGCGAAATTTTCAGGGGAGTTGTTTCAATTATAAATCCAACCCTGGACCCCAGGACCCGTACCGCCCAGATTGAGATAAAAATAAGAAATAAGAATTCAATGCTGCACGCAGGCATGTTCGCGCGTATCCGGCTTTTGCTTGGTAAGAAAAGAGCACTGGTTGTACCAAGAGACGCCCTTAACCGACTTCCTGGAACAGGTTCGTATTTCGTCTATTGTGCTGTAAATGGCAAAGCAGTCCTGAAAAACGTGAAGGTTGGGCAAATCCTTGGCCAAAATGCTGAGATCCTCAAAGGCCTGGTGGAAAATGATACCGTAATCATCAAAGGCCAAAACCGATTGAAGGATGGCAGCTCAATTCGTGAGGTAGGCTCAACAGCCAGGAGTGATAATAAATGAAGCTTCCCGAGTTCTCCGTAAAGCAGCCCGTTGCCAGCCTTATGCTATTTTTTGCCTTAGCGCTCATGGGGATCTTTGCCGTCACGAGACTGAATATTGATATGCTACCGGACATCAGTCCCCCTGTCATCTCTATCCTGACATCATGGTATGGTGCAAGTGCATCTGATGTTGAGACTGAAGTCACAGAGCCCATCGAAGACCAGGTAAACACGGTCAATAACCTTGATACGCTGACCTCCAAGTCTATGGATAACCTTTCCCTTGTTTCTTGCAAATTTAACTGGGGGACCAATCTGGATGTTGCAAGCAATGATATACGTGATCGTCTGGAGCTTGCAAAGCGTGAACTTCCAAAGGACGCTGAAAAGCCCATATTGTTCAAATTTAGTAGCGCAACCGCACCAATAATGTTCATGACCATCAGCGGACCCAAGTCCTGGCCCAGGCTTTATCACATTGTTGACAAGCAAGTCGTTGACAACCTGAAACGCGTCCCTGGTGTAGGGGCGGTTATTGTTCACGGGGGTCTTCGCCGGCGTATCAATGTGTATTTTGATATGTCAAAACTTGAAGGCTTTGGCATTCCTTTGGTTAGAGTCAATAAGATACTGGCATCACAAAATCTCAATATCCCTGCGGGCCGAATAAAATCCGGCACAAAAGACTATTTTGTGCGCATACCCGCACGGTACCGATCCGCCAGGGAGATAGCAGCGACGGTCATAGGGAATTTTAAAGGGCGAACCGTATATCTGAGAGACGTAGCAACCGTCGAAGACGCCTATGAGCCGCAGAATGTCAATGGCTGGGGAGACGGTCTCCCTGCGCTGGTGCTAATCCTGCAAAAACAAACTGGCAAGAACACTGTTGAGGTAGCGCGTCGGGTCAAGAGGAAGCTGGAAGAGCTAAAAGAGATTCTACCGTCAGATGTTCGAATTAACATTGTTATGGACTCCTCCGAAGATATTCTCACATCTGTAAGGAACCTCAGGACTACTCTATTTTATGGGATATTTTTCGTTATCATAGTGACGCTGGTTTTCCTTAGAAGGCTCAGGACCGCTTTCATCATTGCCTTAACAATTCCTTTTTCCCTCATCATAGCATTTATTCTCCTGTACGTCTTTGGTTACACCATCAATCTTGTCTCGCTAATGTCTCTGGCCATCGCCTCAGGCATGGTCGTGGATAACGGCATCGTGGTACTCGAAAATATCATGAGGCATATCGAGCGAGGGGGACGCATACGAACCGCCTCAATGTTCGGCGCCAGCGAAATGGGCCTCGCCATAACCGCCTCCACCATGACAACTATTGTTGTCTTTATCCCCTTGATGTTCCTCACAGGGCTCGCTGGCATCATCTTTAAGCAGTTGGGGATTACCCTCGTTGTGACGCTGCTGGCCTCCTTGTTGGTCGCATTGATGTTGATCCCTACACTGGCATCGCGGCTGATCAAGGCAACGCCAGAAGCCCTGAAACAAAGGGCAGGCCTGATAGGGAGGCTATATGGGCTGTCTGAAGGTGTCTTCGAGGCACTTGAAGATGCCTACGCCAGGGTTTTGAGTTGGGCACTAGAAC
>CAZAKC010000123.1:0-4906 GCA_964485655.1 uncultured Desulfobacteraceae bacterium
ACGCTTGCTAACAACTGGCACCACATAGCAGCGGTGTTTACCAACAATGCCCCATCGAAGAATCAGTTGTACATAGATGGAGTGCTACAACCCTCAACGCTGATTACAGGTACCCCCTGCCCAAAACCCATTTCCTCAACTCTTTATATTAGCGGGTGGGACACGGGGGGTAGCTACAAATACGATGGGCTGATTGACGAGGTTAGAATCTATGCAAGAGGTCTGTCTGGCAGCGAAGTGGCATCAGATATGAACACTACCCACTCCTGTCCAAGTGGACCGTAAAAAAACCGTAAGCAGTACCCGGGTTGAGGCCAGACATCCGGGTTATGTATCTGGCTGGAAGCGGACAACCAGGCCTTGGTTGGGTGTTGACAAACCATTTTGTATGGTTAAGAATGGTATTGAACAAAACCTACCACCAGAATCTTTGGAGGAAACCATGTACAGACCAATGGTGGTTTCTGGACTGACCGTTGATCCCTTGACCAATAGCCCTATTGTTATACTGAAGGAAGTGGATGGGGATCAAACACTTCCTATCTGGATTGGGCTGCTGGAGGCCACGGCCATTGCAAGTGAGCTGGAAGGGATAAAGTTCTCCAGGCCAATGACGCACGATTTATTTAAGAATCTCATGGAGATGGTAGATGTGAAAATCCGCAAGATCGAAGTATGCGACCTACGGAATAACACCTACTATGCCCTTATCCACTTCACCCACCGGGGCAAAGAGATGTCCATAGATGCCAGACCAAGCGATGCCTTGGCCCTTTCCCTCAGGGTAAATGCTCCGATCTTTGTTGCTGAGGAGGTCTTGAAAAAATCCTCCCAAATAGACCTTAAGGCTGAACCTGAGGACAAATCTGAACAGGGTAAGAAGTGGCAAGAGATCCTGGAAAATCTTAATCCTGAAGACTTCGGCAAGTATAAGATGTAGATTAGAGACCAGAGGCTGGAAACTGGAGAGTAGAAACTAGGGGTTAAAGGCTAGGGACTAGAGACTGGAGAGTTGAAATTAGGCACTGGAGGCTAAGGTAGACATATTGGTTAATTCTGATTTCTTGATTGACCTGCACACTCACTCTCTTCTTAGTGACGGGGCACTAATTCCTTCAGAGCTTGTCCGGAGATTTGAGGCAAAGGGATATCAAACCGTCGCTATTACCGATCATGTGGGACCTTCCAATATTGATCTGATAGTTCCTCGAATTGTAAAGGCCGCAAAAGCGCTTAATGGCAACCAGTCGGTGACTGTTATACCCGGGGCAGAACTCACCCATGTGCCTCCTGCCCTGATTGGGTCACTGGTAGAAAAAGCCAGGGAGTTGGGAGCATGCATTGTACTGGTTCATGGCGAGACTATCGTGGAACCGGTACCACCCGGCACAAACAGGGCCGCAATCGAGGCCGGGGTTGACATTCTGGCGCACCCGGGGCTCATTGCTGAGGAAGAAGTGGCCCTTGCAAGGGATAATGGGGTTTTCCTGGAAATATCCGGACGCCACGGCCATAGCTTTACCAATGGACATGTGGCTGCTTTGGCCTTCAGAGCAGGCGCATCCCTTGTTCTGAATTCAGACACTCACGCGCCACGCGATATTCTGGACCGGAAGCTTGCTGAAAAGGTCGCAGCAGGGGCCGGTCTTGGCAGGGATTCCCTGGAGACCTTTCTTGACAATTCCAGAAAACTCATAAAAAGGTGTTTGTCAACCGCCTGAGCTATTTTGGCTATTGAGTCATTTCTCCCCTGTCCCGATAAGTCATAAAGACCCCAGAGCTATTTTGTATCCCTATTTTGCCAAGCATCGTCTTATTGAAAGACTGGCTTGCGTGGGGCCCATCATGTTACGAGGCAATTTGAGGTAAATGTGTAAGGTATTAATCAAAGCTGGGCTGATTCGTATTATAGTGATCGTCATAGGCAGTATCTGGCTTTTGCTGTTCGGCGTGCCTATGGATGGCGCAAATCGAGCAAGGATAGGAAGACTATGGGCTGGATCTGGGCCGAAAGGGCCGAAGAGGACCCAGGAAGAATGGATGGAAGTGTTACTAGGCTCTCATAAGGTGGGATATTCCTTTTCGAAAATAAGCCCCATTGAGGGTGGATATACTATAAGGGAAGAATTATTCCTGCGTCTTCGCTTGATGGGTATAGTCAGGAGCCTTCACAGCACCACCGATACGGTAGTGGATCGAGATTTTCTCATGAAGAAATTTCGGCTCGAAATTGAATCAGGTCTTGTTAGGTTTGATATGTCAGGTGAGGTAAAAGGCCACTGGCTCGAGGTGAAGAGGGGAAAAGGCGAGAAAAAGTTCAGAACCCGCATCAAACTGAAATCCCCACCAGTGGCATCTGCAGCGATTCCATTTATATTGAATGCGTGGCATCCTGCCATGGGCGAGACGAGGATAATAACAATCTTCGACCCATCCAGTCTGGCGTTGATGGAAGTTCCTATTACTGCTCAATCTCAAGATCAGATAATTATTCTAGGCAAACGATATGGCACCACAAAATATGTGAGTGAAATAATGGGCCATAAGGTGTTTATTTGGATTGGCGAATCAGGCAAGCTTGTAAAGCAATCGGGCATGATGGGCTTAACCATGGTGCGCTCCGATTCAATCCACGCCCCTGTGGACATAGGAAAGGGGGGCACGGGGGAGCTTTATGATATGGTAGCAGTGGTGCCTGACAAACCGATCAAGGGGCCCCGGGGGCTCAGTTTACTGAAGGTGCGAATAGGCGGGATTAAACCACAGGAAATAGGGTTGAATTCCTATGGCCCGAGACAGATGTTACAAGGAGATATCCTCACGGTTAGGAAAGAGAAGTTACCACAGGGAAACAAATTAAAAATCCCGGTAAATCCAAAGGTGAAAAAGAAAATATGGGTCTTCCTTCGCCCTGAAATGAATATTGAAAGCGATGATGAGGGGATCATACAAAAGGCCAGAGAAATAACCAAGGGTACAAATGGAGCAGTGGACAGAGTAAGGAAACTTTTGTCTTGGGTATATGAGCATGTTGAGAAAA
This sequence comes from uncultured Desulfobacteraceae bacterium, assembly GCA_964485655.1. Taxonomy (GTDB): domain Bacteria; phylum Desulfobacterota; class DSM-4660; order Desulfatiglandales; family Desulfatiglandaceae; genus B111-G9. The sequence continues at coordinate 3,041 of CAZAKC010000123.1, forward strand.
AACCTGTTATCGGCATTCCAAGTGCAGTGGAAACCCTGAAAAATCTGCAGGGAGACTGCAATGAGCACTCCGTGCTGTTGGCAGCTCTATTGCGAGCCTCTGGTATACCTGCAAAGGTTTGCGTTGGACTAGTCTATGCCAGGGGAAGATTTTACTACCATGCATGGAATGAGGCCTTTTTATCGGGCAGGTGGGTGAGCCTGGATGCCACTTTAGGGCAGATGCCAGTAGACGCTACGCATATAAAAATTGTTGAAGGTGGGCTGGCCAAGCAGATGGAGATAATGAGAGTTATGGGTAGGCTAAGGCTGCAAGTGCTGGACCAGGAATAAAGTTATTAGTTAAGAGTGATCTGAAAAGTTGGGAGTTAGGTAGGATGAACCATAACCATACTGCGAGCGGTTACGAATATGTGGGAAGTGTACATGTTCACTCTAGTTATTCAGACGGCTCCGCGCCGCCTAAGACGATCGCAGGGATAGCTGAAAGGCAAGGGCTTGATTTCGTGATCCTCAATGATCACGATTACATGGCAAAAGAGCTTCATCTTGAAGATGAAGGCTTTTACGCGAAAGTGCTACTGCTCGTGGGCCTCGAAATTGGGGGGAGGTATCACCATTATCTTGCCTTTAACCTCAAGGAAATGGTCAGTGGCGAGGGGCTCAGCCCCCAGGAAGTAATTGATGAGGTCAATGCCCAGAACGGATTCGGGTTTCTGGCCCACCCCTTTGAGAAGGGCATGCCTTTTCATGAAAACTCTATCGCTTATACCTGGAACGATCTGACCGTCACTGGATACACAGGTATTTGTATATGGAATTTTACATCCAGATGGAAAGAGAGAGTGAAAACCCCTGTGCACGGGATATATTGTGTGGCTCTTAAAAGATATACATTGAAGCCACCAAGCCGAAAAACCCTTGCGTTTTGGGATGCCAAATGTGAGCAGAAAAAGGTTGTATCCATTGGAGGCTCAGATGCCCATGGATCAAAATTTCAATGGGGGCCCATCTCTCTAGTACCCATCTCTTACGATTATGCCTTGAGGGCAATAGCGATCCATGTGCTTCTCCCTCAAGCGTTGTCTCCAGATTTTCAAGTTGCAAAGGATCAGATTTACGGAGCCATGAAGCAGGGGCGTCTGTTCATCGGTCATGATGCCATAGCCTCCAGTAAGGGATTTCGATTCTCTTTCCTGGGTCAGTCAGGGATGATTGTGGGCATGGGTGAAGAAGCAAAGTTTGAGCCGGGAACGCTAAGTGTAAGGGTGCCCTCCCGGGGCCTGGTGAGGGTCTTGAGGAACGGCTACGAATATGCCGGAAGTTCGGGGACCGAACTCCAAGTTGAGGTAAAAAAGCCCGGGGTTTACAGGGCAGAAGCCTATAAGAAAATACCGCTATTTGGCTGGCGCCCGTGGATATTCTCCAATCCTATTTTTCTGAGGTGAAAAAATTAAAACCCGTTGACACGGAGTGGCTCCCTTGGGTAATTTAGTAATTGCTCTTCTCGATACAGGCCTGGGTGGCGGAATAGGTAGACGCAAGGGACTTAAAATCCCTTGGGGCTTAGTCCCCGTGCGGGTTCGATTCCCGCCCCAGGCATCCCCAGTTTCCACAAGAGTACTGTCTAGGTCTTATTTGCTAGCTTCTGGTACTATGTTGTGCAAATATTTTCCCACTCCTATATGTAAATTTTTACCAATTATGGCAATTCTTTTCACACCTTTCTCTATTCTTGTGTAAAGCGAAGAATCATCTAACTTATTGAAATAACATCTAAAAGCAAAAATACTCAAATAATCCTCGACTTGGCACTACTCTTGCTGTAAGGAAGCTGAAGTTAAAGTTAGATTTAAAAAACCTTGAA
>CAZAKC010000124.1:0-1427 GCA_964485655.1 uncultured Desulfobacteraceae bacterium
ATCAAGCTGGAGGATGCCATAATAGTGGACATGAAGCCTTACATGCCTGAAACATTCTTACCTTCAAACGAACCATATAAACACATGGAGGAGGTGTCCTTCACCTATTCCAAAATCATATGGACCTGGGAGCCTGATGGTATCGAGGCAGAAGATTCCTGGACGGCACCCAAGTAGGAACCGATAACCCATGAGGGAGGAAAGGCTGCTCGAGCGCATTCGCTCATGGAAAAAGCACCCTGAGAGACGGGCAAAGGAGGACCCGAAACGCCTGATCGACTCTGTGTTGAACCATCTTCAGAGGATCCTGAATACCAGACATGGCACTGTGCCTATTGCTGAAGATTTTGGGATTCCAGATTTTACTGAGTTCGCGAACAGTTACCCGGAGTCATTGCGTTCGGTCGAAAGGGCTATACGCAACACAATACAGAGATATGAACCCCGGCTGCGGGCGGTTCGGGTCAATTTCCTTCCTCAGGATGAGGATTTACTCACTCTGCGTTTCCAGATAGTGGCAAAGCTTGCTGCTGAGAATGCAAATTTTCCGGTGACCTTCGAGAGCGTCCTTGATAGCGAAGGTAAGGTAAAGCTTAGAAGATAAAGAGCTTCGATGGTTGCAGCCCCCAGGATTATGCCTTCTCAAGCTCCTGATCCCGGGGTCTTGACATAATTCCGCTCAAGGATTCCCATGTTCAACCGCTACTTTCAGGAGGAATTAGGCTACCTCAAAGACCTTGCCGTCATCTTTTCCAAGGAGCATCCGGCCCTTGCCCCCATGCTCAGCGGGCCGACTGCAGATCCTGATGTGGAGAGGCTTCTGGAAGGTGTGGCCTTTTTGACTGCTCTTCTAAAGGAGAAGCTTGAAGACGAGTTTCCGGAAGTAGTTCACGAGTTAATGCAACTTATATGGCCCCACTACCTGAGGCCCATCCCCTGCACTACCGTCGTGGCTTTCCATCCAAAACCCACTCTGAAGCAGGCACTCGCGGTACCCGCAGGGACGTATCTGGCCTCTGTCCCTGTGGAGGGCACTAGCTGCCAGTTTCGGACCTGCTATGATGTGGAGTTGCATCCGCTGGAGCTTGTGGAAGCTCGCTTTGAGGAGCGGCCCGGATCGGCCCCTGCAATAGTGCTCACCTTTGAGCTAAACGCAATGAAGCTCTCTGATTGGGAGATTGACTCTCTGCGTCTATATCTTGCAGATGACTACTCTACGGCCTCCGGACTTTATATGTTACTTAGTAAGAACATCAGAGAGATCCAATACCGAGCGCTTGACGGAGGTAGTCCTTTGATTCTTGGCCCAGAAAATATCTCTCCTGTGGGTTTTTCGGCCAATGAAGCCCTTTTGCCCTATCCTTCAAATTCCTTTCCTGGATACAGACTCTTTCAGGAATACTTTATTTTGCCCGAAAAGTATCTTT
>CAZAKC010000124.1:1437-4751 GCA_964485655.1 uncultured Desulfobacteraceae bacterium
GGACTGGATAGGTGGACCAACAGGGGAGAAGGTAGCAGATTTGAGGTCTTACTGGAGCTTGATAGGGCCCCCTCTCCGCCTCCTCGGATTAGAAAAGAGAGCTTTCAGCTATTCACCACTCCTGTGGTAAATATCTTTCACCACGAGGCTGATCCCATAAGATTAGACCACAAGCAGGCTGAATACCTTGTAAATCCCGCCGCCCCTAATGCTTCTCATTACCAGGTGTACTCTGTAGAAAAGGTGGTGGGATATGTTCAAGGAACCGCAGAAGAGAGGATTTACCGGCCCTTTGATCTGTTTACTACTGAGAAAGATGATACCCCAGTGTATCACGTAAAATGGAAAAGGACCCCCGCGCGCAGGGGTGTAGATGTCTACCTATCAACTGCCTATCCCCCGGGCGGCCCACCTCCCGCCATAGAGACCTTATCCATTTCCCTTCAGTGCACTAATGGTTCCCTGCCAGAAGGATTACAATTGGGTGATATATGCGAGCCTACAAGCACTTCTCCTGAATTTGCATCTTTCGGCAATATCAGACCACTGACGGCAAACGTCTTGCCGCCTCTGGGGTCCAATCTTCTGTGGCAGTTGATAGCACACCTGTCCCTAAATTACCTTTCACTGGCAAACGCGGAAAATCTTCGTTCCTTGTTACAGCTATATGTATTCACAGAAAGCCGTGACCGACCTGCTGTACTGGCGAATCAGAAAAGAATATCTGCTATTGAATCAGTCCACGCCCGACCTGTCGACCGCATTGTAAATGGTGTGATGATGAGAGGCCAGGATATCAAAATAAAGATGAGGTCGGATCACTTTGCGGGCGACGGGGATCTTTATCTGTTCGGATCCGTACTGGATCAATTCTTGGGCGGATACGGAGCTATCAATTCCTTTACCAAGCTGAGTGTTGAAGAATCCCTTAAAGGAGACATTTATCAATGGCCGGCGAGACTTGGCGACCGTCTGCTGCTCTGAAAAAGGAACTGCTAAGACAGCCGCATTCCTACTCCTTTTTCCAGGTTCTGCGGCTGCTTCGCAGATTCATGAGCGAAGGTGACCGGATAAAGGTCCATCCGGACCTCTCTCTCGGTTTCCCTGCTGCGGACATCTCATCCATAGAAGCCAGGAAAGGGGATGTGGAGGCCTACGTTGTTACAGCGACATTCCTTGGCCTTTATGGTTCCTCATCGCCCCTGCCCACATTTTATACTGAAGATCTCCTGGAAGAGGCAGCCGAGGATGAAACGGTCACACGCGACTTCATCGATATATTAAATCAGCACCTTTACGAATTGCTATATTCTTGCTGGACCAAGTACAGAATCTTCTTGAAGGTCGTGGAGGAGCAGGATAAGGCCCTAATCGAAAGGCTATTTTGCCTCCTTGGGCTTGGCAGTCAAGCCTTGCGCAGCCAGATACCGGATGAGCACAGATTGCTTCGCTACCTCGGTCTCATAACCCAGCATCCGCGCTCCGCCTTGGGCCTAAGGACAATGTTGTGTGACGCCCTGGACGGGGTCCAGGTCGACATCCAGCCCTGCGTCCCAAGACAGGCGAAAATTCCACACGACCAGAGATGCTGTTTGGGGGTTTCAGGAAGCACCGTTGGTGTGGATGCTTACATGGGTTCCGAGATCCTGGACCGGACCGGAAAATTTCGCATTACCATAGGCCCCCTTTCTAGGACTAAATTTATGGATCTACTTCCGGGGAACCGCCAGCACACTCTTTTGGTGTTTTTAACAGATTTCTACATCTCGGGATCTCTTGAATATGATATGCAGTTATTGCTCGCTGCAGGTGAAATGAAGTCGGTCCAATTGGGTAACCCGGACTGCGCAATGCTGGGATGGAATAGCTGGATATTTGCAGGTGAATTCAACCAGGAGGCCACAGTGGTCTTTGAGCCTATTAGACCGAACTAAGGGCTTGCGCGACAATTATGGTTTTAAGAATTATCGACACTAATGGCTTGAATCACCGAGCAGCTTAATTCGCAATTGCCCGTAGAGTGGTTTTCCTACGGGCTGCAATATCGAGAGGAGAAGAGAAAATGGTCAGCGTAGACATCAAAGCCCTGCTAAACCGTCTAAACACATACTGCACACGGTGTCTTGAAGGTGCGGCAGGCCTGTGCGTATCGCGTACCCACTACGAGGTAACAATCGAGCACCTCCTTACCAAGTTGTTGGAAGAGCCCCAATCAGATCTGCCCCTGATATTTAGGCAATTTGACCTTGACCCGGGAAACGTGAAAAAGGCAATAGATCGAACCATAGAGGAGTTTCGCACGGGCAATGCAGCAAAACCAGTGTTCTCACCACTCCTCATGGAGCTGTTCCAGGAGGCATGGCTCACCAGCTCTGTTGACCTGGGTGAGAACAGGATACGCTCAGGGGCCTTGCTTGCAGCCTTCTTGAACAAGCCCACCCAGTTTGCCATGGGTGCTTATGTGGACTTGTTCTCTTCGATCAGCCGTGAGGCACTGCTTGGGCAATTTGGTGCCATAGTAAAAAACTCCATTGAGGAGCCTACTGCTGAGGAGCGCGCTGCTATTAGCGAAGAGGCACCTGCAGGAGAAGGAACAGCACTTGCGCGCTTTTGTGTTGATTTTACTGAAAAGGCACGCGCAGGTGAAATTGATCCGGTCTTTGGCCGTGACCGAGAGATTCGCCAAATGGTGGACATATTGGCCCGCCGCAGGAAGAACAATCCCATAGTTGTGGGTGAGGCTGGAGTTGGTAAGACTGCGGTGGTAGAGGGTCTTGCACTCAGGATTGTAGAGGGTGATGTGCCGGACATCCTGCGAGATGTCTCAATCCTCGGCCTTGACATGGGCTTGCTCCAGGCTGGCGCTGGGGTCAAGGGCGAATTTGAAAACAGGCTCAAGTCTGTCATTAATGAGATAAAGGCATCCCCAAAGCCCATAATACTATTTATTGATGAAGCCCATACCTTAATTGGCGCAGGAGGAAGTGCTGGTGGAAGTGACGCAGCAAATCTTCTCAAACCTGCCCTTGCCCGCGGTGAGCTTCGGACCGTTGCTGCCACCACCTGGTCAGAGTATAAGAAGTATTTTGAAAAGGATGCCGCCCTTGCTCGCCGTTTTCAGCTCGTAAAACTGGACGAGCCATCGGTGGAAACCACCACTTTGATTCTCAGGGGACTCAAACAGAAATACGAGGAAGCCCACGGTGTGGTTGTCCGGGACGATGCAATCGAGGCGGCAGCAGAGCTATCCAGCCGGTACATCTCCGGTCGCCAGCTTCCTGACAAGGCGGTTGATCTATTGGATACAAGTGCTG
>CAZAKC010000125.1:0-4689 GCA_964485655.1 uncultured Desulfobacteraceae bacterium
GGGGCTGCGAGAATAACTGCGCGTGCTTCATCAAACAAGGGATATACCTTAAACATGTCATCTTTTTGTACACATACTCCGGTCTCATCACATCCTCCGCATTCAATGCATCCTGCTACCTTCAGGCGCCTGGCATATACTTTCTGGACTCTTGCCTGCTGGCTATGGCATCCCTCTAGCGCTCTGTCAAGTAACTGATCCGTGTTTCCACCCTTCCTGGGGCTCCCATAAAGACCTAACACCATCATAAGCCTCTCCCTGATAGGCGCTCAATTTTAGGCCAATAACAAATAACAAGTCCCTGACCTCTTGTACTGCTAACGCGAGTAAGACTTATACGGGCTCGGGTTGTGTGCTGTCAAGGAGGTATGGTATCTTTTTGCGGTGCTTTTACATTTTTCACTTGTAATTTCAATTGGTTTGGGTTAAATTACGCAAAAAAGGCCTCCTGGCCAACTTAATTGATATATTGATCGACCTTAAGCCATGGAGCACGTACTGTTACTAAATATCACATATGAGCCTTTAAGAATCATCAATTGGAAGAAGGCGATAACACTTCTTCTTCTGGGCAAGGTAGAGGTGCTGGAGGAGTATGGCCGAGAGATACGGTCAGTCAGTTTCACCATAAGGCTTCCTTCGGTTGTTAGATTGCTGAGGATGGTGAAAAGGCCTAAGGCCCCTGTCAAGTTTTCAAGGCAAAATATATATGCAAGGGATAAGTACCGCTGTCAGTACTGTGGACAGAAGTTCCCCTCTGATGAGCTTACTTATGACCATGTGATACCCCGATCTAGAGGCGGGAAGACCGAGTGGGAAAATATTGTCACCTGCTGTGTAGATTGTAACCGCCGAAAAGGGGGGAAAACCCCGTCCGAGGCAGGTATGAAGCTCATTAGAAAACCAGTCAAGCCCACTTGGGTACCTGGGCTGAGAATTACTATCGGGATAAGACAAGTGCCTCAGTCGTGGCGTGACTATCTATATTGGAATGTTGAGTTGGTTGAATAGAGGGAGGCACCCAACTTGGTGCCTCCCAAAAAAGATAGGAAATAGCCGCTAGTGTTCAATTGCAGCGGCTATTTTTTTTGCTGTATCTTGTATCTTCTCCGTGTCACCTGGTTTGAGTTCCCATGTTGTAATGGGCAGTTCAGGAGCGCCCTCGTGTCTTGGAACAAGATGGAAATGATAGTGCATGACCACTTGATTGGCCCCCCTGCCATTTAGCTGAAGGCACGCTATTCCGGTTGGACTTAAGGCCTTTCTGATGGCCCGAGCAATCTTTTTTGAGGCCATATGAATGGCGGTAAGATCTTCATCAGAAATTTCGAACAAATTTTCAGCATGGGCTTTGGGAATGATCAGAGTGTGACCCAAGGCGATCGGATTAATGTCCTCAAAGGCCAATACCCTATCATCTTCATAAACCTTGAAGCATGGGATCTGTCCTTTAACGATCTTACAGAAGATGCAGTCTTCCATCGGTCTTCTCCTCCTTGACTATGGGTTAAGCTGCTGTACTAAGGAATCTATTTTCTCCTTTACATCCTGTGGGGGAGTTTCAACCCTACTAATACTTATGGCTCGCATTACATCATATGTGCCGTCCTCAAACAAGACCGGTATCTGAATCACGTAATCCGGGCGCTGGCAACACCCTGGGGCAAAGTACCTGCCGGGCTTGTTTGCCTGCTTGAATGATTTCATGGCTAGTTCATATGTTTTTGAATCAAGTACCATACCCATTTGCCCAGTGAATAGCCTAACGTATTCACCCGGCTCAAAGGATTTCCTTGGACCGCCCATAATACGACTATTCCTTGTCTGTCAAAAGTTTCTACAGGACCTTTGGTTTTCTCTCAGGACCCGTCTCACCAAACCCATAGGCAGGTGTGGAAAAACATATTTTATCCCTCATTTAAGACTGGATCAACGCCTGACAATTTTTTCCTGAAGCTCATGAGCGAGAGTCCGGAGGTTTTCCAATGAGCGGTCCTGGACTCTCATAAGTAGCCTGCTTAGAATAAGAACAGCAGCGGGTATATATTGCTCAAAACTGCTCTTTTGTCTCTTCTTGGTCAGGAATCCAAATGCGCCTAATATTTGCAGGTTTCTCTGTATAGCCACATACCAAAAAAAGCGTTTTAGATCTTCGGCCCATTGATGGCTGAAAGGTGCGATGGCCTTTACATAAGTCCTGTATAGGGATTCTCTTGTAGCCCAATCTAGCTCCACATATGGATCAATGACCAGAGAGGCAAGGTCATAGGCTGGCGGACCCAGTCTTGCCCCCTGCCAATCCAGTATTCCCACATTATCCTCACTGATAATGATATTTCTGGACTGAAAATCCCTATGGATGACAGAATCTGCGGTGCATGAAGATACAATATCGGCCAGGTATTCAAACTCACGGTCGAGCTCCTTCCAATCTCGTTTCAGGCCCATGTATGCTTCGAGAAACGCCCTCTTAAAATACTCTGATTCCAGGGATCGCATCACATACCTGTCATATGAAGGTGTCTGGTAACACCACTCTGGATCGAACCCTTGCGGTGCCAATGTGTGAAGCTTAAGGAGTTGTTTCAGCGCCTCCTCATAGTATATCATTGGATCCTCATGCTGTTTTATAATTGTTTGAAGGTTTTTCTCACCCAGATCGTCCATCAGAAAAAATCCCCTGAGCATATTGTGGGCTAAGATCTTAGCTACATGGATTCCTTTTTTGTGCAGGTGCTGACCGATATGGAGGTAGGCTTGGTTTTCCGCCCGGGTGATATCTTTTTCCGGAGGATTTGCCATAGCAACAAAGGTCACGTCAGAAGCAGGGCAGAGCAGTCTCCAAAACAACCTTGGAGAGCCGTCTGATCCCAAAGGCTCAATCTCCCAATCGTTGCCGAGACCTGATTGTTCCAAGTGCCGCCGAACGAATTTCAGTATCTGTCTTTCAAGCTTGTCTCTCATTGGCGTGTCCATAGCTTGCCTTTCCTGATATAGCACTTAAGTTGTCAAATATGCTCACACAGGTAGTTGTCTTTTTCTTAACCCTTGCGCCTAATGACTTCTGCCTGTGATAATTCATATGTACCTCGATACATTGATATGATAAGTTGGCCTCTAGGATCAAGGTGAATCTTATGCAAAGCAGGGATTATTACAAAATATTAGGTGTCAGCAAAGATGCCTCTCAAAAAGAGATCAAGGAGGCCTATCGCAAACTCGCCCTGAAATACCATCCGGATCGAAATCGTGGCAATCCCGGTGCATCAGCCAGAATGAAAGAAATTAATGAAGCCTATGCGGTCCTCTCAGACCCCGGCAAAAGACGGCAATATGACCTTTTCCAGGACCAATATGGAGGGGCAGCTTATAGTCAATTCCGGACGCGCTACAGTGAGGAGGAGATATTCAGAGGGTCTGATATTCAACAAATATTTGATGAAATTAGTCGTATTTTTGGGTTCAGCAGTTTTGAAGAGGTCTTTAGACAGACATATGGGCCCAATTATAGGGGATTTGAGTTCAGAAGGCCTGGAGGATTTACTCGGGTCTTTGTGTCATCCCCTTTTCTGGGGAACAGTTCCTCGCCTATCGCCCGCAGACAAGGCCTAATAGCAAAGATCGCCAAGTGGATCTTGAGAAAGAAGTGGGGAATACCCTTTCCAGAGAAAGGAAGAGATCTTTACGATATTATTACCTTACCGTCTGAACTGGCTTCTAAGGGCGGAAAATTCCGTTATGTGAACAGAGCGGACAAGAAAGAATTTGTGGTTTCCATTCCTCCGGGAGTAAGGGCAGGACAAAAGATCAGGCTTAAGGGCCTGGGAGAGCAAGGTCGAGACGGCGGCCCACCTGGTGATCTGTACCTGAAGGTTAGGATAAGAAGCAGGTTCATTGAGCAACTCATTGAATTTTTGAGAGAAAAAGTCAGCCTTCTTTTTACTTCTGCCCGTCGCTAATCCAGTTCCTAATGACACCCGCAATTTTGCCGATTATTAATACATGATTTCTGGAAAGAAGTGTCAGGGCACTTACTAATCAGGAGGAGAAGGTGGAAGTATATGTAGCACGTCAGCCTATCTTCAATAGGAACAAAAGGATTTACGGATATGAACTTCTTTTTCGGGGTGGCACAACAAATGCCTTTCCTCCAATTGATGGAGATACGGCCACTTCTAAGCTTCTTTCCAACAGCTTCTTCAACATTGGAATAGAACAATTGACCGGCGGGAAAAAGGCCTTTGTAAATTTTACAGAGGATCTTCTTCTCAAGAAAGTCCCGAATCTCTTTCCAAAGGACATTTTGGTGGTAGAGATCTTGGAGAACGTCAAACCGCACAATGGAGTCGTGGAGGCATGCAAAGAGATAGCATCGCGGGGTTATTCAATGGCCCTGGACGATTTTTTCTATACCTCTGAGTGGGATGCCTTAATCTCTTTTGCAGACGTCATCAAGATAGATTTTATGGCTACCCCTGTGGAGACCATCAGGGACTACGTACGAGACCTTGCTCACCCAGGCCTAAAATTCTTGGCCGAAAAGGTGGAGACACATGAGGAATTCCAGCTTGCCCTTGATATGGGGTTTGAGTTTTTTCAGGGCTATTTTTTCAGCAAGCCACAAATAGTGGAGAGCAAGGATGTCTCTCCTTCAAAAATAAATCTCGTCCAGCTTGTGGCAGAGGCCAA
>CAZAKC010000126.1:0-4454 GCA_964485655.1 uncultured Desulfobacteraceae bacterium
GCCTAAGCTAGTGCCATCAATACCAGCTCATTCAGATCCATCACCTTCAACTCTTGTTCAAGCCCTTGAATCTTTCTAGCATCCTCTAACATGATCAAACAAAGGGGGCAAGCGGTGATCAGGATTTGCGCCCCTGTCTCATATGCCTCCCTTATCCTGATCTCACTCATCTTAATATCTGCGTCAAGTTCCTCTTGCCACATCCGTCCCCCTCCGCCCCCACAACAGAGGCTATCAGGGCCGTAATGTACCATCTCCTTCAAGGTAATCCCGGGTATAGCCTTGATGACCCGTCTGGGCTCATCGAATATCCTGTTGTGTCGTCCGAGATAGCACGGATCATGGTACGTGACTATCGCATGTACTGGGCGGTGAAACTCTATACGGCCTGATCTGACCAATTCATCAAGCAACAAGGCGTAATGTCTTGCCCTAAAGCGGCCCCCGGGATAGTCGTTCGTAAAGGTATGAAAACAATGAGGCGAAGAAGTCACTACCTCTGATATCTGGTATCTTTCAAAAAGCTCGCTACACTGCTCCACCTGCTCCTCAAAAAGCCCTACTTCACCCACGCGCCTGGCAATATCGCCGCAGCATGGCTCCTTTTTGCCCAGGAAGCCAAATCTCGTACCTGTGATCTCCAGTATCCTGGTCAGTGATTTCGCAATCTCCTGTGCCCTAGTGTCAAAGGAAGTTGTGCATCCTACAAAATAGCAGATTTCAGCAGAATCCGGCGACTTAGTAATGTCTACGATCTCAAGCTCTTCTGCCCATGCAGCCCTCTTTTTCCTTGAAGACTCCCAAGGGTTATTGTACTTGTATAGCCTCTCCAGGGTCTGAATAAGCAGTTGGGGCACTTTGGTTCCTTCTTCAATTGCCTCAACCCTTTTCCTCAGCACTTGCTCGAAGGTAGGGCCATAGATCGGGCACACTTCGAGACAAGCCCTGCAAGTGGTGCAGTACCACAGCTTTTCATCTGGCATATCTGTCGTGGCTCGATACAAGAGCCTGATATCTCCCACTGGCGAGCGTTCAAGCCACAGGGCCTTGCGAACAGCCTGAACAAAATCTCTGGGGGCAAATGGCTCGCCAGCCCCTGCCGATGGGCACACCTCAACACACCGCCCGCACCGCATACAGGCATCAAAAAACACGATGTCTTTCAAATCAAAGGTCTGAAAATTAACATCCTGAGAAGAAGCGGGTAATTTTGTTGAGTTTTGCAGGTATATGGACGCTGGTGCCCCCAGCATGTGAAATAGCTTCGTAAAAGGAATAGCCGCGATGAGGCCAAGGCTCAAAACGGCATGTGCCCACCACAGAAATGGATAAGTGCTGCTTGCAGCCTGTGCAGGGAATGCCCTGGACAACGCAGCCCCAAAAAAAGACCAGTGCATCCATTCGGGCTTCTGGGCGGCAAGGCGCAGTGCTTCCAGAAAAAAGCCAGACAGAACGATCACACCCAGCCACAAAAGAACGACCCAGTCCTCCAGTGTTCTTTCCAATCTGGCCACACGCTGCACGTATCTGCGTAGTGCTGCCCAGCCCAATCCCAGCAAAAGCATGAGTCCAGCCACTTCCATGATGAAGGAAAAGGCCAAATAAGCGACTCCTTTTAGGTAACTGAGGATATAGTGATGGACGGCAAGGGCTAGAGTTCCTAAAAACAACAGGAAAAATCCATAAAAAATCAGCCCATGCATTATTCCGGCGGATACTTCTCCACGGAAGATCCTATTGCCTGTGAGCACATCTACCAGTGCTGTCCTCACACCACTCCAGGACACCTTAATGCTCCCCCTTGACCCACTGCGCTTCCACACAAGGAAATAAAGACTGATGCCAAAGCCAAAGATCCCCAGTGCAATCCCTGCAAGGAGATAAAAAAGCCAGGGTTGCGCTATCTGCCAGAACATAGTTCGTTCAACCATGATCGTAGTCCTCTTGCTCTGCTACTTAGCGTGCTTGTTCATCCTAACAATAATAACGCGCTCACTTCCGCTGTAATCTCTTACCACATCGACCGCCTCAAACCCTGAAAGCGATCCCGCCACATCGACCGCCCTGTGGATCTGGCTAGGGTCCATTTCTATCATAACTACCCCTGTTGGTGTCAAAAATTCTGGGGCCTCTCGCAGTATCCTTTCAATAACCGCCATTCCTCCTGGGCCCCCATCAAGCGAGAGCCTTGGCTCATAATTCTTGATCTCTGGTGGAAGCTTATCATAATCCTCCTGGGCAACATAAGGAGGATTACTGACTATAATATGGAAATGGATATCCTGGTCTTTTAAAGGATCAAACAAATCCCCCTCAAGAAATTGAATGCGGTTCGCTATACCGTGTCTCTGGGCATTTATCTTTGCCACAGAAATGGCATTTGGACATATGTCTGACGCCCACAGCTTAGCGAACGGTACTTCTTTTGCAATGCAGATCGCAACCACGCCACATCCAGTACAGAGGTCAAGTACATGGATCTCCTGCATATCTCCCCCGCCCAGGTCCTTGCATTGTTTTATTGCGCACTCCACAAGCAGCTCCGTCTCAGGCCTCGGAATAAGGACCTGAGGGCCGACCTCAAAGTCCAGGGACCAGAACTCCTGCCGCCCGGTTATGTACTGCAGAGGCTCCCGCGCGACCCTTCTTTTTATGAGTTGCCGAAACTGTGATACCTCATCAGCCATCAGAGGCCTGTCAAAATCCAGATAAAGCCCAATTCTCTCGATCCCTAGCACATGTGCGAGGAGCACCTCTGCCGCCAGCCGGGGACTCTCTATACCTTTTTTAGCGAGGTAGTCCGCTGCTACGGCAAGCAGCTCTTTGATGGTCCAACGTTTTTCCATGGATAGGATAATGATCAGTGGTGGGCAGCCTGCTTGAGAGCTTCTGTCTGAAAATGTGTGATAAGTGGGTCAATAACCATATCCAACTCGCCCTGTAGAATATCTTCCAGCTTATAGAGGGTAAGCCCGATACGGTGATCTGTAACCCTTCCCTGCGGGAAATTGTATGTCCTTATCCTCTCGCTCCTGTCGCCAGAGCCGACCATGCTCCTCCTCTCTTGTGAAATTTTTGAATGCAACTCTGCTTGCTGCAGGTCATAGAGACGAGAACGCAGCACCTTCATAGCCTTTGCTTTGTTCTTATGTTGGGATTTTTCGTCCTGACACGTGACCACCAGACCCGTGGGCAAGTGAGTGATTCTGACGGCTGAATCCGTTGTATTCACGTGCTGCCCTCCGTGGCCCGATGCCCGGTATACATCAATGCGCAGGTCTTCAGGGTCTATCTGGACATCTATCTCTTCGGCCTCCGCCAGTACAGCCACTGTTACCGCAGAGGTGTGGATTCTACCCTGTGCTTCTGTCTCGGGCACTCTTTGAACCCGATGGACCCCACTTTCATACTTAAGCCGACTGTAGACGTTTTTTCCTTCAATCAGAATTATGATTTCTTTGAAGCCCCCAATGCCTGTAGGATGCAGGCTCATTATCTCAGTCTTCCATCCCTTTGATTCTGCATAACGGGTATACATCCTGAACAGGTCCGCAGCGAAGAGCGCTGCTTCTTCGCCGCCTGTACCAGCCCTGATTTCCAGCAGGATGTTCTTTTCATCATTGGGGTCCTTCGGTAGAAGAAGGATCTTAAGCTCTTTTTCCAGCTTTTCCAGTGTAGCTTTAAGCTCTTCGATTTCCTCCTTGGCAAGCTTCCGGATCTCAGGGTCAGAATCATTGAGAAGGGTCTTACTGCCCTCTATCTCCTCCTGGACAGACTTATAGCGCCTGAACGTCTCCACAATGGGGGAGAGCGTGGAGTGTTCCTTGAGATATTTCTGATATGTTTTCTGGTCGCTGATTATCTCCGGGCTGCTCAAATGCCTTTCCAGCGAATCATATCTTTCTTCAATTTCTTTTATCTTTGCGAACATGACTCTTATACCCCTCCGGTGATTATTCGCCCACTGATTGCTTATAGATTTCTGAAAATAAATTGTCTCGGATTAACTTTGGACATGAAAAAGGCGGGGCAAAGCGAGGCCTACCCCACCATGGTTAAGCTAGGTGTGACCAGTGCTGGTGTGTATGGTTTGTGGGTTAGAGCTTTTTCTCATTTTCCTTTTGAAATTTTGCGTACTTTCTCCTGAACCTCTCAACTCTCCCTGCCGAGTCCACGAGCTTTTGCTTGCCTGTAAAAAACGGATGGCATTTCGAACAAATTTCAACCTTGATCTCTTTCAACGTAGAGCCTGCCTCAAATTCATTTCCACAGGCACACTTCACCTTTGCTTTATAATACGCAGGATGAATTCCTTCTTTCATTTGCTTACACTCTCCTTACAGTTTTTATACTGATCCTAATTCATAGATTCCCGCTTTCCTGCCCTTTGGTCAGCCTGCCTCCTAACGGACAGCGCTTTGCGTCATTCCCGCGAAAGCGGGAATCCAGAAAAT
>CAZAKC010000127.1:0-4435 GCA_964485655.1 uncultured Desulfobacteraceae bacterium
TTGATCTAAAATTTAAGGTGATCCTAGCAGGACAACAGTATTTTGGCATAGATAGGGTCAAAATATGGGGGCCTCAGGTCGTATGGCAGCGTCTACAAAAATCCATGGTCATGCCTACGACTGGCCCCAAATTGCTTCAAAAATTAGTCAGGGATATATTCGAGCAGATCATGGAAAGGGTGACCGAGCTAGAAACACTCAATAGACTTGGAGACCCACTATATCAGATCATAACTTACCCTGACCTAACACTCTCAGCAACGATGATCACTATGCAGTCCCCTGAAGGGCCTATAATTGTCACTCAAATCCAAGGCAATGACGAAAACGGAGAACAGAGCCTTCGGTTTCATTTACTCAGTATCTTAGACGGAGTCCCTTTGAGCGTATTCAAGAAGTGTCCTGAATGCGGCAAATGGTTTATTCACGCCAGCAAACGGAAGCGAAAATTTTGCTCTAAAGCCTGCACGACACGAAGCTCTGCACGAAGAAAAAGAGAAGAACTCAAAGCCAAGGATCCAGAAGCCTACGAGCGGATGCTGGAAGAGGCCCGCCAAAGAGCTCGTAAGTCCTATGAAAGAAGGGTCAGGCAGCAAAACCCGAACGCAAAGATAGCGTCAAAGCCAAGGAAACGTAAAACGTGATAAGGCAGCGAGTTATAGTCTCACGGATCCGATGGGTTCCAGATGCAGAAAATACCCCTGTCAAAATATTAACCCCCCATCACTGGACTCTTTGTATTGCAAAATTGTGCCTAAAACTGTGCCCAACAGGCCTTCTGAGCCCAAAAATTTCCAAACATTTTCAAAAATAATGGCAGCAAAAAAAGCCAGCGAAATCGGTGTAGTTACCTGATTTCACTGGCTTTTTGAAATTACTTGGGTATAGACTTAGGATCCAGTGGGGCAACCCGTAGGGGTTCGACTCCCCTCTCTCGCACCAGCAAATAATTCACACCTTCAGCTTTTCATTTCATTTGAATTTGCCTTGTTGCGGATCAAAGGGCCCTTAGCCTTGAGGGACTCCCCCTTTTCGCAGTGATTGCAATAGCAGGGCTCATCGTGTCAGCGGCACTAACCTTGATATATCTACCAATCTTCTATACCATTGTGGCTGATGTTAAAGCACGGGTACGAAAGAAATTCTGGTATAAAAGTAACTGCGGAGGGAGGGACGACAATTCATGGAAGTAAAAAATTTTAAGGACTGCGAAGAGATCAAGATTGAAAAATTTCCCTTTAAGGGCCAGATGCGCGATGTTATCGGGACCACGGTGAGATGGCTCTCGAAATTCGGCGATGACGGCCACGGTTATCCAGAGTATGGCCTGAGGTATTTCACGATCCAGCCAGGGGGGGAGATACCTATTCATAATCATTTCTATCATCAGACCATGTACATATTGAGCGGAAAATTTGAGTGTTGGCAATTTGATATGGACACAGAGCAGGTTACAGAGACAAAGGTCGTAGGGCCTGGTGATTTTGTGTATGTGCCAAGCATGGAACCCCACGGCATGCGAAACATCTCGGATGAGCCCGCCTCATTCCTGTGTTGCATAGCCAATGTGTATGAAGAGAAGTGATAAAGGCCTTAGGCTTCAGGGGCCAGGCATAAGGGATTCAATCTCGGGCAAAGGAAGTTGACCGAGTTCCGTTTAGAAGCAACTCTAATCCAACCCCATCTTTCCTGGGTTTAAAATATTGTTAGGGTCTAGTGCCTTCTTGAGGGTTTTCATTACCTTGAGAGCGACAGGGTCGTGCTCAAGCGGCATATACTTAGCCTTAGTCATTCCAATGCCGTGCTCACCTGAAAGGGTGCCTCCCAACTCGCAGGCCAGCTTGTGAAGATCAAACAAGAGTTGCTCGAGGCGCGACACTTGATCAACATCATTGCTGTCATAAAGGATATTGGTGTGCAAATTTCCATCGCCCACGTGCCCAAAGTTAAAAAGAGACAGGCCATATTTGGAGGAAAGCTCCTCGGAGCCGCGCAAGAACTCCGCTATCTTGCTCATGGGCACCGTGATATCCTCGGGCATGTAATCAAGCCCAATGGCTCCTACCATCCCCCCAATGGACTTTCGTGCCTTCCATAATGCCTCCCCCTCTTCCTCTGTGCGCGCAACTACGACTCTCATCGCGTTGCATCCCTTGAGTATTGCCGCGACCCTCTCCAGCTCAAACCTTACATAGCCCTTCTCAAGGCCATCTGTTTCTACCAGCAACATAGCCTCGGCATCAGGCAAATCGATATTTGTGTGCTCCTTCAAAAGCCTAATGACCATACCGTCCAACAGCTCCATTACGCTTGGGGTCACTTCAGAATGCATAACTTCAGTCACAGCCTTCCCAGCGTCCTCCAGCGTCTTGAAAACAGCCAATGCTGTTGACCTGTAGGGAGCTTTAGGCCTGATTTTCAGGGTGATCTCTGTGATCACTGCCAGGGTACCTTCAGATCCCACAAGTAACCGACACAGGTCATACCCTGACGATGTCTTCATGGTTCTTGCCCCCACGCGCATAATCTCACCATTGGCAAGCACTGCCTCTAGGGCCAAGACATAATCCCTGGTTGTGCCATATTTTGCAGCCCGGAGCCCTCCCGCGTTAGTACCCACATTGCCGCCCAAGGTACAAACAACGCCACTTGCGGGGTCAGGCGGAAAGAAGAATCCATATGGCTCAAGAGCAGCCTGGAAATCGGCATACACAACTCCAGGCTGCACCACAGCCAGACGGTCTGCTATGTTAATCTCAAGGATCTTATTCATTCTGGTAAGATCAAGAACAATGCCACCCCTTGCGGGCACTGCAAGACCACCAAGCCCGGTGCCAGCACCCCGGACAGTAACCGGTACCCTATTCTCATTTGCCACAGAGAGTATTCTTGAAACCTGCTCGGTGGTCTCCGCCCACACCGCACACTCCGGCCTATGCTCATAGCTAGAGGCATCATAGGAATAGGAAACAAGGTCAATTATCTTGTCCGTAAAGTTTTTAACTCCAACTATCTCTCTCAAAGCCTCTATGACCTCGGCGTCCATAAAATAACTCCCAAAGGCAATTAATCGTTTCTCGCTCATCTGATACATCTCAATCCAACTTGTGTCAAACTATTTGATACATCGCTGCCATTCTATTCCCAGTCAATAATGACTAAATCATTGAGATATGATAAATGAAATAGGTAAGCTGATAGAGTTTAGATATAAAATAGTACCGTTAGGATTTGTGCTGGACGTGCAAAGGAGTTGAGGAAGTGAGGATTCTCGCGATTTATGGAAGTCCAAGAAGGAATGGAAACACGGCCACATTGCTGCGCAAAGCCGTTCAAGGCGCTAGAGAAGCAGGGGCTGAGGTTCAGCAAATTATTTTGCGCGATCTCAAGATGTCTCCCTGCCTTGAAATATACGGCTGCAAAAAGACGGGGCGCTGTGCCATAAAGGATGACTTCCAGGAGATCTATAATCTCCTTTTGTCCTGCCATGGCATTATGCTGGCCTCCCCCATTTTCTTTTACACTGTGAGCGCTCATACAAAGATCCTTATGGATCGGTGTCAGTCCTTGTGGGTGAAGAAATACTGGATTGAGGGGAGAAAGCGGGAGCCAGACAAGGCCATTCGAAAGGCTCTGTTTATATCCGTTGGGGCAACGAAGGGTAAAAGACTTTTTGATGGAGCTATCCTCTCGGTAAAATATTTCCTGGATACCTTTGATGCCATCCTTTGGAAATCTCTGCTGTACCGCCGCCTCGATTTTGAGGATGATGTGTTGAAGCACCCTGAATACCTGGAGGAGTGTTACTTAGCTGGAAAGGAACTGGTGGCAGCCCTATCAAAACCCGACTGATCCGGAACCTATTCTTCATCGGCTTTGTCTTCCTCTGGAGGCTTTTCCTTCTCAAAAATCCCCCACAGCTTTACCTCCATATCAAGTGTTACTATCCTGATAGTTTCATCCCAATTAACAATCTCGGGTGAGCCATATTTTCCTTTTTCTAAAAGATATCGTTCTAAATACTCTCTTTCTGGAAAGAGCGGAATGTATTCACCCACGCCAAACCTTTCGTAAACCTGTTTCTTTTCCCTCCTGTCCTTCACCTCCAAGACAGGGGTCATAAAGGCTGTGTCAGGTATCCTATCGCCTCTGTTGCGCGACTATCTTCCCTGTTTGGGCCAAATAAGAAATCGGCAGGAGGCCGTAGCCGGCCGATGTATCCTTGAAAAAGAAACGTTAGGAGTGGTAATAGAAGAAACAGGTACCACTAATGATATAAAGGAAATCACTGCTGTCCAAGATAAACTGAGTTTTTGTTTTTGGTAGTTGACATTTCAAATAGTTACGCTGGCTAAAAGGGCTTCTGAAAATTTAGGTTACGTTTTTCCAGTTCTATACTTGCTGTCCAATACCCTGGAACGGAAACTTATATTGG
>CAZAKC010000128.1:0-4215 GCA_964485655.1 uncultured Desulfobacteraceae bacterium
TCTCTGAGACACGTTTTGGCCCCATGGTCCATGCCAGTCTAGGGATTGCAGAAGAAAATTCAGGTAAGCTTGTCACGTTGGTCAGACAAGAAGCGAAAAAACTGGCCGAGACGCGCAACCTCAACTTGATTATCACAGATGGGCCTCCTGGGGTTGGTTGCCCTGTTATCGCCTCCATAGGAGGCGCTAAGGCGGTGCTCGTGGTGGCTGAGCCCACAGTCTCCGGCCAGCATGATATGGAACGTGTTCTTGAACTCACTTCTCACTTTGGGATCCCAGCACTGCTATGCGTGAATAAGTTCGATCTTAACCTCGGTGCAACCAGGACCATAGAGACAGTGGCAGAGGCTAAAGGTGTGCAGGTTATGGGACGCATTGGGTTCGATCCCATCTTTACGAAAGCCATGGTCGAGGGCAAGAGTGTAATTGAGTTTGATGGACAATGCTCCACTTCTGAGGCCATGAGAAAGGTTTGGTCCCGGGTTGAGGAATTCTTGAATAAATGAAAGATTGGAGGTGATATGGCTGGACTGAGTGAAGCTATGAGGCCTTACTCGAGGCAAGCTAAGGGGGGTATGTTTAGCGGGGACGCTGCCTTCCGGAAGGTGAATTTATGAGATTTAGGGGGTAGAGGTTATGGAAGGCAGAGAAGTGATGGAAGTCGATGTTCTTTTCATTGGAGGAGGAATAGCGAGTCTGAGTGGAGCACTTCACCTGGCCAACCTGATAAAAAGGCAGAGTGCAAATGCCCACAGAGATGGAAAAGGGCAGAAGCTGGATGAAATTGTTATTGCTATCCTTGAGAAAGGGGCATTTGTAGGAGCCCACAGTATTTCCGGGGCCGTGATGGACCCAAGCTCGCTTCAGGAGCTGGTGCCGGATTTCGTGGGCAAAGGAGCCCCGCTTGAGGGAATGGTAACCAAAGAAGAGGTATGCCTGCTGACAAAGAAGGGCAGGCTAAAGTCTCCGTTTGTGCCGCCTCCGCTAAACAATCGCGGATTCTATGTGGTCTCACTAGCCAAACTTGTAGAGTGGCTCGGCAGGCAAGTTGAAGAAGCAGGCATAGACATTTTCCCTGGATTCGCAGCAACCGAGGTGATTTATGACGGTACCAGGGTGTTGGGAGTTCGTACTGGTGACAAGGGCATCGGGCCTGACGGGAACAAAAAATCGAATTATGAACCGGGAATAGATCTCCATGCAAAGGTGACGGTTTTTGGGGACGGATCGAGAGGTAACCTGACTAAAGGTCTTATTAAGAAACTTCAGCTTGATCGAGGGAAAAATCCTTCCAACTACGTGGTGGGCGTTAAGGAAGTATGGGAGCTGCCCGGGGAAAGAATTAATCCGGGGGAAGTTATCCATACGATGGGCTATCCATTGAAGCCCAATACCTATGGTGGCGGTTTTATCTACGGGATGAAAAACAATATGGTTTCCATTGGACTGATGGTTGGGCTGGATTACAAGGATCCTTTCCTGGATCCCCACAGAGAGTTCCAGAGATTCAAGCTTCATCCGTTTGTATCAGAATTGCTCCAGGGTGGAAAACTGGTGCAATATGGAGCAAAGACTGTGCCAGTTGGAGGATATTTTTCAATTCCCCAGTGCTATTTTGACGGAGGCTTGATCATCGGTGATGCAGCAAACCTTTTTATTAGCCAAAAGATCAAGGGCATTCATGTTGCAATGAAATCGGGAATGCTTGCGGCGGAGACCATCCTGGAAGCCCTCTTGACCAATGATTTTTCAAGGGAAACTCTCGCAAGCTATGAAAAGAAACTTTTCGACAGTCGTATAGGAAAGGATCTCTATAAGGTTCGCAATTTCCACCAAGCCT
This sequence comes from uncultured Desulfobacteraceae bacterium, assembly GCA_964485655.1. Taxonomy (GTDB): domain Bacteria; phylum Desulfobacterota; class DSM-4660; order Desulfatiglandales; family Desulfatiglandaceae; genus B111-G9. The sequence continues at coordinate 1,841 of CAZAKC010000128.1, forward strand.
TTCAGGGGGGTCTGTGGTCTGGACTTATAAAAGGAGGAGTACAATACTTACTAGGTGGCAAGATCCTTAAAGATCGGCTCGAGACCGAGCCTGATTATACCCATCTGGAGCAGGTTTCACGCGCCTACGGGACTGATTCGCCAAGCGAAGAGAAGAAAGGAATCATAAAATATGACGGGAAGCTTACCTTCGACAAGCAAACAGATGTATACTACTCGGGCACTACTCACGAAGAGCAACAGCCCCCACACCTCAGAATAGGGGACCTGGAGCTATGTTATAACAAGTGTAGCCAGGAGTACCATAATCCCTGCATCAGCTTTTGCCCTGCCGGGGTCTATGAGATAGAAGTTGATGAGACTACGGGTAAGCGCGAAATGAGATTGAATTTTTCCAACTGCCTCCACTGTAAGACCTGTGATATAAAAGATCCATACGAGAATATATCATGGGTTCCTCCCGAGGGTGGTGGAGGCCCTAAGTATTCAGTAGTTTAGACAGGGCTGTGGGATAGGAGAGACTACCTCAAGAAGCGAAAGACGCCGGCCCCGGGGTCAGGCGCCTTTGTAACAACGTGTAGGTGACAGACAACAGCCAGGGGACAGGACGTAGATCACACAGAGTCCCAGTACCCTTGTCAGGATGGGGGTGTTTGGTTTCCGCGGACAGGGTCATCTTTAATCACTCACAGAAAGGAGGGGGTACTATGAGCAAGTTCCTGTTCGTCCTTACACGAGGCACTGAGGATCCAACGCGTGTCACAAGGGTGTTGCAGCTTGCCAAGGTCGCCAGAGAGCAAGGCGATGAAGTGAACCTTTTCTTTACTGATGACGCAGTATTCTTGGCAAAGCCTGGCATGGTGGACCAGATAAAAGCGCCTACTGGCGATGAAGCCAGAACGTACTTTAGTTATCTTCTGGAAAACAAGGTTCCAATCTTTGTGTGAATTCCGTGTGCCAAGAATCGCCAGGTTGGCGAAGATGAAGTGGTGGAGACAGCCAAATTTGCAGGAGCTCCCGATTTGATCAAAATGTCCCGGGATTCAACAGTGTTCACATTCTAGATATCGGTCGCCTGTTGCCTGCGGGTTTTTCTGTCTTCAAACTCTTTTAGTGAGTCTTGGCGCTCCTTCGTAGAAACGCAGGCCAGGCAGGCCTCCACCTCGTAGTTCATGAGTGCCTCAAGGCTGATCGCATCGTTTGCCATGAGCAGACCTTTTTTAATCATCTTGAGGGAGAAGGAGGAGTTTTTTGCGATCTTTGCTGCCATTGCCTTTGCCTCTACCATAAGTTGGTCCCTTGGTACTGCCTTGTTGACAAGTCCGATTCTCTCAGCCTCCCTGCCATCGATGTACTGGGCGGTGAAGAGCAGTTCTCTTGCCTTGCCTGGGCCGATGAGTTCCTGAATCAATCTCATCGCTCCTCCTGTGACCGAAGAGGTGACCTTTGCCTCTGGGGAGCCTATCTGGGCATCTTCAGCCGCAATCCGAATATCACATGCAAGGGCAAGCTCATAACCTGAGCCCAGGGCATAACCATTAATTGCTGCAATGGTGGGCTTCTCAAAGTATATGATCTTTCTTGATGCCTCTTGAAGCTCTTGGAGGTAATCTCTATACTCTTCAAGAGTCCTGGTTTTAGACTCCTTGAGATCAGCCCCTGTGGAAAAGGCTCTGCCCTCGCCGGTGATGATTACAACCTTCACTGTTGGATCCAACCTTGCGTCTTCCAGCGCCGCCTGAAGATCAAGCCACAACTGCTTATTCATTGCATTAAGCACATGTGGTCGGTTGAGCTTCATGATAGCTGTGCCTTGGTACTTTTCGTATATGATGCATTCAAGATCCATTACTTGGTCTCCCTCATATATACAATAAGGATACCTGTGTGCCAGGTACTATCGTCCGGATTCATGCCTGTATGATACCAAAGGGACGGGACAATACCTGAACATTTTCTCCGCCACCGAACCCACCAGTACATGGCGAAGATCTGTTCTACCCTTGGGCCCCATTACTACCATATCTATGTTCTCCTCCTCAACCGTCTTGAGCAACATCTCCAAAGGGTGACCAACATGAAATATAGCCCTGACCCTGCTTCTGTCTATATCAATTTTTTTCAGCATGTTTTCGAGTTCCTCCCGTCGGTCCTTCTCAACTCCCCTTACGTATTCTTGAGGGTCCACTTTGTAACCCATTGACTCTATGCCGCTTATTGCTTGCATGTCCCTGATATTGATGACATTTACAATAATAAGCTGGCATTTAAGGCGGCTGGCCAATTGAGAAGCAAATTCGAGGATTCCCTGAGAATACTTTGAAAAGGCAATGGCTGCCATTATGCGCTTGACCTGTTTCATCACCAACACCCCCT
>CAZAKC010000129.1:0-4158 GCA_964485655.1 uncultured Desulfobacteraceae bacterium
ACGGTTGGCCAAACCCATCCTAAGGGCCTCATCGGCACTGACCGGCCTTCCCGTGGGGATCATTCAGTTAAAAGATATTGTGATGATCAAACCCTGTAATCCGCTTTCAGGCTGAACTCCAAAAAATAATAGTCAATCCAAGAAGTCTGATGCTTTCATAGAAAATATCTTTAGTGCAAGCATTGGCCGATTAGCCATTCCCTCCCAATTACGGGGGATAATGAAACGTAAGAGATGGCTATCAGTGGTCTTTTAACCACCTAACAGCACAGGCCATGTAAATTGCCGCACCTATGTAAAGATAGGATTCGTCAAACTCAACCTTTGGATGGTGGGGGGGATAAACATAGCCCTCATCGGGTGAGCCCACGGATAGGGCCACCATAACAGACGGGACAGCGGCTGCCACAAGTGAAAAATCTTCGGAACCAGGCAAAGGAAAGAAATTGGACCTTGCTTGAACATATTCTTCACCCAACAATTCGGTAATATATCGGGCAATATCTTCGCTGACTTCCAGGTCGTTCACCATTGCATCACAACCCCGTAAAAAATTCACCTCAACCTTGGCTCTGAAGGCGGCTGCAACACCTTGGGCAATTTCATTCAAGCGATCTTTTACAAATTTTCTGGTTCCATGATTAAAGGTTCTCAGGGAGCCTTCAAGGAAACCTTGATCCGGGATGACGTTTGCCGTATTTCCCGCATGAAGCTGCCCGACGGTCAAACAAATGGTCTCATTATATGAGATCTCACGGGCATTGATGCTCTGCAAAGCGGTGTGGATCTTGGCCAAAACATTGATAGGATCGACACCTGTATCCGGAAAGGCTCCATGACATCCTTTGCCTTTGACGAGGATCTTAAAAAAATCGACACTTGCCATGCAGGCACCCTCTTTTCCGATCAATACGGTCCCGCCTTTAGGCGGCAAGCCAGAGAATACATGGATCATCATGGCGACATCAACGTCTGGATCTTTTAAAACCCCGGCATTAATCATCGCCTTAGCGCCTTCGAAAATTTCTTCCCCTGGCTGAAACATCAGTTTTACCTGACCTTTTAGCTCACCCTCACGCTGTTTCAGCAGCTTTGCCGCCCCAAGCAGCATAGCAGTGTGCATGTCATGTCCGCAGGCGTGGGCATGACCATTTGTAGCCCTAAAATCAAGTGTAGATTCCTCCCTAATAGGTAATGCATCCATGTCCGCGCGTAACAAGAACGTTTTTCCCTGGTTCGGTTCTCCGATTGTGGCCACTACACCCGAATTGCATATTTCCTTTGGGGTGTACCCGAGCCGACGGAGTTCATCCATCACATATTTCGTAGTTTTCGGCAGTTCGAGTCCTACCTCCGCGAACTGGTGGACAACTCGTCGATGCCTGCGCAGCTCTTCTTGAATCTTTTTACCCTCTGCTAATAAATTCTTCATTGATAACCTAATTAGGAGTCCCTTTTTTTCAGTCTGTCCCTAAGGATCTCGCCTTATGGGCGAATAGGATAAGCTTGCCATTTTTCCTTAATTACTATTTTATTCGTTACGCTCGGCTAGCAAAGCAGCGCCGAGTGCTCCTATTATCTGGGGTTCTTTATAAACATTAATAGATCTACCCAACTTCCTTTCAAATAGCGTCACAACCCCTGTATTTTTTGCTACGCCACCGGTCATAGTAACCTCGCCGTGAATGCCTACCGTCTTTACCATATTCCATATGCGGTTCACAATAGCAGTGTGAAGCCCTAAGATTATATTTTCCTTTGGCTTATTATGAGCAATGAGCGAAACGACCTCTGATTCAGCGAAAACAGTGCACATACTTGAAATAGGGATAGCCTCTTTGGCCTGGAGGGAGAGGTTCCCTAGCTCTTCAAGGGTCAGGCGAAAAGTGGAAGCCATAACTTCCAGGAATCTACCTGTTCCAGCCGCACACTTATCATTCATGGTAAAGTCCAGAACCTTGCCCCCTGGCCCGACATGGATAACCTTTGAATCCTGGCCCCCTATGTCTATCACAGTGCCTGTGCCAGGGAATAAATGATGAGCACCTACGGCATGGCATGAGATTTCGGTGATCTTTTTATCTGCGAAAGGTATGGAGATCCGGCCATAACCCGTTGCTACTTTCCTTTTGACTTGCTCGTTCGAGATACTGGCCTTGGAGAGAGCATCATCCATTGCTAGTTTCGAGGCGGCAATTGGGTCTGAGCCGGTCTGCTGAATCGAGTAAGCTACGATATTGCCTTCATTCCCTACGATTACTACTTCTGTACTTAAAGAGCCTGTGTCTATTCCCGCAAAAAATTCCATTACATACTTTTTTTTCAGTGTATACGCCTGTGAGCCCCCACGCCTTGAGAATTAGTGCCTGCTTGGCCCCAAGCGTTGTTAATTTCCTTTTATTTTTTTTATTTCTTCCTCTTTTAAGACCCGCCGTAGCACCTTACCGACCACGGAGGTGGGCAGGCTATCCCGAAACTCAATTTGCCTTGGTCTCTTATAACCTGCTAGTCTCTCTTTGCAAAACTCTAACAATTCCTCCTCTGTGGCCTGCGCCCCGGGCTTTAGCTGCACAAAGGCCTTTATCATCTCACCACTGCGGGCATCTGGTACCCCTACCACTGCAGCAAGTGCAACCTTTGGATGCTGGAATAATACCTCTTCTATCTCCTTGGGATATGCATTAAACCCACCAACTATGATCATGTCCTTCTTGCGGTCTGTAATTACCAGGAAATGGTCCTCGTCAAAATGGCCAATATCACCTGTCAAGAGATAACGCTTGCCCTCTATATTCCTGAAAGACTCCTTATTTGCCTCGGGCTTGTTCCAGTAGCCCAGCATCACCTGGGGGCCGCTTGCAGCGATCTCTCCATCCTCGCCCCTTGGTAACTCCTTCAGACCAGTTTCAAGGTCGACTATCTTGATCTCTGTATTGGGTACAGGCAGTCCTACGGTCCCAATTTTCCTCTGCTCTCTGTTTGTGGGGTTCAGGGTAAGTATAGGTGATGTCTCTGTCATGCCGTATCCTTCGTAGATTACTGCCCCTGTCTTTTCCTCAAATTGTCTTATAAGCTCAAGAGGCAAAGGCGCTGCCCCTGACCCACATCCAATAATGCTGGATAGATCAAACTTATCCGTGAGTGGATGGTTCACTATCGCTGAGTAAATAGTAGGGACCCCAATGACGCTCGTAATCCTGTATTTTTCAATAGCCCTTAACACCTCGGTAAAGGGGGGCTCGCCAGCCTTTGGATCTGGAATGCAAACAAGTTTAGAACCTGTGGCACAAGTGGCTAACATGCACACAGTGAGCCCAAAGCTATGGTACCAGGGAAGAACCCCCAGGTAACAAAGCGCACCTCCCTTTTCTGGCTTTTTAATGGGCCCGCCTGGATACTCTTCCAAACGAGTCCATTCCTCCAGGACCAACACATTTGAAACCAGATTGGCATGACTTAAAACCGCCCCCTTTGGCACACCAGTTGTCCCGCCGGAATACACAATAACCGCTGGATCATTGACTGGATCGATGTTCAGGGCAGGGGGATCTGGCCGTGAATTCTTGACAATATCGTCGTACATTAGGTGACCGGGCTCATGGCGTTCTGCTCTGGGAATCTTGCCAAATAGTGAACCCGAAAAGCCCTTCAAATTAGGAAGGTATGATCTTATATTGCAGATCACCACTGTGTTGATATCAGTACCCTTTATGGCCTCAACAGCAGTTTTGTAAAATTTGGGGTGATCCATCACAAAGGCCATGATGGCCCCTGCATCGCTGAGCTGGTAGTGGAGTTCATGAGCTTTGTAAAGGGGATTGCATGTCACGCATATGCCACCTGCCTTTATTATTCCAAATAAAATCTCCGGGTATTGCGGAATGTTAGGGAGGAAAATGGCCACACGATCCCCCTTTTTTAGGCCTCTGCCCCTAAGAAATCGGGCTATTCGGTCTGCAGTGTCTTTCACCTGGGCGTAGGTTCTTGAGGCCCCAGAAAATATTGTATACGTGCTGTTCGGAAATTGTTTGGCAGTTTCATCCAAGATTGAATACAATGGTCTTTCATAACCTGAAATCTCATGTGCCACACCATCAGGCCACCTCGGACTCTCCCATGGTTTGCTCGCATCAGGCATACGACCCTCCTTTACTGTTT
>CAZAKC010000130.1:0-268 GCA_964485655.1 uncultured Desulfobacteraceae bacterium
GTTATTCCCTGCACCCGTTTGTCCTAACACCTCTGCAAGCTGTTCAAATGAAATAGGCCCGCTAATCTCTACATCATACTGATCCCAGCGATCTGGAGTGAGACCCATGTAGGTTGCTCGTTTCACAAATTCCTCAACCCTGGCGGCCAAGCGTTGGCTCCGCTCCAGCTCCTGCTTCATTGTCTTTAGGTTCCTTAGGTCCTTCTTCGCAACCTTTACCTCTGCGCTCAGCACCTTCCACCGCACAACGGTCTTGGAGAGCATCACC
>CAZAKC010000130.1:278-4109 GCA_964485655.1 uncultured Desulfobacteraceae bacterium
AAAAATTTCTTACGCTCTTAACGTTGTAAAAGGGAAAAAAGACAAGCCCACAGGCAAAAGGATGTAAAGGATATTTCTCTTGATGGAGTTCATAAATACCTTGTATGAGCGCTTTCTTCCATCTAGCCCTTTGTCATGGCACGTTCAGTATTAGCTGTGCATTCAAAACTGATGTTGTTGAAGCATCAGGCCACGTGGTGCTGGCATTATCTGGATATCGCCTAAAACTCCCCGCTGTGGGGTCCGCCTCTCCGTCAACAATCGTATCTAAGGCCACTGCGAGATCCGTTGGGATATTGGTCAAATAGAGGGCATTGCTGTATCTGCCGTCTGTATGACTATACAAATAATAAAGCCACAACGTTATGGTCTGGGTCCCACTGAATTGACCTTTGTATGTGTATTGCCCACTGGCGCTTGTATTGGTAACTGGCACCGTTAGGCCCACTCGCTTCAGGGTAGCATCTATGCCATTAGCTGACCCAAAATTGGCCCCACTGATGTTGTCGAATCTGCCGTCTTTTGTGGCATTGGTTCCACCGTTTGTTAGGCCATCTCCTAGCACATTGCCGGTTCGATCATAATAGTTGAGTACAGATAGCTCCCACTGCTTCAGGAATTTGGTGTAGAATCTCTTTTGTTTTGCCGACTGGACCAAATCTTTGCCTTTGACAACAGCACCAATGATGATCCCGATAATGATCAGCACTATGGCCATTTCAATCAGTGTAAAGCCAGCTTGGGACCTCCTTCTTGTTCCATAGATAATGGATTTCATGATTCATCCTCCCCGGATAGAAGTATTTCGTTCACTCTTTGTGCAACATACATGCCATGGTAATTCCTTGCTTTTCTCGTACCCTGCTGTCCGGTGGTAAGTTGGTTTTCTTATAGGTCGTAATATTTGAACCATATTTCATTCACCCCCAGAGATACTGAGGATGCGAAGGATCTGTGTTTTCCTTTGCCAAGAGATAGTGGCAAACGAAGACTCCTCGCCCCATTTGGGAGCGCAAGAGTCAATGAATAGGCCAATCTAACAGGTTTTAAAAAATCGGATTCTCACGATTTTTGAAAAAATGGACTCTCTGTGCCTCTGTGGTAAGGAGTTGTGATAATGCTAAATGCGTCAAAATAACTGACATTGAGCCATAATTGTGACGTATCTTCAGTTCGCTCTTCACATTTGGAAACAATTATCGTAAGGAAATAGAAATCGTCATAAAGGTAGGAAAAATATGTCTTGGCTTTTTGAAAAATACCCCCTTGTATGCATACTGGATTTCAGGCCTCGATTCTTTTTGGGATGGTTCCTGTACAAGCTTTTCGGAAGGGTGCAGATTGATGAACGAGCCCGCCAGGACCTCAGGGAAAAGCAACGGGAAGGCAGCATACTGTACGTTACAAAGTATCCGGGACAACTGGATTTTCTACTGTATCACTACCGCTTGCGAAAATCCCGACTGCCTTACCCTAGGATTGGTCTTGATCTGAACATGGCCCTTTTCATGCCAATCGCTCAGTTGGTCAAAGCGGCCAAGTTTTACATCTCATACCTTTTCAAACATCGTAGGCCACCAAACCCTTACAGAGATGGTTTGCTAGAAGAGGCGTTGCTAAAAGGCGTTCCGGTGCTGCTGGGGCTATTGGACCCTAAGAGATTCAAGAGACAGTTTGTAGAGGCTGATAAAGACCCCGTAACATGCCTCTTTGAAATTCAGAATAGGCAAGAGAGGCCCATATATATTGTCCCAACCCTAGTCCTTTACAAACAGGCACCTGAGAGAAATCCCAAAGGCCTACTCACCACCATCTTCGGCTATCGAGACAACCCCGGCCCCATAAGAAAGATATTTCTATTTTTCAGACACAATCGCAGAGCCTTTATTGATTTTGGTTCGCCAATTAATCTAAAAACCGTATTGCAAAGGGCTAAAGACAGTGGATTGGAGCCTGACGAGGTGGTCTCCAGAACGAGAGAGAGGATCATTGAGGCCATTGACAGCCAGAAAAAGGCCATAATAGGCCCTGTCATCAGGTCAAGGCAAGAGCTTAAAGAGAAGGTGCTCAATGATGAAGAGGTGCTACAGACAATAGATAGATTGTCAAAGGGAAAGCCAGAGCGCCACAAGCAACTTAAGGCAAAGGCATCTGAATATTTTGATGAGATAGCAGCAGATTATAGTCCAACCTATGTGGTATTGACCTATACCCTCCTTAAGCGCTTTTGTAAAAGGCTCTTTCAGGGAATTGAAATTGACCCAAATGAGTTTGCGTTGGTTAGGGACTGGGCCAGGAAGGGGCCTGTGATATTCGTGCCTTCCCACAAAAGTCACATTGACTACCTTATTCTTAATTATCTCCTCTACGAACACTACGTTCAAGTGCCCAGGATTGCAGCAGGCCAAAATTTGGCCTTCTGGCCGGCAGGCCATATCTTCCGCAAATGCGGCGCATTTTTTATTAGAAGGAGCTTTGCAGGCGCAAGGCTTTATACCAGGGTGTTCTCTGCCTATATTGGTCAACTTCTAGGCGAAGGTTATTTCATCGAATTTTTCATAGAAGGGGGCAGAAGTAGAAGCGGTAAATTAGTCCTCCCCAAGACAGGCTTTCTGTCCATCCTGTTAGATGCATATCAAAAGGGACGATGTGAGGACCTGATATTTGTTCCCGCCTCAATCGTGTATGACAGGGTAATGGAAGAAAGGGCTTATCTCAGGGAGCAAGAGGGTGCACCAAAAGAAAGGGAAAGCTTTCGCCAGGTATTGAAGGCAAGAGAGCTTCTCAAGAAAAAATACGGCAAAATTTACATCCGTTTTGGGACCCCCTTTTCATTGCGGGAATACTTAACCGAGGAGAACCTTGGACCGGTGGAGGCTGAGCAATCCCTTGCATTGCGCCTCGTGAGATCCATAAATGCCGTCACACCTGTTACTCCCCTCGCTCTTACCTCGTCCGCCATTTTGGCGAGACACAAGAAAAGCTTTGACACTGAGACACTAGGCCAAGGAGTCACATTGCTACACTCCTTTCTCAAGGAAGTGAGGGCTCCCATGGCCTCATCCCTTGAAGATCCACACAGGGCCATGGAAGAGACCCTTCGGGCCTTAGAGACATGGAAGATTATTTCTATTGTGGAGGAGCTAAGTGGAAAAACGCGCACCTATGCCATGAATCCAAAGAAACGGAGGGAGGTAGCATATTATAAGAACAGCATAATACACTTCTTCATTGACTACTCCCTAATTGCTGTCTCGTTGCTCTCAGGCCAAGAGGCTGAAAAGTCCATCTCCCTAATCACCGAAGATTACCTATTCCTAACCGATCTTTTCAAGAATGAGTTTATATTCGGCCCTACTCAGCAGCAAATGGATATCGCCCTTGCCTATTTTGTCACCAATGGATTTGCAGAGTTTTTGGAAAATACAAACAGCTATGTGGTAACCAAAAGGGGGTATCATGACCTTCCTTTATGGGCGGGACTGATAAGGGAATTCCTGGAGGCATATTGGATAGCAGCCAAAGTGGCCGCCACGGCAGCGGGCGAGAAGAAAAACCGTGCTGAATTGTTAAAAAAGATGGTTAGTCTTGGCAATAAATTGGTGGACTCTGGAGTAGTGGAAGCAGAGGAGGCTGTATCCCACATTACATTTCAGAATGCTTATATGTACCTAAATGAGAGGATCCTTCGCACTCCGCGCGAAAAGGAAACTACTGACGAGGAGATCAGGAACCGCGCAGAGGCCCTGGCTGATCGTATCTATTCCCTCTCTCATTATACTTCATCCATGGAATAGGTACATGAGGCCTCTCGCTGCAGCAGGCTAGTTG
>CAZAKC010000131.1:0-4077 GCA_964485655.1 uncultured Desulfobacteraceae bacterium
CGCCACCAAAAGCAGTGAAATCGTCAACTTCCTTATGAGCCAGCCGGCCGTTGAAGCGTATACATTTCGGGCACCTGCAAGAGCCTTGTTAAACCAGACGAAAGGCCCGCGCCTAAAGCCTCTCGCTGGTTTGAGGAACACAGCACATAGGGCAGGACTCAGGGTGAGCGCATTGATCGAAGAGATAAGCACTGAGGTACTTATGGTGACAGCAAACTGTTTGTAAAGCTGACCTGAGATACCAGGCACAAAACCCACAGGAGCGAATACCGCCAGTAGCACCAGCGTGGTGGCGATCACTGGACCCGTAACCTGCCGCATGCTCTTGATAGCGGCCTCTTTCGGCTTAAGGTTCTCTTCTTCCATTAATCTATGGGTATTCTCGACCACCACGATAGCATCATCCACAACCAGGCCTATGGCCATGATCAATCCAAACAACGAGATAGTGTTGGCGCTGTACCCCAGGGCCAGCAACACAGCGAAGGTTCCTATTAATGATACCGGTATCGTAATGGTGGGAATGAGGGTTGCACGCCAGTTTTGCAAAAAAAGGAACGTCACTCCAACCACAAGAAAAAATGTCAAAAAGAGAGTAAACTCTATTTCTCGAATAGCTGCTCTCACATATGTGGTGGTGTCATACGCTATGGTGTACTCTACATCAGAAGGCATACCAGGTCGCATGCGTTCGAGCTCAGCTCGTACGGCCTTTATTGTATCCAATGCGTTGGCTCCTGCCGACCTATACACCGCCACCCCCAAGGCCGGAGATCCATTGAGAAAGGATATGGTGGCATAGGACTTGGCGCCAAGCTCCACCCTTCCCACATCGCGGAGCCTTACGATGGCACCCTGATCCCCCCTCTTTACAATAATGTTTTCAAAGTCAGCGGGATTTTCAAGTCTGCCCTTGGCCCGTAGTGTGTACTGGAGTTGCTGGCCTTTCACTGCCGGAGCAGTCCCTATGGAACCCACCGCCGCCTGGACATTTTGATTACGAATGGCCTCGATGATATCCGGAGCCGTGAGACCCAGGGCCACGAGGCGATCAGGATTAAGCCAAACGCGCATGCTGTATTCCATCTCGCCAAATATAAACACATCGCTTACACCCTTAAGGCGAACCAACGCGTCGCTCACATTACGGCTTACATAGTTACTCAAGAAGAGCTTGTCTCTCGTGCCTTTAGGCGAAAAATAGTTCACCACACAGAGCATATCAGAAGAACGTCTCCTAACAGTAACCCCCTGGTCTACAACCTCCATCGGGAGCCTTGCCATGGCCTGTTGGACTCTGTTCTGCAAGTTTACCTGATCCACGTTGGGATCACTCCCCACCGAAAATGTCACGGTAAGGGCATAGCCCCCATTGTTCGAGCAGGTAGAGGACATATAGAGCATATTCTCCACACCATTGACTTCTGCCTCGATCGGAGCGGCTACGGAATTCGCCACGGTCTGCGCATTAGCTCCCGGGTAAAATGCGCTCACCCTTATCTCCGGGGGGGTAATTTGGGGGTACTGAGCAACGGGTATGTTCATGAGAGCAATAAACCCCGCCAGGGTAATCACGATGGAGACGACCCCTGCCAACCGTGGCCTTTCAATAAAAAGCCGGGATATCATCCCCTATCCTGAGCCCCTTCATTTGTAACAATAGGTTTAACCAGTTCGCCTGGTCTCACTTTAATAACTCCTTCAACAATCACCTTTTCCCCTGGACGGAGGCCTTCCTCAACAGCCCACTTCGCTCCGGTGATGGGACCTGTTTTTATGCGCCGGACAAGGACCCTGTTATCCTTGCCAACCACGAGTACATATCGACCTTTCCGATCTTCCTGGACCGCTCTTTGGCAAATTACCGGAAGCGTTCTAGGCGCCCGGGTTGGTAGAAGTATTGTCACATACTGTCCCGGAATAAGGATACGCAGCTTATTTGGAAATACAGCCCGAACTGCAATGGTTCCCGTAGAAGGATCCACCTTATTGTCCATAAAATCCAACGTACCTATTTCCTTATAATCCTTCCCGCTTGACAGTCTTAACCTCAGCCTAATTACTATTTTTGGCCTACCTCTCTTTGTTCCCTGACACATTGACATAAGACGGGTAATTCTCCCTTCGCTCACCCAAAAGACCGCTCGTATGGGATCCATTCTTACAATGGTTGCAAGTGGGCCAGAAGAGAGATTAACAAGGTTCCCTCGTGTGTAAGCTGTCTTGCCTATGCGGCCGCTTATGGGCGCCTTAATAACCGTATAGTCAAGATTAATTCTTGCCAGCCTCAACCGGGCAAGGGCGGCTTTCAACTTGGCCCGGGCACTTGATTCATCAGCGAGTGCATTATCTATATCAGTGGCCCGGATACTCTCCGGCTTTGCAAACCGAAGTCTCCGGAGATGTTTTTCAGTCCTATCAACGCTGGCACGTGCCTGTGCGACCTCGGCTTCGGCCAAAGCCACTTTAGCTCTATAAGGGGCTTGCTCGATGACGTATAGGATTTGGCCCTCTCTGACTTGATCACCCTCCCTGAACCTCACCTCTCTAATAAAGCCCTCTATCCGTGCCCTCAGGTCCACCTTTTCAATAGCCTCCACATGGCTAACGTATTCTTCCATGGGAGTAATATCCTGGGACTTTACTACCTCCACTTTAACCAGAGGAGCAGCACCCATGCCAGACCTTGGAGGACCTGCATATACAGGCGAGTGAGGTGTGCATAGGATGAGCACCAGGAGCACTAATACACTAGTTGTTGCTTTTTCAATAAGCTTTACCTTAGCACCTTGCGGGACTAATCGAGAAATGCTCCTTTCTCTTCTAACCATACAAATCTCCTCTTAATCGGGAAAACCTGATGGCACTCTCAACAAACTTCCTTTTTTGGCCGACCAGATGATTGTATCCTTTTCCTATAGAGAAATCACTTGACAATGTCAAATTTGAATTTTAAATGAACATTTAAAATTCAACCTGCTAAGTTGCTTTTACCTTCTCACCTGATTCCTTCCGGCTCAAGGGCGGAAACGAGCTCATGCTTTATGGATGATAACTAGCTATGTGCGAGGAGACCCGCTATGACACAGCGAGAAGATGGTATGGAGACTCGCCACAGACTTTTGGAAGCTGCATGCCAGGTATTTGCAGAAAGGGGTTATCGGAGTGCCACCGTAGCGGAAATCTGCAGGCGTGCCAAAGCAAACGTAGCAGCGGTTAATTATTACTTCGGAGGAAAAGAGGCCCTATACAGCGAGGCGTGGGAACATGCCTTCCTGGAGTGTGCGGCATCAGAGCCCCCGGACCCCGACCAAGGTCCTGCTGAAGAACTCTTGGAGCGATACATCCATACCCTCATAGAAAACTTTGTGGAAAAAAGCAGACGTGGATACTTCACCCGGCTCTACCTCATGGAAATGGCCAATCCCACAGGACTTGTTCGAGAGAAATGGAAAAAACTAATTAAGCCGAGGCGAAAGAAGTTTCTGCGTCTTATCCAGACAATTATGGGAAAAGAAACTGTTGATGAGGATGTGATCTTCTGCGAGATGAGCATAATGGGTCAATGCCGTGTACTTTTGACTGTAAGTCCCACAGATATAGTTCATCTTCTGGGAAAACCCCTCAGTCCCAGACTAATAAAGTCTTTAGCTGAGCATATAACAGAATTTTCTCTTGCAGGAATAAGAGCCGTGGCCCAGAAAGGCTCTGAAAGATATGTTTAGCAATAGGGAGGAATCATAGCAGTTGGCTATAAAGGCACAGTTGGCCATGGCTAAGGTCACTGTAAAACTGACAAAGGCCGAAACTGAAGCTCGCATCAGAGGTGCACGGGCGGCTCTTAAAGCGGCGGTGCAAGACAGGGAAGGATCGGCAAGGCGACTCTTGACTCTGCAATAGTCCAAAAACTGAGACTATCCTTAGTAAGTCACCGCGTGGACAGTCTCGAGGTAGAAGAAAAACAAATTGAGGCAAAACTAGCGGCCAGCAGACTCAGTCTGACATAGTATATAGTAAAGGCCCCAATATCGGGATACATAGCGCAGAAAAAAAATTCAAGCTGGCGACTATGTCCAA
>CAZAKC010000132.1:0-4021 GCA_964485655.1 uncultured Desulfobacteraceae bacterium
CCAATGCCTCTGCCTGTGTATACCCGAAAACCTTTTCTGCCGACTGATTCCAAAAATTGATCTTACCTTGGCTGTCAACCAAAACAATAGGATCGTATGCTGAAGCAGTGATGGCCTCGAGCTTAATTTGGCTTTGTCTCAGAGAGGTGATCTTTGCAGCGAGCATTTCCTCAAGCTGCTCCCTGTACAGCCGGTTCTCGATCTCTATCTGCCGATGCCGTAAAGCGTTCTGGACGAGCAGGAGGAGCTGGTTCTTGGCAAAGGGTTTTAAGATATAAGCATATATTCCAGCTTCCATAGCAGCATTAACAGTTTTATCATCATCCATTCCTGTAAGCATTATGATCATTGTATCTGGCGATGTGGCCCCAACATACTTGACAAAATCCAGGCCGGATTCCCCGGGTAGGCCAATATCAACAAGGGCAAGCTGGATTACCTGATTGGCCAGTATGTCGCGTGCCTCCTCTGCACTGTATGCCTCGAAACATTGGTATCCATTGTTGGAGAGCAATTTGCAGAGTATTTCCCGAATCTCAGATTCGTCATCTATCACTAATATTGTACCCATCCATTCCTCCAAAAAGGTATAGATTGATCCTGCTTTTTTTTAAAAGGCGGATGTTACGCGATCAGTAGTGCGGTCAACATCTAAAGAGCAGGTCCTTTGGGATGTCTGAGAGCCATAGGCAGAAATGCGCATCCATACTATTTTTATCGGCAGATACTGGAGATTGGTCCAGAGAAAAATCAAGCTGCCAAGGCTAACATTGACTTTCACGAAGCTCTCTTAATGTCTCATCCGGGGATGGTGGAAACCCCTCGTCTGGTAGACGAGGGTAGTTTAGTGTAAACTTGATTAGGGGTGGAAAGGTAAGGTGGAGTGTGGTAAAAAAAATGTCGATATTATTTGAGTGGGAAGAAAGATTCACGGTTGGTGGAGGGCCGAGCAAGATGTGGTGCTTTCAGAAAATCGTAGAGGAGAGGATCAGGAAGGCTCAGGAAGAGGGAGAGTTTGATAACCTTGCGGGTAAAGGCCGGCCTCTTGAGCTGGAAGACGATAGCCATGTGCCCGAAGATCTGCGCCTGGCTTACAAGATCCTTAAAAATGCAGACTGCCTGCCACCTGAGTTGCAACTCAAGAAGGAAATCCGCCAGATGGAAGACATGCTGGATGCGATCCCCGATGAAAAGGAAAAGTACAGGCTGATCAAGAGAATCAATTTCAAGATAATGAAGCTAAATATGATGGGTAAAAAGTCCCCGCTTCTGGAGGAAACAGAGATCTATTACAAGAAGATAGTGACCAAGCTGGCTGGGCAAAAATGAAAATGGCGCTCTCTAGTTGCGCTCTTCAACAAAAGCAAAGCCTCTCTCGATTCCCTTCTGATTCAGCTCGAAGAACCTCTCTTTACCCTTAAGGGCAGCCTTCATCCCTGCTATGGCCTCGTCGAGGGTCAATAGACCACTTTTCGCGCACACTGCCCCTATCATTACCATATTCGCTGCTCTTTCCGAACCCACCTCATTTGCCAGATCCAGGATAGGGACCTTAACAACTTGAACATCACCCCTCTGGGGCTCCTCTTCGATCATGGATGAGTTTAAGAAAACCAATCCGCCTTCTATCACCTTTGGGCCGAACTTGTCCAAAGAGGGAAGGTTCATGGCAACAAGGATATCAGGGTTAGATGCCACAGGTGAGGCAATCTTCTTGTCCGATATTGTTACTGTACAGTTGGCTGTGCCCCCCCTCATTTCAGCACCGTAAGCAGGGAAATATGTCACATTCAATCCTTTCAACATGGCGCCATGGCTCAGCACATAGCCCATAAGTAAAACGCCTTGTCCCCCAAATCCTGAAAAAATGGTTCTCTTGATCATCAATCAATCCTCGTATCCTGTGGTATCCTTAATCACTCCCAGAGGATAAGTGTTTACCATTACCTTGTTAACCCATTCCCATGCCTGTTTTGGTGACATTTTCCAGTTAGTGGGGCATGGAGAAAGAAGTTCTACCAATGCAAAGCCTAGCCTGTCCAATTGGCAGCGAAATGCCTTCTTGATCGCCTTCTTGGCCCTGCGGATGTGCTTAACACCTGCCAGTGAGCATCGCTCAACGTAGACAACCCCATCGCAGACAGCCAGCATACGAGATATGTCAATTGGTCGGCCATGATAGTGGGCGTCCCTTCCACCTGGGGTGGTCGTAGCTTCTTGGCCGAGCAAAGTCGTGGGGGCCATCTGTCCGCCCGTCATTCCATAGATAGCGTTGTTAATGAAGACGGTGCTTATGAGTTCACCCCTGTTGGCTGCATGAATTGTCTCAGCAGTCCCAATGGCCGCAAGGTCACCATCACCTTGGTAGGTGAAGACAAATTTGTCAGGAAGAATGCGCTTGATACCTGTAGCCACTGCAAGGGGGCGTCCGTGAGGGGCCTCTATCATGTCAAAATTAAAGTAATTATATGCCAAAACCGCGCAGCCGACCGGGGGTACGCCAATGGTCTCCTCCCTCAGGCCCAATTCGTCTATACATTCTGCCACGAGACGGTGAGCTATTGAATGACCGCAACCAGGACAGTAGTGGGTATAGGCGTCCTTGAGGGATTCGGGTCTTCCAAAAATCTTCTCATATTTGACTGCTGCCTCTGTACTCATACTTCAATCCTCCGGCCCACCTTTCCATCTTGCCTATGGACTGAGAGCAGGAAATCTGCCACCTCTGCTGGCGTGGGCACAATTCCTCCTGGGATACCATAAAAGTAAATCTCAGCCCTATCTCCGACCGATATGATAACATCCTCAAGCATCTGGCCTGCAGAAAACTCAAATACTGCAATTTTGGTGGTTCGCTCGGCCAAGGCCCGAAGCTGCTTCAATGGGTAGGGCCACAGCGTAATAGGTCTAAAAAGGCCAATCTTTGGTCCTTTGCCAGCTAGTTCATCAATCGCGCTTTCAGCTATTCTGGCGGCAGTCCCATATGCGACTACCACGATCTCGGCCTCTTGGGTGCCTATTTCCTCCCACCTGACTTCCTCGGCTGTTATGCGTTCATATTTTTCGATCAGTTTAAGATTATGTTGATACATAAGATTAATGTCCAGGATCATGGAAAATATGGCCCTGGGCTCCCTTCCCTTGCATCCGTTTAGGACCCAATTCTTTGGCGGGAGATCTTTTGGATCTATTGGGTCGGGGAACTGCACGGGCTCCATCATCTGTCCCATCATGCCGTCTCCGAGAATCATGACTGGTGTTAGATACTTATCGGCCATTTCAAAGGCCAAAAAGGTTATCTCGGCCAATTCCTGACACCCAGAGGGGGCAAGCACCGGTGTGCGATAATCCCCATGACCCCCACCCCGTGTTGCCTGGAAGTAATCTGCTGCTGAAGGCGCAATGTTGCCAAGGCCAGGTCCCCCCCGCATAGTATTAACGATCACTGCAGGGAGTTCCATTCCGGCCAGGTACGATATTCCTTCTTGTTTCAAAGAAATACCTGGTGAGGATGAAGAGGTCATGGCCCTGGCACCTGCGGCAGCAGCGCCTATGACCATATTAATGGAGGCTATTTCGCTCTCACCCTGGATAAAAATGCCCCCAACTTCCCTCAATCTCCCTGACAGGTACTCAGGTAATTCGTTTTGCGGTGTGATGGGGTAACCTGCGTAAAAACGGCAACCGGCTCTGACTGCCGCCTCTCCCAGCACATGGTTTCCTCTCATTAAGACTTTTTCACTTGGCACGATACACCTCTATTGCTACTTCTGGACACGCAAGGGCACATTGGGTGCATGCGGTGCAGCCCTTCCCATTTTCAGAACCACCTTCCTTAAAGGACGCAGGCCGATAGCCTTTTCTATTAAGGCTGTTGTCGACCTCTATAACGTGAAAAGGACATACCTCGATGCATAGGTAACAGCCCTTGCATCTTTCCCTGTCTATAACAATCCGGCCTCTTTTCTTTCTCTCCGCCATACGTAAACTTCCATTCAAGATCGTTTTAATGAGTGTCAAT
>CAZAKC010000133.1:0-3957 GCA_964485655.1 uncultured Desulfobacteraceae bacterium
ACCACCTTACCCTCTATGAAGTCCTGGTGAAGGTTTGGGTAGGCTATGGGAACACAATCAGCCACCACCAAGAGTTCCGCATTTTTCAGAAATGGTGCGGTGGGAGGAACCAAATGAATCTGAACAGGCCAGTGGGATAGGGCGGAGATTGCAGTGCTCTGGCTTGTAGGTATATTAGCCTTTTCGCATGCTGAAGCCGGAGCAAAGCTCTGCAGGCGCGCAGAAGGGCAACCTATAGCCACAATCTCTTCGGCTTGCTTCTCCTCGGCTTCCTTTTCCTTTAAGTATTCTTCTACTGCTTCTTCGTCAAAGTCTTCCGCCTCTCGTTCAATAACTTTTAGTGCACCTGTTGGGCATTCGCCGAGGCATGCTCCGAGCCCATCGCAGTATTTTTCAGACACAAGCCTTGCTTTTCCATCAATAATGTCGATCGCCCCCTCTGCGCAAGCGGGAACACATTGCCCACAACCATCACACAATTCTTCGTCTATTTCTATTATTTTTCTCATTACTTTCATGACTTCCTCCCTAACAACACTTCATAGGCTAGCCTTTTTCCGCTCTCAGTCAAAAATGCCTTTTCAATGACCCTTTCCAGCGCCTCTGAAGGTCTCTTTTCTCCCTCCTCATACTTTTCCTCCAAGTTCACCAGCATATCGGCATCATAAAGGGCCTTGAAATTAGTTGTTTCATCATCCCTTGGATGGTGATGGTGTCCTACAATATCACAGACCTCATCAATCAACTCTTCTCTAGCTCCAAGTTTTTCCAAGATTCCTCTGGCTATGGGAGGCCCTTCTTGTTCCTGGTACTTAGCTGCGGTGCTATTATATTTTCGTTCCGACTCCTTGATGCCAATATCATGCAGATATGCCGCAGCCAATACCACGGCCAGATTTGCTCCCTCTTCTCTACCCAGTCTCTCTGCATATCTAGCCACTTTGGAGGCGTGGCCTATGCGCTTGAAATCTCGGCCGAAATACTTCTTCATTTCTATGGCAACCCGGTCTTTCAGGAGATCTTCTCTCTGGGCTAGGAGCTCTGCAGGGAGGTTACCTATACATTGCTCGGCGTATTGACAGTAGGATGCGCATCCAAAGTCCAGGGAAGGATTCAGAAACCGGTGACCGCAGTGGGGGCATTTTCTTGTGGGATCATCTTTGAAAAACTCTACTTCCTTTCCGCATTTTGGACACTTGACTTCGTAAATTGCCCCTGGTTTCCAATACTGCATATCCTGGCCTGGACACTTCATGACTCAGATCTCCTTTTCCATCGGTAGGGTTTATTAAATCTCTAGTTTGATAGTAGAATATAAAATGAAATACGAAAAAACCTTGACCTAAATCAATAGATTTGGATTTTTTATCTCTCGTGCAAAGGTCTCAATACCTTTATTTTCGATGATCGCGCCCAATCTTTCCCCACGCTTGCAGTGGGCCTTGTACAAATCCACAATCCTGCTAAGAACAGATGGAATCGAGTCTTCATGGAATATCTTGCCTAGGTCCTGAGCTAGTCTAGGATGCCTGCCCAGTTTCCCGCCGACAAGGATCCTGTATCCTGATTCCCCTTCAGCCAGCGTTGCTGTTGGACATTCCCTAATACAGGAACCACAGTAAAGACATTTGTCAAAATCAATGATTGGGCCATCTTCTGTCAGTTCGATGGCCGACTCCTTGCAGGCATCCACGCAGGCCTGACAATGGCTACAGGACTCATCGCTAACAACGGGTCTTAAGGCTCCTATAAGTCCCACATCTGCGATCTGGGGCCTTGAGCAGGCATTGGGACAGTCGGAAATTGATACGCGGAATTCATGATGCAGCTTGAGGGGGCCACCAACCACGGTCTTGAGAAAGTCCTTAAGCCCTTTTTGGTCCAAAAGGGCCTGCAATTTGTCCGCCAGGCCTTCAGTTTCCACAGCCCTGTTGGGACAGCCACTGGGCCCAAAACATGTCTCCACCTGATAACCCTTTACCTCTTCTTCCATCTTGTTAAGGAATCTCTGCTGGCAGGTCTTCACATGCTTTAGGGTCACAACATTGTCGCCTTGCCTAGCAGCCTCTTCTTCCACCCGGGCCTTCACCCTTTTGCGCACAAAGAAAGGAACCTTCTTGATTGCTGTTGCAGCTTCTTTACTCCATTCCATCTATCGTTTCTCCCAGAGACAAATTCAAGTGTAGGATATCACACTGTGGTGGTAGGTATATTGACTTATGTCAAGGGAAGGAAAAAGACTGATCAGACCCTTGTTGGAGCAGAGTATTTGCCATACCAGACAATGTCGCGATAAGTCTTGGGGGATGTGTCTCCCTCAGTGCTTATCAACACCACAACGGAGTCGGGGTTCAAGCCGAGCTCCTGGCGCAATTGCTCATAATCAGGCTTGACCATGAGTTGCTCGAGAACGCCGCATGTTACAGCACCTGATTCACCCGATATGATGGGGCTATCACCTCTAAGGGGCGCAGCCAATACCCTCATTCCGTTTGCGGCAACCCAATCGGGGCAAGAAACATAGGCCCGGGCATAGTCGCGAAGTATTTCCCAGCCAATGGTGTTTGGCTCCCCGCAAGCAAGGCCAGCCATTATGGTATCAAGATCACCCCTAACGGCGTGTGCCCTGCCGTCACCGACCCTTGCAGAGTGGTAAATGCAGGCAGCATTATGTGGCTCTACTATCACAGCGGTGGGTAAATCACCTCCGAGATAAGAGGCAAGGAAACCCAGTACTGCGCCGGCAAAGGAGCCGACACCCGCCTGGAGAAAGACATGGGTGGGGCGATAAAATCCTTGTTCCTGAAGCTGCTCCAAGAACTCAAGGGCAATGGTGGAGTAGCCTTGCATTATCCATCGGGGGATGTCCTCGTAGCCTGGCCATGCAGTATCCTGAATAACCACCCATCCGTGTTCCTTGGCCTGCTCAAAGGTCATGCGTACCGTATCATCATAGTTGAGATCCGTTATGGATGCCATTGCACCGTGAGAGCGTATGGCTTCAAGCCGAACTGGGTCTGAGCCCTTTGGCATGTAAACCACGGATTTAGCTCCCAGTTGCTGTGCTGCCCACGCTAGGGCCCGTCCATGATTGCCATCAGTGGCAGTGGCAAATGTTACATCACCAAGTCCCTCACGAAGAGAAGTAGAGCGGAGCGATTTAGCGGTTATCTCTGAAATGTCGCAGCCAAGCTTTTGAGCCACAAAATGTCCGATGGCATAAGAGGCTCCCAAGACCTTAAAGGCATTGAGACCGAATCTTTGGGATTCGTCTTTCACAAAAAGGTGCCCAATTCCTAGATGTTGAGCAAGGTTAGACAAATGCAGGAAGGGTGTGGGATGATATTGTGAAAATGTCCTGTGAAATCTGCGGGCTTTTTCGGCTTCGCTCAAAGAAAGGAAACGCAAATCCCCGCGTTTTCCGGGAGTTTTGGGCTCAGGATTCAAATAGAATTTCATCTTATCCACAACGTATTCTTCCTCACAGGATTTATTCAGCGACGGTTATTCTGACACTATGAGCACCGGTACGGGCGATCTCCTGAGCACCCTGTGGGAGGTGCTTCCCAACAAAGTCTCTTTTAGTATGCCATGACCACGTGAGCCCATGACCACCATGTCAGCATGCCCTTTTTCAATGTGATGAAGGATGCGGTTAACAGGGTGCCCCACCTCTACAATTATTTGGTCCACGAGGTGACGACATTCAGGATGCCCTTTTGTGGCCTCCATGCAAAAGGCCTCTACCTTGTCTCGTATTTCCCTGATTACCTCAGCCTCACGGTTCCTCCTGGTCCTCTCCCATCCACCCTTGCCCAGCATTGCGTCAAGCACGAGCTTGGTGTTGGGTGAGCCTTCGTCCAGGACGTGCAGGACAGTTATTGATGCGCCAAAGCGAAGAGCTAGGCTCGAGGCGTACTGGAAGGCCTTCGCAGCATTTTCAGACATATCAGTGGG
>CAZAKC010000134.1:0-3935 GCA_964485655.1 uncultured Desulfobacteraceae bacterium
CCTTTCTGCACCCTGTGTCCCCCTTCTGCCGGACGGCTCCTATTGGCTCGTAAGCCGTCTTTATATCTTCTTAAACTAATCGCCTCCTTAATCGATTCAACGGCTTAAGGTAGAACAAATACCTTCTCTTGTGATAATATCTCCTTGCAATCAAAAGTGCCTAAAAAAACATTATGAAAGAGCAAGACCAGCATCCAGAACAGATCATAACCACACACATAAATGCGGATTTCGACGCCCTTGCCTCTATGATCGCTGCCAACAAGCTTTATCCTGAGGCAGCATTGGTCTTCCCAGGCGCCCAAGAAAAGAACCTGCGCAACTTTTTCCTTCATTCCGCCTCCTACCTTTTTGACTTTTTGAAGTTGAAGCATGTGGAGCTTGACCGGTTAAAACGTCTCATTTTAGTTGACACCCGCCAGAGGTCCAGGATTGGCAAGTTTGCGGAACTGGTGAACAAGGAAGGCATTGAGATCCATATCTACGATCATCATCCAGCCTCAGATGATGATATACGGGGTAATGTGGAAGTCATAAGACAAGTAGGAGCCACCACTACCATTCTTACTCATCTAATCAGGGAAAGGGGCATAAAGCTGTCCACTGATGAGGCAACATTGATGTGTCTGGGCATTCATGAGGATACCGGTTCATTTACCTTTTCATCCACAACTCCTGAAGACTACGATGCTGCAGCATGGTTAAGCAGGCAGGGTGCCAATCCCAACATCATCGCTGATATGTTGACCAGGGAGTTGACAGCCGAGCAGGTCTGGCTCCTCAATGACTTAACAAAGGCAGCTTCACGAAAGACCATAAATGGGGTTGAGGTGGTAATAACAAAGGTTGTAAGGGACGAATACGTAGGAGATTTTGCCGTCTTGGTTCACAAGCTCATGGAAATGGAAAATCTTGACGTGGTATTTGCCCTGGCCCAAATGGAAGACCGAATATACCTTGTAGCCAGAAGTAGAATCCCCGAGGTTAACGTCGGTCAAATAGCAGCGGCGCTGGGAGGTGGAGGACACCCCCAGGCAGCTTCAGCCACAATAAAAAACAAGACATTGGCCCAGGTGGAAAGGTCTCTGAATGCACTTCTAAGGAACAGGATCCGCCCATCCAGTAAAGCGAAGGATATGATGTCCTCCCCGGTCATATCTGTACCACCCGATGCTACTGTGAAAAGGGCGGCCGACTTGATGACACGTTATAATATCAACGTGCTGCTCGTCATAGACCAAGGCCACCTCAAAGGCTACATAACAAGGCAAGTAGTTGAAAAAGCAGTTTTTTTCGGCCTGGAGCACGTCAAGGTCAGCGACTACATGAACATTGAATTTTATACCGTGAGACCCGAGGCCCCACTTAAAGAGGTCCAGGAACTCATAATAAGGAACAAGCTTAGGGTACTACCTGTGGTGGAAGACGGAGCCGTGCAGGGAGTAATTACCAGGACTGACCTCCTAAACATACTTGTGGGCGAGCCCGTAGTACCTGAGCTTCTTTTGGGAGACAAGGGTGAGGGGCAACAGGAAAGAAGAAAAAACATGGCCAATATAATGAAAGAACGCCTTCCTCGTAAGATTATCGAGCTACTAAAGGGCTTTGGCCATGTGGGCGACATGCTTGGCTATAATGTGTATCTTGTGGGAGGGCTGGTTCGAGACGTATTGCTCCACAGGGAAAACCTGGATGTGGATATTGTGGTGGAAGGAGATGGGATAGAGTTCGCTCATGAGTATGCCAAATATTATGAGGCAAGGGTACGTAGTCACAAAAAATTCGGCACTGCCGTATTGATATTCCCTGACGGTTTCAAGGTAGATGTTGCAACCGCACGGATGGAATACTATGAATCACCAGGATCCCCTCCCATTGTTCAGACGAGCTCCCTTAAAATGGACCTTTATAGGAGGGATTTTACCATCAATACCCTCGCCATCAAGATTAATAAGAGAGATTTCGGAACCCTGATTGACTACTTTGGTGGCCAGCGGGATATAAAGGAAAAAGTCATAAGGGTACTGCACAACCTTTCTTTTGTGGAGGATCCCACCAGGGTTTTCAGGGCCATACGTTTTGAACAGAGGTTTGGGTTCAAGATCGGCAAGTTAACATTGTCTCTCATAAAGAATGCGGTCAAGATCGATGCCTTAAGGGAGATATCTGGTCATAGGCTGTTCATGGAGCTACGGCTTATTCTGAGTGAACCTGATCCGATCAAGGCCGTTGAACGCATGAATGAATTCAACCTCTTGCAATACATTAGTCCGAAAATTGTTTACACCGATAGGCTTAAGGCATTACTGGAAGAAATAAAGGGAGTAATAGGCTGGTACAAACTTCTCTATCTTGAAGAGCCATTTGAGCCCTGGAAGGTGTACTGGTATGGACTCACTTCGCCCCTGGACTCCAAAGAATTTGCCCAGCTTATGGAATTCATGGGCATGGTGGACAGCAAGACCGCGGCCATGGTATCTCAGAGAAAAAGCCTCATGTCACTGGCCAGATCATTGCATGGGTTTTCAGGTGATAACTATAAGCTCTATACATTGTTGAGCGCATATGATACAGAGATCCTTCTTTTTCTGATGGCAAAGACCACGAGCGACAGGGCTCGTAGGCTGATCTCCGTTTATTTTACTAAACTTAAGGGGACAAAGGTGGAGCTGAGAGGGAAAGAATTGATAGACCTGGGGATGAGTCCGGGTCCTATTTTTAAGCGCGTGTTTGAGGAGATATTAAAAGCGAGACTGAACCAGCAAATACAGACAAAAGAAGATGAACTTGCCTTGGTAAGAGAAAGATTTGGCCACCTTTTGGAAAATCCTGATCATACCTAGATCACGTGGCTGTATTGACAGATCTAGGCAGGATGAAGAAGATTCGAAAATGGGCAAGTATTAGAGAAAAGAAAGGAGATTTGCGTAATGTCTAAGGAGCGGATCGTCAGTGGAATGAGGCCTACTGGAAAAATGCATTTAGGTCACCTCCATGGGGCGCTGCTAAACTGGAAAGAGCTTCAACACAAATATGAATGCTATTTTTTTATAGCGGACTGGCATGCGCTCACAAGCGAATATTCTGAGCCCAGCATAATCAAAGAGACTACCTATGAGATCATAATGGACTGGATTTCAATTGGACTTGACCCGGACATATGCACATTTTTTATTCAGTCTCATATTAAGGAACATGCTGAGCTTCACCTCATTTTCTCCATGATTACCCCCTTGCCTTGGTTGGAGCGCAACCCTACTTACAAGGAACAGTTAAGGGAGCTCTCCCAGAGGGATCTTTACACCTATGGATTTCTCGGCTATCCTGTGTTGCAGGCCGCCGATATCCTCATGTATAAGGCAAATGGAGTTCCTGTGGGCGAAGACCAAGCCCCTCATGTGGAATTGACCAGAGAAATCGCTAGACGCTTTAACCACCTCTATGGTGAGGTGTTTCCCGTACCCAATGTACTTCTAACGCCTACCTCAAAATTGCTTGGAATTGATCGACGCAAGATGAGCAAGAGTTATGGGAACGCCATATTCCTGACTGATACCAACGAGGAGATAGAGCGCAAGGTCAGCCAGATGATCACAGATCCACAAAGGAAAAGAAGGAACGACCCGGGCGATCCAGGGATTTGCAATGTTTTTTCCTTTCATGAGATTTATTCAGACCAACAAAAAGTACGGGAAATAGATGCGGCATGCAGAAAAGCGGAAATAGGCTGTGTCGAGTGCAAGAAACTGATGGCCGAGGGCCTCAAGGAGGGCCTTGCCCCCATCAGGGAAAAACGAAGGGAGCTGGAGACAGATATTTCAAAGGTTAGAGAGATCGTTCATGAGGGCTGCCGCAGGGCCAGAGAGGTGGCCAAGGGCACAATGCAAGAAGTGAGGTCTGCAGTGAAGCTTGTATGAACGCTGCAAAGGACATTG
>CAZAKC010000135.1:0-3790 GCA_964485655.1 uncultured Desulfobacteraceae bacterium
TCATTGAGTTTCGCAGGGCCGATCTGATCGCCCATGGGAGAGCCGATGTGGACCTTGAATCTATCGACCAACTCCGGCAAAGGGTTGGCGCACTACTGCATAAAGAAGAATTGGCCCTTTCTCCAAGGGATCTTGCCATAGATGGTCGCGTGGTAATGGAGGTGCTGAACATATCACCAGGGCCCAAGGTGGGGCAAATCTTAAATAAGCTGCTCGCCATAGTCACAGATCATCCAGAGCTAAACACCCAGGAGCAACTTGTCGATATTCTAAAAAAGATGTGAATCTTGCCTCAATACCCTTGACCCATTGGAGGCTGTCTTCTATACTCCCGAGGCCAAACGCTGGAGATTCAAACAGTGGAAATGGAAAGCTGGCTAAAATTGTGTTTAAAGTGGCAGGTAGGTGTATGTACTCTCGCTCCACTCTTTTGATTATTACTGTTTTGAGCTTTTTGTGCTTCGGGTGTGCGGCTCCTCTTACTAAACCCAAACCCGAGGCAAAGATTCCCATAGATAAGACGACTTCAATCGATAAAGCTAACCAGAAGGCCCCACAAGGGCCTGTGCAGAAAGTCAAAGCCCCCCAGGTCCCCATTAAACCCGGGGTCCCTTCCAGCAATGAGCCCCAAGGGAGCGAAAAAAAGCCATCTTCCCCAGTGAAAGAGGCTGCACTGGGTGTAGAAACACAGGTGCCCACAACACCAGAACCAAAAACCGAAAAGACTTCACCACCTGCTCCCTCCCCCAGGCCAAAGCCAAAATCCCCTGAACCCTGCCCTCCTGTAAAACCTGTTGTTAAGACAAAACCATCGGATCAAGAACTACTGGACTCTGCCCTGGAGTTTTGCCAGACGGCATCTGATTATTGGGAGCACGGTGATCTTGATAACGCCCTGGACGCCCTTGACCAGGCCTATTCACTTATCTTAAAAGTGGATGGAAACGGCAACCCGGAGATTGAGCAACAGAAAGATGATCTGCGCTTTACCATCTCTAAACGAATCATCGAAGTTTATTCCTCTCGCTTCACAGTGGCAACAGGCAATGGCAAAGAAATACCACTTGTAATGAACAAATATGTCAAACAGGCGATACACATCTTTCAGAGTCAGGAGCGCAATTTCTTCCTGAACGCTTATCGAAGATCTGGCAGGTACCGCCCGCTTATTGTTAAAATGTTGAAGGAAGCTGGACTGCCCGAAGAGCTTTCCTGGTTGCCTCTAATAGAAAGTGGATTCAAGATTAGGGCACTGTCCCGCGCAAGGGCCCTTGGTCTGTGGCAGTTTATCGCATCCACTGGTTACAAGTATGGGCTCAAGAGGGATAGGTGGGTGGATGAGAGAATGGACCCCGAGAAGTCTACCAAGGCGGCGATAGCTTACCTGAAAGAGTTACACAGAATATTTGGGGACTGGACAACTGCCCTGGCAGCATATAATTGTGGAGAAGGGACCGTATTGAGGTGTATCAGGACCCAACACATAAATTACCTGGATAATTTCTGGGACCTTTATGAAAAGCTACCCATGGAGACTGCCTTTTATGTACCTAAGTTTATGGCCGTGCTGCACATCCTGTCAAACCCGCAGGTCTATGGCTTTACCCTTCCCCCCACGGATGATCCTGTTGAGACCGAAACTGTAACCATAAATAAGCAGGTACACCTGAAAACCATAGCAAGATACTTGAGTATTAGTTATGCCCTTTTACGGGATTTAAACCCCGAGCTGAGGTTTAATTCAACACCTAATCGTCCCTATCAACTGCGTCTTCCCAAGGGCAAGGGTACGTTATTGATGGCCAAGCTAAAGGATTTGCCGGTGTGGAGTCCTCCTGTACCTGCCTATGTGGTTCATAGAGTTAGACGGGGAGAAACTCTGTCAGGTATAGCCAAGAGATACAAAACTTCAATTCGGGCGATAGTAGCATTTAACAGGCTCAGAAGTATAAGGTTTATCAGGGCCGGGTGGAAATTAAAGATCCCCCTAAGGGGCCGCAGAGTGGTAAAGGCTGCAGGCCGACGTTTAAAGAAAGCAGGCCCTGCCCCTGTGCCTCAGATCCCTGGCGAAGGCGAGCCTTATAAAGTCAGAAGAGGAGATTCTCTCTGGAAGATAGCAAGGCGCTTTGGAACCACCACGGGCGCTATCAAAAGGGCAAACAACCTCCATAGTGTTCAACTTCAGATTGGTCAGATTCTACTGATACCAAGGATTCAGCAGGCCGAGGTCTCATTTAAGACAAAGCGGTATAAGGTTGAACAAGGTGATTCTCCTTTTATTATTGCACAGAAGCATCAGATGAGCCTTTCGGACTTCTTGAAATTGAATCACCTTAGCCCACGAAGTACTATCTTCCCAGGACAGGTTGTACTAGTGAAGGCAGAATAGGGCACTGCCGTAATGTGTATAAGGCAAGGAACATGCATCGTATTGAAAGGCTGTTTGATTGAACGGAACAGGCCAATCAGTTCTATGGGGAATGGCGCTAAGCCTCTTCATCGGAGGATTGGGATTTCCAGTCCCCGAAAATCCTCTCCTCATCGGTGGTGGTTATGCACTCTCGCAAAAAATGAGTGACCCTGTCCTGAGCCCGCCATTTTGGTTTCTGGCCATAGTGTCCGGCGATACTATCCTTTTTTGTACCGTTCGGTGGCTCTTCACAATGCCCCTTGTGAAAAAATACATACTCAAGATGGTAGGGGCCAAGCGACTCGAAATGTATCAAAGGGCATTTCTTAACCATGGCGGTTGGACATTATTTCTTGCACGCTTTACATTCGGCATAAGGGCTGCGGCTTATGTCGCCGCTGGCGCCGCTTCTTACCCCTGGCTAAGATTTCTGGCGGTTGATGGAGTGTCAGTGGCTATACAATTGCTTCTTTTTATTTCTCTGGGTTACTATGCAGGCGATCGAATAAGCTGGGCGCAAGCTACCGGTCAAACGATCGCCCTCCTTTTGACAGGTGCAGTGGTGGTAAGCATAGCCACGTCCTTGATAGCTACCAAGTTTATCAGACGTTTCACAGACAAAGGCCAAACACAGGGGTGATTTCAACAAAGATAGCGAAGCAGTTCATCTAATGTTTCAATCTCGATGTCTGCCTTGGGCCACAAAGAAACATCCATGTCTGGATGCACGTTCTTGATAAGAGCAGTGTGGGCACCCGCTGTCTGACCAGCCATGATATCAAAAAGGAAATCCCCTACAACCAGCAGTTCCTGGGGTTTGATGCCCATCGCCTCAGCGGCCTTGTGTACTCCTTCAGGATCGGGTTTAGGGATGGCATTTTCTCGTGTTATAATAACAGAAAAATCTTTCGCGGATATCCCCTCAAAATTTCTCAGCACTTGATCCACAGAAACTAGGCTGTTTCTGGTTATAATTCCCAGTTGAATTCCCTTGGCCTTGAGGACCTTCAGGCATCTGATAGCACCCTCGTTGGGGATCGAGTTTTTGGCTGCCTTCCTCTCGTGCTTTTCCAAGATCTTGTACAGATGCGCTCTTTCTTCCTCGCCTCTTGATTCTATATACTCGAGGATGGGCACCTCGGAAGGACACCCCATTTCCTCCTTTATAGCCGGGAAATCCAGGGCACCCGGGAGTGTGAGGGTCCCATCCAGGTCAAACAGGACGCCCCGAATTTTCTTGCTACCGCTAGAAAGGCGAACTCTCATCCCAGACAGGTTTTCTCTTCTCTATGAATGCTGTGAAGCCCTCAGTGGCATTTATGCTCACCCCTGCCAGTGCCATCATTTCCTTGGCATATTGGTATGCCTGCCACTCGGTCA
>CAZAKC010000136.1:0-3730 GCA_964485655.1 uncultured Desulfobacteraceae bacterium
TAGACCTCTTCTCTTTTAAGCCCCATGCCGTTTTCTATGATGCGGGTAAGCAGCCGACCTGCCTCGCCCACAAACGGCCTGCCCATGAGATCTTCTTCTCTGCCAGGTGCCTCGCCCACGAAGACCAGCCGGGCCTGGGCGTTGCCCTCACCAAACACAAGGTTTTTACGCCCTTTATGCAAGGGGCATCTGGTGCACTGACCAATGAGTTGTCGTAGATCATCGAGGCTTGATATTTTTGCGAGCTGCTTTTTTCCCATACTGCCGTGGGTTCCTCTCAGCATCAAGTATTGAACAGTGCGTTGCGAAAAGGGTGGGGGCGCTAATCCCAGTTCCCTATAAGTAACTAGTTGTTCCTTGAGCCAGGTGAAAACCTGTTTCAAATCTTCTTCAGGTGAATTTGGCGGCGTCATCTTTCTATTTAATATCCCTGATGCCGGGTCTGAGAAGCGAGGCCTCTAGCTGGTCAGGGAAATGGGAGCCTCCTTTAATCTAAGGATTCAGCAACTCTGTCCAAGATCTGGACAGCTACCTGTTCCTTGCTCATGAGAGGGAGTTCTTCTATTGTTCCATCTTTGTAAATAATCTTCACCACGTTGGTATCTACCTCAAAGCCCGCATCAGTCCTGGAAACATCATTTGCCACGATCATATCCAGATTCTTCTGAACCAGCTTTTCCCTTGCATGTTCTATAAGGGCTTCGGTCTCTGCAGCAAAGCCCACGACTAACCGGGGATGCTTGTCTCGAGATATTGCCAGTTCTTTGAGTATATCGGGCGTCCTTTCAAGTTCAAGGCTCAGATCGCCTTCGGTTTTCTTGATCTTTTGCTCGTGGTAGCGCTTGGGCCTGTAATCGACCACTGCGGCAGCCATAATTACGGCATCAAAATTTGGGGCCTTATCCAGAACCACGTCTTTCATTTCTTCAGCGGTTCTCACCTTTACGGTATTGACTCCACTGGGAGTATCTGCCGAGGCAGGGCCGGTTACCAGCAGGACTTTTGCGCCTCGTGCTCTTGCGACTTTTGCAATGGCATATCCCATCTTTCCACTGGAGCGATTCGAGATGAATCTGACGGGATCAATGGGCTCTATCGTGGGCCCGGCTGTAACCATTATCTTTTTGCCACTGAGATCGTGTGGCCCTATGAGCGCTTCAATGTTATCGAAAATCTCCTGGGCCTCTGGTAGCCTTCCCTTGCCCTCGGACCTGCAAGCCAGCGCGCCCTGTGCAGGTTCCATTACCTGGATACCCCTGTTCTTCAGGGATTGCAGGTTTTGTTGTACAACCGGGTTCTCATACATACGGTTGTTCATGGCCGGGCATACCAATACAGGTGCAGTGGATGCAACCACGAGGGTAGAGAGAAAATCATCGGCAATGCCATGCGCTATCTTGGCCACGAAATTGGCAGTAGCTGGGGCGATTACTATAAGGTCTGACTCCTGGGCCCACGTGATGTGAGCCATGGATACGCCCTCCTGATCAAACATAGCGGTAACGACCCTGTTGCCCGTAAGGGCCTCGAATGTAAGGGGAGCTACAAACTGTGTAGCATGTCTTGTCATAGCAACCTTGACGTTAGCTCCTCCCCTCACCAGGAGGCGCACAAGCTCAGCAGCCTTATATGCTGCAATTCCTCCTGTAACGCCGACTATGATTTGCTTATTTTCAAGCATGACTCAGCTTCCTCCACGCTGATACGACCCGTCTCAGTAACCTGCATATTTTTGAAATTCCTGATCGCTAATCTTGGCCACCCATAGTCCCTTCAGTCCTGTAATCTGTTCAATTTTGGCTTTTATCTTCTTGGCCTCGGCAATGGAGGCAAAAAACCCAGTCCTGAGTCTCAACCATTGCTGTCCTTTGATTTCAGCTTTGGCAATATAGACGGGAATCCTGGCTTTGAGCAATTTGAGCGCAAGCGCGGATATCCTTTTACTGCCCTTGTCAGAAAGGATATTGACGACCCATTTGTGGCCCTGAAGCTCTGTCCGCCGGTGTTCCACCTCCTGTGGTGTAAGGTATCTAAGGCGAATACCCGCTGGCAGTTGTCTTCCTTCCAGCCCGGGTGTAAGTCCAAAGGATTCAAGTTTGTCCAGATTCAACCTCAAGAGGCTGGGCCATTTGTAAGGGTCTGAGTAAACACGAGAATTTCCTGCTACGATAATCAGTGTGTCCTGGTCGGTCACGGGGTACCAGCCTTCCTGCTCATGATCTTGAAGCCCTGGTGATTGCCCCGCAGCTTTTCGCTCATGTTGTACAGGCTTGTGGGAAGCCTCAATATTAACTGGCTCGCTTGCCGAGGGTTTCTGGACAGGCATCGGAGGCCGTTGGATCTTGACCACTACCTTCTGCCGCTCAGGAGCCTCCTCACTGTCCTGTTGAGAGCACCCCGATGCCGCTAGGCAACTGGCCAAAAAGGCCACGAATGCGAATAACACTGTCCTCTTATTTCCCACCGTCAGGCCCCGGTCAGAAGGTAGAGTTGGATCAAGCACAAATATTAAATCCTAAAAAGACCTCTTTGACAATAAAAAAGCTGAAGTAGAAAAGGGTTAGGATCTTGCTATGAAATCGTAATTTTCAGGCAGGGCTGGCCCCGCCAAAACAAAATGCGGGCACATGGGCAGGGCAATGAACTTATTCCATTGTCACCGCTGGGAAAGCTTGCTAAATTGGCCGAGGGAATGTCAGGAGTTGAAGGAGCGCAGAAGTGGAGAAAAAATCGAAGGGAACAGGTGTTTGGCACAAGATTGCGTTTGTGGACCTCTCGGACAGAAATTCCTGGGTAGAGGAGTTGAGCGAGCAGACCTATGAGAAATATCTAGGAGGTCTGGGGCTTAGCGCCAAGATTCTTTGGGAGCGAATCGAGCCGGGGTGCAATCCCTTGTCTGAGGCCAATGTGTTATGCTTCACCCCGGGAGT
Source organism: uncultured Desulfobacteraceae bacterium (assembly GCA_964485655.1). Taxonomy (GTDB): domain Bacteria; phylum Desulfobacterota; class DSM-4660; order Desulfatiglandales; family Desulfatiglandaceae; genus B111-G9. The sequence continues at coordinate 2,931 of CAZAKC010000136.1, forward strand.
GCTCACCGATACGGGCGCCCTGTTTTCAGGTCGTTTCACCGTAGCAGGCAAATCACCTGCATCCAATAGCTGGGGTGATGCAAATTGCGGGGGATACTTTTCCCCTGCACTGAAACGCTGCGCTATTGATGCTCTCGTAATTATGGGTAAAAGTGAGGCGCCCGTATATGTAGTCATGGACGAAAAACAGGTGCTGATTGAGGATGCTAATTTTGTTTGGGGCAAAGACACCGTGCAGACCGAGGCGTTGCTAAAGGACCGACACGGCAAAAAGGCTCAAATAGCAGCCATAGGGCCAGCCGGAGAACGACAGAGCCTTATTTCCGGTATCGTCACTGACAGGGGAAGGATAGCGGCAAGGGGTGGTCTAGGAGCAGTGTTAGGGGCTAAGAACTTGAAGGCCGTAGTGGCATGTGGAGGCAGCAAAGTTGAAGTGGCAAATGGAGAGGAAATCCTGCGTTTGAGTAGAGAATTCTTAAAACGTCTCAAGAAACTGCGTAGCCTGGAGCCGTATCTGAACGACAGATTACTGGGGCTTTTGGGTCGGTTTATGAGGCCTGGATATGTTTATGTACGCCAGCCTTCTGTCCTGTGGAGACTTTTGCTGCAAAAATTTGGCCCATGTTCCCTAAATGTCATGAGTGCAGAAAATGGAGATAGTCCGGTAAAGAACTGGTCAGGCGTGGGTTATCTGGATTTTCCTCTGAGTGAGTCACAAAAAATAGGCGCAGACTCAGTGATACGGTTTGAAAAGAAGAAATACGGGTGTGCAGCATGTCCCCTTCGCTGTGGAGGGATTA
>CAZAKC010000137.1:0-1790 GCA_964485655.1 uncultured Desulfobacteraceae bacterium
TACACGGACGTTATAGAGTCCCTAGTAAAGGAGAACAAGCCAAATATCCTCCTAATGGGGGCCACCCACATCGGCCGGGATCTGGCCCCTAGGGTATCGAGGAGAGTGGGTGTTGGGCTCACTGCAGACTGCACGGAACTCAGCATTGACCCTGAAGAGAAGATCCTCCTTCAGACCAGGCCAGCCTTTGGTGGCAATGTTATGGCAACAATCGCGAATCGTTACTCCAGGCCTCAAATGGCCACAGTAAGGCCAGGGGTTATGGAGGCGAGGAAAAGACCCGTTAGTCCCCAGATCATTAGACATGAGGTCAAGCTGTCTCAACAGGGCCTTCTCACAAAGATCCTTGAGTCGGTGAGAGAGGAGAAAAAGGGGGTCGATCTGGCCCTAGCAAAGGTGATTGTTGCAGGCGGCCGGGGAGTAGGAGATGCAAAGGGATTCAAGAAGCTGGAGGAACTGGCAGAGGCATTGGGAGGGGAAGTGGCAGGGACGCGGGTGGCTGTTGAGGAAGGCTGGATTCCCCAAGAACGGCAGATTGGACAGACAGGGCAGACCGTAAGACCTGAACTATACATTGCCTGTGGGATTTCAGGTGCCATCCAACATCGGGCAGGAATGATGAATTCCAGATATATAATTGCAATAAATAAAGACCCTCGCGCACCTATTTTTCAGGTCTCTGATTGGGGTATTGTGGGAGACCTGCATGAAGTTGTGCCGGAGATGATCAGTCGTCTGAAAGAGTCATAACAGGGGTGGAGGAACGCATGCTAAGGTCCAAACCAGAAGAATTGATAAGAAAAACCATGGCCAAGTTTGTGGATACAGAATTGATCCCGCGCGCCCAAGAGATTGATGAAAAGGGCGAATTTCCCATGGAAATGTTTCAAATGATAGGGAAAATGGGAGTCTTTGGAATCCGTTATCCCAAAAACAAAGGGGGCAGCGGTGGTAACACAACGCTGTATTGCATCATTTGCGAGGAACTGGCTAGAGGGCTGATGAGTGTGGCTGCCATCACCGCCATGCAGTGCCTGATGGGAACCAACTTTTTATTCCATTTTGGCACAGAGGAGATGCATGAGAAATATTTTCTTCCCGCCATGAGAGGGGAAAAGGTGGCCTGTTTTTGTCTCACTGAACCAGAAGCAGGATCTGACCTAGGCAATGTCAGTACCTCGGCAACAAAGACCGAAGATGGCTTTGTCATTAATGGGATGAAGACGTGGGTTACCAATGGCCCGGTGGCGGATTTTTACACGGTTTTGTGCCAGACTGATCCAGCAAAGAAGTTTCGGGGACTAAATTTCTTCTTTATTCCTAGGGACACGCCGGGGCTGTCAGTTAGTAAGCCCTTTGACCTTTTGGGCACCAGAACCACAAAGATCTCAGAGCTTGCCTTCAACAATGTTAAGATTCCCCATCACTTCATGCTGGGGCAAGAAGGGCAGGGGCTCAACAATCTCATGTCGATCTTGGCCGAGATAAGGACCATGACAGCAGCCCTTGCCATAGGGCTTCAGCGGGCAGCCTTGGCCGATTCCATCCGCTATGCCCATGAGAGGGTCCAGTTTGGCCGACCCATCAGCAAATACCAATTGATTCAGGCCAAAATAGCCAATATGGCCACAAACCTTGAGGCCTCGAAGCTGCTTACCTACAAGGCCACTGAGATGATTGACAACAAGATCCCATGTATGAAAGAGGCCTCTATGGCCAAGTATTTTGCCACTGAAGCTGCGTGCTCGGCTGCTGATGAGGCCACCCGTATCTTCGGGGCCTATGGCTAC
>CAZAKC010000137.1:1800-3631 GCA_964485655.1 uncultured Desulfobacteraceae bacterium
AATACAGTGCCCAACGCTATTACAGGGATAACCGCTTTCTCCTTTATGGAGGGGGAACACACGAGATCCTGCAGACCAATATTGCAAGATGGGCAGGCCTATAGGTGATACCCTGATCTGTGGAGGGCAGGAGGGATAAGTGGATCTTTTCAGAGAGGCTCCTGAGAGAAAATCCCTTGGACAATTTGTGTACGAGGAGCTTAAAGGGGCTATAATCAACGGGAGGCTCCCCCCTGGCCAAAGGATTGCGGAGAGCCGTATTGCTCAGGCCATGAAGATCAGTCGCACTCCGGTTCGCGAGGCATTTCATAAGCTGGAGCGCGAGGGCTGGATCAGGCATTTCCCCAATAGTGGGTTTTTTGTGGCAGGGCTGAGCAGGGAAGATGTGGAGGAGACATTTGGAATCAGGGCCGCATTGGAAAGTTATGCAGCCAGACTCTCTGCTTTACGCCATACCGAAGATGATCTTGCAGCGCTTGAAGGAAAGATCCAAGAATACCAGAGGCATATGGCCAAGGGAGATATAGAGGCCCTTTTTAGAATAAACACGGAGTTTCACGACCTTTTGTACACCTTAAGCCGCAGCCCCAGACTCATCAAGATGATCAATGACCTGCGGGATCAAATCTACCGCTACCGCAGGGTGATCCTCAGGGTAAAAGGCATGGCAAAACGGAGCAACGAGGATCATAAGGCCATGTTGAAGTTTATGAAGCGCCGTGAGGCAGACAAAGTGGAAGCTCTTGTCAAGGAACATATATTGTGGGGACAAGAGGTAGTGCTGAAGCAGTTCGATATGGGACAGACGACTCAAGGGTAGGGTGTGTGGTATCTGGGAGAGGTGGCGTGGGGGTACAAAGGTAAAGGCGCAAGGACTCAGGAAGGAGAGAGGGGAAAATGACAGAGAGGAAGATAAGAGTGCTATTGGCAAAGCCCGGGCTGGACGGCCACGATCGAGGAGCCAAGGTGGTGGCCCATGCATTGCGTGAGGCAGGAATGGAGGTCATATACACAGGGCTACATCAGACCGTACCCAGCATTGTCAATCAGGCTATCCAGGAAGACGTGGACGTCATCGGGCTTTCAATCATGTCCGGGGCTCACATCCCCATATGCAGGAAGTTGATGAGCCTCGTGAAGGAAAAGGGGATAGAAGACAAGCTGATAGTTGTGGGTGGTGTTATCCCCAGTAAGGATATACCTGTACTCAAAGAAATGGGGGTGGATGGAGTCTTCCCGGGTGGTAGCTATTTCAAGGACATTGTAAAGTTTATCCAAGAAAACGTTAGAAAATAGGCGACAAAGGAGAGAGCCATGGGAGTAGCAACTTATATAAAGGATGAAAAGGATGCCATCAAGGAGGTCATTTACCAGTCAGGCATCAAGGTAAAGGCCGTTTATACGCCTGAAGATTTGGAGCAAATTGGATTTGACTATGACAAGGACCTTGGAGACCCGGGGGAGTTTCCCTTTACCAGAAGCCTTTATCCTTTGGGATACAGAAGCCGAAACTGGACTACTCGACAGTATACAGGGTTTGGAACCCCTGAAGAGACCAATGAACGATTCAAGCTAATGATATCCCATGGCCAAACGGGGCTGAATGTGGCCTTTGATCTGCCTACTCAGATGGGTTATGACTCCGATGATCCCATGGCCGAAGGAGAAGTGGGCCGGGTGGGAATGGCGGTAGATTCACTGAAGGATTTTGAGATTGCCTTCAAGGACATTCAATTGGACAAAATCGGTACAGGGCTCACAATTAATGCCATTGCCTCGGTGATGCTTGCCATGTATCAGGCAATGGCAGAGAAATTCGGCTATGACAAAA
>CAZAKC010000138.1:0-3625 GCA_964485655.1 uncultured Desulfobacteraceae bacterium
GGTAGACGCGCTGGACTCAAAATCCAGTGGGCCTCGCGCCCGTGGGGGTTCGACTCCCTCCTCCGGCACCATTGCCTATATGCCTTTGTAACCGGTATTCTGCAATAAGGTGTAAGAAAATTAAAAAGCCCTCTCGCTCCGGCTGTGCCGGTGCAAAGAGGGCTCCAAAAGTTCACTGGAGAGCAGAGGCTTACTTTACTAGCTCTTTGAGGGCTTTTCCTGGCACGAACTTGGGTACCTTTTTTGCCTTAATCTTGATCACTTCGCCCGTTTGCGGATTTCTACCTTTTCTTGCCTTCCTTTTGTCGACCTTGAATGTCCCAAAGCCTATAATAGTGACGCTGTCTTTCTTTTTGAGAGCCTTCTTGATGGTGTCAAAAACGCAATCCACGGCTGCCTGGGCCTCTTTCTTTGTGCTAACAACCTTCGCCACTTCATTGATTAAATCCGCCTTGTTCATTGTGCCCTCCTTTCTTTAATGGGAATTGAGTTTAACCATGTTTGCGCGATAATTAACAAATCCCGATTGGCTTTTCAACTCAAAATTTCAAAAAATCTAATTTTTTTCATCCTCGAAATGGGCTACTGGCGCGGCTCTTGCGACCCTTAGGAATATTGCTTCCCTCCAGAGAACAGATCTAAAGTCTCGCCGTGCTTGATTTTGATGAGACGGTCGGCCAGACCTCTCTTGCCCATCTCTTTGGCAATATCCAACGGAGGTAAATAGACGGGTTCATCGCCCAACCGAAATGTCCCCCAATGGACCACTATCAGCTTATCGGCCCTCAGGTCAAGGAAGGCTTGAGCCGCCTCTGGCGGGTTCAGATGGCTCTTGGCCATGAACCAGCGGGGTTCATAGGCTCCCAAGTTTATAATGGCCAGATCTATTGAAAATTGTTCTCCAATTTCTCTGAAACCCCTGAAATAGGCAGTGTCCCCGGAAACAAAGATGCAGGGCCCCCGATTTCTGCCTCTTAATACATAGGAGCCCCAAAGAGCGCTATTGGCGCCCAGAAATGGGTTACGCATTGTCCAATGGCTGCAAGGCAACAAAAGTATTTCCAGGTCGTCCAATAGATGGGTTTCATACCAGTCGAGCGAGACGACACGCGCATAGCCTGTTGCTTGCAATATGGACTCATATCCGAGGGGGGCTACAATATCAGTTGAGGGATTCAGTTGGCGAAGCGATGGAATATCAAGGTGGTCGTAATGCCCGTGTGTTATGAGCACAGCATCGGGTGGCGGGAGAGCGGAGACCTTGAATGCCAGAGGAGTGAAGTCCTCGATGAATCCAAACAGTCCGAAAAAGACCGGATCCACCAGGATTCGTCTTCCAAAATAATTTATATAGACTGTGGCATGTTTGAGGAAGGTGACCGAGACGGTGCCAGTTGTATTCAAGGCCTCCATGTCTACCACCACAGGTGCCTGCTTTTCATATTTATAGAAGTGTTTGAACCGATTTTTGCTGAATAGCTTCCATCTCAGAAGTCTCCATAGGTTACCGTACTCAGCATTCGTGAAAGGATTGATAAAGCGACCGCCGGAGTGATGCAACTTTTTCTCAGCAATTAACCTGATAGGAAGATTGGCCATCTTTGCCAAGTCAATACTGGTCCGTCCAGAAATTTGTGCTCACTACTCTTTGTTCCTTTTTTTCACCAAGTCAATGAAGGCCTTGAGGCTTTCCTCGGACCCGAATGCCTCCTTATATAATTGCTCACTCCATATTGTGAGGCCTATCTTAAATATCCTGTGTATCACTTCATCGGCCTTCTCAGGCCCCTGATGTTGAAGGATTTGGTACAAGAGCTGATCAGGTACCTTGATGGGATACACTGCGGTGGGCGCCTTTGTGTCATCCTTTAGATATTCCTGGATGCTCTTGAGTATTCTGAGGTTGGTGTATTTTCTTTTGTATTCTCCTTCGTCCATCATGGCTCACCCCTTTTCATAGAAAAGATAAAATGCTAGGAAAGGAAAGTCAACCAGTACCAAGAAGGGATGGATCAATGGGCAACCTGATTCCAAAAGGACTGTTGGATGAAGATGGTTACTGCTTTGATGTAAACAGCCTCGATGACCGAGTATTATCTTACCTCAAGGACCGGATGAGAGAGGCATACAGCGCATACATCAGTGTGCAAGCGTTTTCACCATGAGGGGAATAGCCACAAAGGTCCCCAGAGAACTGCCTATATTTGTCAGCACCACAACCAAGAGAATCCTGGTAATCTTGTTCTTCCAAAACCCTCCTATGGACCCCAAGTCCTCTGAAAGTGCTTCAAAGTCTTTTACTTTTGGTTTGCCGAAAAACACTTCGACTATCCCTGCAACCCAGCCTGCAGCCATCAGAGGATTCAGGGATGTTATGGGTGCAGCCACTATTGCAGATATTATGGTGAGGGGGTGACCCAGGGCAGCAGCAGCTCCCAGGCCTGAGAGCACCGCGTTGGCAACTATCCACCATTTTACCATATGGGTGCCCGCCTGTCGGCCCGCAACTAAGAAGCCTCCAGCAATGAGGCCGATTATGAGTGCCGGAATGAGCCATTTGGCTATGGTGATGAATTTGCCCTTTGGTGGCAAAGACTCTAGTTTTGCTGTGTCTATCTCCTTGTGCCAATATCTCTTTATTCCCGGTAAATGTCCAGCACCTACCACGGCTACGATCTTGTCGCCAGGGGCTTGTCTAATCTTTTGAGAGAGATATTGATCCCTCTCATCTATCAGCACGCGTCCCACTTCAGGGAGGCTCTTTGCCACGTCTGAGATTAACGATTCGACGACATTGAGGTCCTTCATTTTTTCAATCTCGGCCTCTTTAATGGAGTCAATTTCAGAAGCAGATGTAAAGACTTGAGTGAGGAGTTTCAATTTGGTCCAAAATCCCATGAGTCGCCATGTCCTTGAAAGTGTCACCCTTATATCTCTATCTGAGAGGTGTATTTGGGCCCCAATCTCGTTGGCCGCCTTTATTGCCTCCAGCACTTCCTGACCAGGCTTGACCCCCAGACGGTCTGCTATTTTTTTCTGAAACGAAGAGAGGATAAAATTAAACAGGAGCAAGAAGGCCTTTTTTTCTTTTATGACCTTGAGCAGGTCTGTTTCTTCCCACTGTTTTTTCTTGGTAAGGGTTTCATAGCGTGACTGGCATAGTTCCACGCAGACAGTGTCCGGTCTTTCCTCCTTTATTATGGACGCAACCTGCTCCGCACTCTCTTTAGACACATGTGCGGTGCCTATAAGGATAAAGGTCTTGTTGTCACGTTTTAAAATTTCTACGTTCTTGTGGTTTTGTTCCATCGCAATGTATAAGTCACAGTGACGTTCTAGGCTCCCTCTGGCTGATGCTCTTTTCTCAGCAAGGCATTTACCGTTTTAACAGGATTAAACGTAATCAATGGGACCTCCACGAAAAATGTGATCCACTCGGCCATTGCGCCGTTCCATAGTCCAGGCAGTTCAAGTGCCCTGAGGTCCTTGCCCTCCTTGGATTTCTGCGAGATGAAGACTGCATCCTCGTCCACAAACTCTCTCAGGTCAAATGGTCTACCCTCCCAATCCTTGACGCCGCAGACCAGATCAACGGGGTTAAAATGGGTGGAGGCTTTCAATATAG
>CAZAKC010000139.1:0-3559 GCA_964485655.1 uncultured Desulfobacteraceae bacterium
GTACACTTTCTGGGTTCATGTTCAATAAACTCGATATGCTCAACCCCTTCGATATGGCACCTGGGATTTGTGGTAAAGAGTTTAGTCCCATAGCATTCTGCAGCCTTTGCAAGACCCTGCATAATGCATTGTACGTCCACGCCCATGGCATCCACAGCGCCTGTAGCCATTACCACCTCTGTGGAAAGGAAGTTACCCGCATGGGGGATGCCGTGACGAGAAAGCATCTCAGCGCCTGAGCAGCACATCCCCACAAGGTTTATGCCTTGGGCTCCGGCTTCTTTGGCAAGTTCTATCAAGGTGGGATCATTGACAGACTCAAGCATTGACTCAAAAAGATTGGGCTCATGGCCATGAATGATGATGTTGACGTGATCTTCTTTCAGGCAGCCCATATTCACTTCAGCTCGGACCGGGGTAGGGGTACCAAAGAGGATATCAGAAATCTCAGTGGCAACCATGGAACCTCCCCACCCGTCGACTAACGCGGCTCGGCTACATTGCTTTGTAATATTCTCATAGTCTTGATCTACCCCAATGTGGGTCCGATGTAATAATTCCATGACCTCTCTCATGGCGCCGCGAGGGACAACCCCATTCTTCCTCCACGTCTCCAGTGTTTTTTCGGGGACGCGTTTTGCAAAAGGAATTTCACCTTCAACCTGTGTGTATGTCCTTTCCAATTCCTTATACAGATCAGTGGCGATATCTTTAATTTCTCGCCCCTCGGTTTCAATGCCGATTTCCCTTGCAACTTCTTCAAGTTTGATCGGATCTTTTATCGTGTAATCTTTGATATTTCCATTAACAACCTCACGGAATAGGTCTAGCATGCTCATTCCATGATCAGTGTGCGCTGCTGCCCCGGTTGCCACCATTCGAGCGAAATTTCGGGACTGTATAGTGTCAATAGTAGCACCACAAACACCAGTTTTCGAATAGGGGTCCTTTGAGTTTAATCTGCAGGGACCCATGGCGCAATGCTTGCAGCAGGCAGAATCTTTACCAATGGGGCAGGGTTTCATAGCGGCTGCTCTATGAAAGACGGTCTCATTGCCGTCTCTTTCTATCCTTCGCAGCATCTGGGCTGTGGCTTCACACGACGTGACCTCTCTTATATTGAGGCCTTTCTTCTCCTCAGGTTTCTTGCCAGTTTTACTAACCTTTTCCATTCCGCCTTATCCTCCTTCCAGGTTTATTTTCTTTTACCTAGCTTTCTAGCTTTCTTTTCCAGAAGCCTACAATTCCTCCTTTACCGAAAGCAAGCTGGACTAATTCCCATCCTTCACTTCCCATTTCGTTCAAGATATTCTGTAGCACATCTATCTGATTATTGGCTACCTTTTCGAGGTGGCACTCGCCCTCTGGTGAGCAGAAATACACAAGATCCATAAAATTCGCTGCTGGATGTCTTGTTATGCGGTATTCAAAACGCGTCATAATCCTCCTAGCTACACTCCAGCCTCTGCTATAATTTCACATTTTGTAAAATCGATTTCCTGACCACACCCAGAGCAAATATGCTTCCGGTCAAACTCGTCCGAGAAAATTTCCTTCTCCTTACCGCAATTGGGACATTTACAGGTGAAGGATTTCAAGGTCTTTAATGATTCAAAACCCGGACAATGCATTGGAGTTGTCATGATGCCACCTCCTTTTAGCTAAAAGTTACTCCTCAAGGTTTTGCCGAGGCCTCAAACTTTCCCTCGAACTCTGGTTTATGTTTGCTAAGACACTCCGAGCAGAAACCCACAAACTCAAGTTTGTGCCCAAACACGCCGTATTTGGTTAGGTGACCGACCGCATTTTCCAAGTTCTTTATTGGGTCATGCAAGGGCTCCACAGGGGCATCTTCAATTTTACCGCAATAGAGACAGGTGATATGGTAGTGGTCGTCAGTGCGAGGGTCAAATCTCATCTGCGGATAATCGCCCCTGAGCCTTGTAATGAGCCCTTCGGAAACCAATAAATCAAGATTTCTGTAAACTGTCCCAAGGCTTATGCGTGGTAACCGTTTTTTCACCTTCTCATAGATCTCGTCGGCTGTTGGGTGCGAGCCATGTTTGCGCAGCTCCTCAAGGATGACCTTTCGCTGCTTTGTCATGCGATGTCTCTGTTTGTTTCTCAATGACCAGTGCACTCTCTTAATAGTAATTATTCTTAATACTAGTTTTTGAGATACGCTAAGTCAAGATTTTTCTGGAAGGATGCTGAGAAATCGGAGGGTAATTGAGGTAATAATGTCCCTAAAATGGGCAGGGGGAGTTGCCATATGGGTCAGCAGGCTCCCCCATGTTGATCTTATCCTTCTTTTTCAAACATTTCTTTATCTGCTCCGCATACAGGACAGGTCCAGCCATCAGGGAGATCCTCGAAGGCAGTGCCTGCTGGCACGCCGTTATCAGGGTCCCCTACTTCAGGATCATAAACATATCCGCACACAGAACATACCCACTTGTCCATAATACCTCCTTTCTAAATGTCCTGCAAATTCAGCTTCTTGGCAATTTCTCTGCCGTATTCCTGGGCCATTTGAGTCCCACCTTCAAGATAAGCCGATTTCAATCTCAAAGGACCGCTGACCATGTCCATCTTGAAGATGTTTTTCATTGTATCAAATATCCTGGTAGGAGCTTCGCCACTCCAGCCGAAAGCTCCGAAAGAGCCACCCACCTTGTCTCCAAGACTCGCTTTCTCAGCGAGAAAAAGCATGGTTTTCATGGGCTGCATCATCTCGCCGTGGTAGGTGGCTGAACCGAAGACATATCCATCATAACCGACCAGATCAGTCTCTTTCTTAATCTGGGTGACATTAACTACCTCTGCTTCAGCACCTTCAAACCTGATGCCTTCGGCAATAAGTTCGGCGATATTTTGTGTTTCGCCTGTTCTTGTTGCATATACAATTAATACTTTAGGCATTCCCCGCACCCTTTCTAGTCCTCGTCCAGGATTTCTACTTTTCCTTTTATCTTGGTACCGCAATGAGGGCATAGTATTTCAATTTCATCCTCATTGCCTATGAACTTTTCCCTGAGTTTTTCTGGGCCCAGGAAGCTGACGTCCCCACATGCACACTGAGGGCATTCAGCTCTTACCCTATATTTTTTTTCGGACATAGATTATACCTCCACAAAGTTATCTAAGCCTGTCGTCTTTGCCCGTATATCCACATTCTGGAATATAGCATGATACATCCAAGAACTGGCATTTTTCTTTGCACGAAGGGCATTTCTCCGGTGGTTTATCTGCAGTAAGGGTGTAGCCGCATTTTTCACATTTCCACTGTGCCATTGAATGCTCCTTTCTATCTACGCTCACTATTCCTATTGAGTGGGTGGGGTAAAGGTCCTCTGGCCGAGTTCCCTGTCCAGCATAAAAAGTCCCCCACGCGCATCTCCCATAAGTTTAAGCTTTTCCACCACCTCACTGGCGCTATCCTCTTCTTCAACTTGCTCGGTTACAAACCACTGCAAGAAGATATTAGTGGCATGATCATGCTCTTGTATCGCCAGTTCCACTAAATCATTTATCAGACCCGTCACCTTCTGCTCATGCT
>CAZAKC010000140.1:0-3467 GCA_964485655.1 uncultured Desulfobacteraceae bacterium
ATCGGTGAACAGATTATTCGCAATGGGGAGGCTGACATGGTAACAATGGCAAGGGCATTGATTGTTGATCCCGAACTTCCCAATAAGGCAGCCAGTGGCAAGGCACATCTTATCTACCATTGCGTGGCTTGTAACCAAGGTTGCTTTGATAATATCTTCCAGTTGAAACCTGCCACCTGCCTTGTAAACCCACGGGCAGGAAGAGAGCGGGAGCTTGCAATTGAGCCCGCAGGGGTGAAAAAGAAAGTCCTGGTAATTGGTGGGGGCCCGGCGGGCATGAAGGCCGCCTGCACTGCTGCCGAGCGTGGCCACACAGTTATCTTGGTCGAAAAGGCAGGTTGGCTTGGTGGCCAGATTCCACTTAATTTCAATATCCCCGGTCGCAGCGAGATGCTCTTGATCGCACGTGACCTGGAGAACAATCTACGGGACCTTGGGGTGGAGATACGCCTAGGTCAGGAAGCAAGCAGAGAGCTTGTAAAGCAAGTCCAGCCGGATGCTGTGATTTTGGCAACCGGCGCAAGGCCCATTGGACCTGAGATCCCCGGAGCAGACAGGGCCAATGTGATTCAGGCATGGGATGTGCTTTCAGGAAAAAAAGGGGTGGGTAAACGTGTGGTGATAGTTGGAGGCAATGCAGTAGGCCTTGAAACTGCACTCTATCTCGCCAACATAGGAACGCTCTCACCGGAAGTGCTTCACTTCTTGCTGGTCAACAAGGCAGAGGACATGGATTTCATCCATGAGCGACTCAACAAGGGATGCAAGAGCGTGACAGTAGTGGAAATGACAGGAAAGGCAGGCCAGGACATAGGGCTTTCCACGCGCTGGACGGTTCTGGCTGAACTTCGGCGCCTGGGGGTCACGATAATGACCAATACAAAGGCCGTAGCAATAACGGAGCGAGGCCTTGAGGTACAAAAGGGAGAAAAAAAAGACTTGATAGAGGCCGATTCTGTTGTCCTTGCGGTTGGCTCTGAGCCTGAGAACTCCTTGGCGGGATGGATCAAAGACATGGTGGCCGAACTTCATATCATCGGGGACGCAAAACAACCACGCAATGCCCTGCATGCCATAGAAGAAGGATTGATGGCTGGTCTCAAGATATAGGACAGCTATGAAAATTGGCGTGATCTCAGACACACACCTTAGCAAGCCCACACCTTTGCTTGAGTATGTGGTTCAGACCTATTTCAGTGATGCCGAGATTATCCTCCATGCAGGAGACCTCTGCAAGCGCCGAGTCCTGGATGTATTTTATGGTAAGACCTTATACGTGGTGGCAGGGAACCGCGACGATGACGAGGTCAAAAAATGGTATCCACAAAGGCACGTTATTGAGGCATCAGGCCTTAAAATAGGGCTTATTCATGGCTGGGGACCTCCCTTTGGCCTCAAAGAAAGGATTGCTGCATGTTTTTCCCATGTTGATTGCATCGTATTCGGTCACAGCCATAGGCCATTTGTGGGGAAGAAAAACGGCACCGTTTTATTCAATCCGGGTGCCTTTTGCGGTGGCCTATTTTCTTTGTGGAAAAGAAATATAGGTATCCTCACCCTTGACGGAGAGATCAGAGCAGAGGTAATAAGGATCAGATTGCCTTGATTTCGGTTAAGGTCTGTAACTTACCATTTCTCACAACTGCCTACTATTTTCCCCTCGAGAAAAAAAGGAGGTAGACCATGACACCATACAAGGACAAGCAAGAATTTGTGAAGATCCTCTCTGCTTTATGGGACAGGATCTTTAGTACTCCTGAAGTGATGGAAAAGCTAGGGGGGGAGAAGATAATTGTAAAGTTCCGCTACACAGACTTTGATACCTCTTTATTTATTGATAACAGTGGTGAAACCCCCACGTACTACTGGGATCCTGAGGGAGACGCACCCTTTGATGTTGAGATGATTCAGAACTCTGAGACCAGCCACAAGTTCTGGATGGAGGATCTAAATGTGCCTATGGCCATTGCCACAAGAAAGGTCGTGGCTAAAGGATCTGTGCAAAGGGCGCTTAAGCTGCTTCCAGCACTAAAACCTGCGTTCAAGCTCTATCCGGAGATCCTGCGGGAAATGGGTAGGGAGGATCTGGTGCAGAAGGCTGCCGCAAAAAAAAGAAAAAGACGGAGGTTTAGGTGGCTTAAAAGAAAGGGTCCCCGGAGCTACGATCTCGGGCAGCTCGAACCCTTTCCCCTTGCCTTTAGAGATGAAATGTCAGAGGACAAACCTAGTACTAAGGCAAGCGCGGCAAAGGCCCCAGAGCCCCTTGAGATCCTTCGGACTATGTATACCATTCGGGCATTTGAGGAACACCTGGCTAGGGCGTTCAAAGAAGGAGAAATCCCTACCGAGGCAATACATCTTTCCATTGGGCAGGAGGCAGTGGCTGCTGCTGTATGTCTCAATCTCCGGCCCACCGATTACCTTAACACCACTCATAGGGGCCATGGCCACATAATAGCAAAAGGCGCGGAGCTTAAGCGCATGATGGCAGAGATATATGGTAGGGCCACTGGACTTTGCAAAGGAAAGGGTGGCTCTATGCACGTTACGGACCGTTCCATGGGTGTGCTTGGGGCAAATGGTATCGTAGGAGCAGGATACCTCCTTGGCCTGGGTGCGGGTTTTGCCATTAAACACCATGAAAAGAGTGACAATATCTCGGTAGTGTTTGCAGGAGATGGCTCAGTAAACCAAGGGATGTTTCACGAAGCCATGAATATGATTGCTCTGTTGCGTCTGCCGGTGCTGGTGGTGGTGGAAAACAATCTATATGGGGAATTTACACGCATTGATCGACACTCGGCCGTGACTAACATCCAAAGGCGCGCTGCATCGTACGCAATAGAGTCGTATCAATTCGACAGCGACGATGCGCTTTCCCTCTCAGAGAGGATAAGAGAAATTATAGAAAAAATGAGGGCCGATGGTTTGCCGCGATTTGTGGAGGTGAAAACATACCGCTATCATGGACATATGGAGGGTGAGCCCCAGTCATATAAGCCAAAGGAAGAGCAGGAGGAGTTCCTGCGAAAGGACCCGATAGCTAAGCTGGAGGCGGGACTCATGGACCACGGGATACTAGATGAGGAGAAAAAACGGCAATTAAAGAAAGAGGTGGATGAAAAGATCCAGGAGGCGGTCCATTTTGCACAGCAGTCAAGCCCTCCGGATATCAGTGAGCTTCTCACCGATGTGTACACGCCCGAGAGTAGAGAGCTTTACGAAGGGGATTTCTCTCACACAGGCCGAACAGAGCAAATATCGGTTTCAGAGGCCATTAACATAGCGCTTTCGCAGGAAATGGAGCGAGATGAGCGCATATTTCTATGGGGCGAGGATGTTACCCTCGGCGGTTACTTCAACGTAACCTCAGGGCTAATTGAAAAATTCGGGTCTTCGAGGGTGATTGACACACCAATCTCAGAGAACGCAATCATAGGGGGCGCTGTGGGGGCAGCCATGGTGGG
>CAZAKC010000141.1:0-3458 GCA_964485655.1 uncultured Desulfobacteraceae bacterium
TCCATACAGTAAGCGGCAATCTTTCCTGAAAGCTCAGCCTTTATCGGAACTGTCCGGAAGGAAAGAGGGGGAGGGTCCTTCTGCAACTCACTGAGCTTCGCCCTAGCCTCTTCCAGCTTCCTTTTGATGATCTTTGAGCTGGGATCCCGTGCGAGAGCGAGCTCCAGGCCCTTGATTTCGTTTCGCAGTTCTTTACCCTTCTTATTGTACTTCCTTTTCTTCACTGTACGGATCGTTACTGTGTGCTCACTAAAATTGACAGCAACTAGTGTAAGCTCAAGCACCTCGCTGATCCTCGCCCCCGTGTTCCACAGCACCTCCACCATTAGCCTGTCCCTTCCCTCCAGGTGGGACAGTATCCTGTGGACTTCTTCAGCCCTGATGTATTTGATCTCCTTACCGGTACTGGTTTTCAGAACCGCGGGAGTTTCTACCTCATGCCACTCAACAGGGAGCACGTCCTCACTTGCGATGGTTATGTCTGTTGCTGATTTACTTTCCATCCCTGACTTCCTGTAACACCTGACAATCACTAACAGACCAGAGCTTGCCTTTTTCGGTGTCCAGTACAAACCATCGCCAATCCTTGTCCACCTTGGCTCTTACAAGCCTCCACTTTCTGACCACCTCTCCATTTTTGATATCTCTAGCCAATATACCCGGTGGAAGTATATATGCAGACGAACACACCAGTGTAGTATTATGGGGCAGAGCTGAGAATTTCTCCATTTTGGTCTTCTCGCTCCTGAGTTTCGCCTGGTCCATTAAGAACATAACGCCGCCAACTACCAACAACAATGCGCATATGCCTAGGAACAGCAACATTTTTGACAGGCGACCCTTTGCAGGCTTTACACCTGGTTCCACATTCTCCCTGGGCAGACCCAGTTCGTCTGTATTTAGCATCTTATCCATCATACTCCCTCCTCATTTGATGAAACTGACCTAACCATAGGCACAATTACCTCCTGTTTTCCCCGACCAATATGGGGCTAAGCCATTTGAGCACAAGCTTTCGTTTATCCGGGTCCTTACGGGGCCCGGTCCAGAAGGAGTGCCAATGGGCCCTTCGAATATGAGGCCGTGGGCTGGCATGAGACCCTGCCTGGCCGTCGGGCACGGTGGTATGGGGCTTCCCAGGCGTGCCGCGTTCAGATGAGCGATAAGCCTCTAACGCCTCACCGATCCGGTAGCCAACCTCCCACATGGTTGGCTTTTTGGCGGGGAAAAAGCGAGTCTCACCCCTCCTAACTATCTTGCTTTTTGGCATACCTGGCTTTCTGGTTAGGTCCTCCCTGCATTGGATCTGGGCATTGACGGTGCATAGATATAAAACCAGGGAGACCATTCCCGATATATTGTCAGCAAGAAAAGAGAGGGTTTCAGGTTCATACGTGAACTCATCTAAGTCAAGGCCCATACTAGCCGCATTTCCTACGCCCTCATTGATCGCATCTTTGAGGGCGGCATAAATCGAGCCTGATTTCAGGTGTAAGACTAAAGGCAACAGATTCCTCTCCGTATCTATCAACAGCCTGAGCTCAGGGCGTTTTCGGTTTGCATCCCACTCAAGATGAGCAAAGTAGCCGTAACATCGGTCCTCGATAACCTTCCTTTCGTAACGGATATAAACGCACCACTCGGGCAGGTGATAAAACAGTGCTGTTGGCAGGTCGCCTGTAAGCGGCGTGGAAATCACTTCTTCCTCAACAGTTGGATGAAATTGATAGATGCCCTGGGTTATACGCCAGGGCACGAGCGCAGCAGCAAATTGAACTGCCCTGGTGACCATTATCCTAACGTTCGCAGGTAGCTTATCAAGAGATGGAAGGGGTTTTGTCAACACGGCAAAGTACCCGGCCATTGGCATAAAACACCAATCAGGCCAGGAAAAGCGCTTCTTGAGTTGAGCCCGTGCCCGGTCAACTTCCCTCCAAATCCCTGGGTGTTTTTCAGCCAGGGTTTTCAAGTGACCTTGTATTCGTGTCACTATTTCATGAGTCCTTGCCATGCGACTTTTTTCTAAACTCTTCTTGACGCTCTTTTCAATAATAACGTACAATATGTACAAATTGTACTATAAAACTTGGAGGCCCGCTTTATGCCTATTAAGATATCCACTGCAGATGCCCGAAAGCAATTTGCAGATATAATAAACAGGGTTGCATATGCCAAAGAAACCTTTATTGTAACGAGAAGAGGCAAGCCTATTGCTGCCTTGATATCAATCGAAGACCTGAAGCTCCTGGAGGAACTCGAAGAGCGTCTCGACATTGAAGACGCTTGGAGGGCACGACAGGAGCCAGGTGAAAATATCGCCTGGGAAGAGCTTAGAGAGGAACTTGATCTTTGAGCTACCGGATAGAGTTCAAGAGGTCTGCAGCCAAGTACCTCAAGAGGGTACCGGTGGCTGACAGGAGACGTCTTAGAGACAAGATTGATAGCTTTTTTATTGATAAGCTGCCCGCTCCGGAGAAGACCAAGATGAAAGGTAATAATCCCTTCCACAGAGTCCGTGTGGGTGATTATCGAATTGTCTATGAGATACATGAGGATCCCCCTACGGTCATTATACTCAAAATTGGTCACCGCAAAGATGTCTACAGAAAGCTCAGCTAGAATTTCAGCTTTGCCCCTCTCAATGTTTGACCTTTTTCCTTCTATTCTTTCCCTCGAAAAGGGAAGGTTGGAGGAAAGCTGCAAAATCCTCACATTTTCCCCTGTACCTGCACTTGGTACATACTGCAACGAACACCCAGGGCCTATTTCTGCGTCGATTGCAAACGAGTATGGATCTCTGCCTCTTCTCGCTAAGAGTTATGGTGTCGGGAACATGTCTCATAAAGAGTCCTCCATGTCCGGTAGGGACTGGCGAATTTTCCATCTGAGCCTCGCATCGGATCCAGATACACATACGTAGCCCTGAAGGGTCCCTCGCAAAACAAGCAGCCATGTAACGGGTGTCCTGCATGAATCTTTGGCTCTCTATCCTCCCAATACCCTGGTGTTGACGTGATTCGAATATCATCCAGGCTGACGTGGTAGCGGGTCCACATGTACTTTCGCACACGTTCTATTGCTTCTACGACCCTGGGATCTCCATCTTTATCCATCCAGACCTCCTATTCTTCACAAGCACGAACTTGAACCAGGGATACAGCCTGGCTGCCACCTTGATCTTGACCATCGCGTCATCACGGGCGAATCCTTTGACCTCGTGGAACTCAAAATGTTCAGGATATATCACGAGAAAATCCGGCGTGTAGAATGTTCCCTTAGCCAGGCGCAACTTGATCGGCTCGTATTGGTAACCAAGAATATCTCCTGCAAGCTGGAGCTTGTACAGCTCATCAGCGTATCTTCGCTCGGTCTTGTTCATCCTGAATGATGGGTCCGCCAACAAAGGGCCAGGAAAGCCTTCACATCGTCTGTTTTGGGCTGTCATAGCCCTTGTCATT
>CAZAKC010000142.1:0-3436 GCA_964485655.1 uncultured Desulfobacteraceae bacterium
TTGTATCGCTCAGAGAATATCTTCATCCGCAACAGATCAGCCCCCTTGCCACCTGCATTGAAGTCAAAGGGCCTTTTTGATGAATAGTCCAAGGTATCCTGTGTCATAAAAAAGCCCTCAAAGATACGCCTCTGATTTTCCTCAGTGATACCGACCCCGTAATCCCTTACCACAAGTTCGGCCCCCTTACCCCTTTTCTGAACAAAAATCTCAATCTTTCCCTGATCAGGGGTATTTTCAACGGCATTCTTGATCAGTCCTGTTATCACCTTTTCAAGTACGTCAGGAGGGACAAATATGGATGGGACTGATTCGAAATCTGTCAGGATCTCAACATCTCTTCGCTCCATTTGGGGCATAATTTTGTCTAGTGTCTGCTTAGTGCTGTCGACAAGGTCCAATACTTGCGGTACACTTTCTTTGAGGCCAAAAACGGCATCTATTTTCTCCCTCAACCTCTGAACTATCCCCCCCTCACCCACCTCTTGGGCCACCAGTACTTCTAGTTCATCAGCCACCTCTTCCAACAATAGGGTCAATAGGCTATGGGCTTCAAATCTCCGTTCTCTCATGATGTCTTCAACTTGGTATTGGATTTCCAGGATACGATCCAAGTTCCTTTTTGCCCTATCAATAGTTGATTTCCAGGATTCCTCGGGCAATGCGGACAGTCTCTTTTCCAAAATACTAAGTGAGGCGCTCAGAACCGACAGAGGTGTTTTTAACTCATGGCTCAGTCTGTTTATCACCTTATCTTTTGCCCTGTTCAGGCTGCTTACCTCCTTGTATGCCTCTCGGATCTCGGATGAAAACCTGGCATTTTCTATGGAAAGGGCCGCTGTACCTCCAATCATGCTCATGAGTTCCATGTCCATCTGATCGAACATGCCAACCTTTTTGTTCATTGCACAGAGCACCCCAATTATACGGTCCTTGCTCCTAAGCGGCACACTAAGCAAACTTCTGGTGGTAAAGCCAGCCAGCGAATCAATAACCCTATAAAAGTCGGGATCTTTTGACACATCCTCAATGACAACAGGCTGCCCTGTCCGTAGCACCCTCCCAGAGACTCCCTTATTGGCTGGGAACCGGATCTCTTTGATTCTTCTTTCCGCCGCCTCGTCATCATGGGCTGCCGCCTTAAAGAAAAACTCGTTCTTTTCTTCATCTAGGAGAATCACGAGAGCCCCTTCGGCCTGCATCAGCCTTTTGACCTCATTACTAATAAAGTCGAGCAGATCATCCAGGTCAGGATACTCATGTAAGGCAATGCTTATCTTAAGGAGGGCCTCGTTGTTCCTAGCGATGCGCTTTTCCTGAGTTATATCACGAAGGATGACCAACTCTCCTGAAGGGCTATCTCCTGTCTCAGAATACACGGCCGCCCTTAAGACCACGTCCAGCACCCTTCCATCCTTTGTCAGCCTTTGGGTTTCGTGGCGGAGGATTATCCTTTCCTCGAATAGCTTCTTGATATTTTCTCTTGTCTCATTGGCCAGTTCAGGAGGCACATAAGGGATTGTTTTCCCCTTTAGCTCATCTAGGGTCCAGCCAAAGGTCTCTGTAAACGCCGGATTAAGGTAGCTCACCTTACCCTCTGGGGTAAAGACCACAACAGGGTATGGAATAAAGTCCAACAGGGTGCGGTACCGCTTTTCTGACTTACGTAAGGCCTCTTGGGTCCGGAATTTATCAGTGATGTCACGGGCGATCCCCCTAAAGCCGATCTTCTTTCCCTCTTTATTGGTGATGAGGGCGGCAGACAGCTCAACAATTCGTTCATTGCCATCCTTATCCCTTATTTTCCATTGGAGATCTGTCACTCCTTCGCCCGTCTCATATATTCGATTAAAGGTTTCAAATACCTGTTTTGCGGATTCTTCATCCACAAACTTTGAAAAGTTCTGGAACTGGATTTCTTCTGGAGGGTAGCCGAAAATCTTGCAAAGGGACTTGTTAAAGTAGAGGAAGTTGCCGTGTATATCCACCTCATATACGCCCTCTTGAATGTTTTCCACAAAGGCCCTGTATCGCTCGCTGGACAGCCTAGCGCAACTTGTCATGAGCTTGGTATCAAGATCCATATCCTCTGCCCGGCTACCTTTACTATGTACGTCCTTTCTCTCGCCTTCCATCTCATTAACCTGTGACTGAGTTAGTAGTAGTTAACCTCTTTGATGATCTTTTCTCTATATATGATGAACGCGTGTATGTCATTATAAATTATCTCATCATTTGGGAGACCCTTTCCCCCATCTTTGGGATGATATGAACAACCTTACGAATTTCTTGATTTTCTTGCCAAGAGGAGATACATCATAGAGACATTAATCGGTCGAGGGAAGTCAATGGAAAAATCAACCAATATACCTAAGGCCACCATAACAAGGCTTTCGCTTTATTATCGCCAGCTTGAGCTAATGGAATTTGATGGCTACCGCACTGTCTCCTCTGACAAATTGGCGTGGCTCTGTCAGGTAAATCCTGCCCAGGTTCGTAAGGACTTGGGCTACTTTGGGGAGTTCGGCGTGCGGGGAGTGGGTTATGACGTCAAAGAATTGCAAGAGCAAATTAAAAGGATCCTGGCTATTAATCGGGAGTGGAGATTGGGTGTTGTAGGTATCGGAAAACTTGGATCAGCCCTCCTGCAACATCGTAATCTAGAAACCCGCGGGTTCAAATGCGTAGCCGCATTTGATAATGATCCTGAAAAGATCGGTGAGATGGGGCCTTCAGGCATAAGAATAAGGGACATTAATGAGCTTGGCAAGGCAGTAGACGAGCTGAACATAGAGATCGGAGTCATTACAACACCAGCCAGTGCGGCCCAGTATGTGGCCGATCTGTTTGTGGAGGCCAATGTCAATGCCCTTTTGAACTTTTCTCCTACACGAATCCAGGTGCCTGACTGCTGTATGGTGGAAAACATAGACTTCACCGTAAGGCTTGATATACTCACATATAAACTGCGCAATGAATTGGGCGAGTGATGGATTGTCCATGAAAAGGCAGATCTAACTTAGGGCAAAATCTTATGGAGGTGCATTGGGATGAACAAACACAGTCTGGCCACTGATTTCATTATCCTTTTTTTTGTTATCCTTGGGTTACTGCTATGCTCTAGCGCAATTGCTGGCGCTCCAAAGGCAGTTTTTCCCACTACATCATTTTCTTTCGGTGACATTAAACAGGGAAGCCCACTTGTCCATACATTCTCGGTAATTAACCGCGGGGATGCACCGCTCAAGATAGAGCGCGTGAGGCCCGGGTGAGGGTGTGCTGTGGCCCATTTTGACCGGGTCATCCCTCCAGGCGGGGAGGGAAAGATAACCTTGAAGGTTAATACAAAAGGATACCAGGGTAAGGTCATAAAAAGCGCCAGGGTATATACCAATGATCCCACCAAACGAATGACCGTCCTGTCTGTGTCGGCATT
>CAZAKC010000143.1:0-3344 GCA_964485655.1 uncultured Desulfobacteraceae bacterium
TCAAAGGTTCCTATGGATTATTGCAAACGGTGACACTGTTCCCTCTGCCAATCCTCTAGATGTCACCTAGCCTTTCTAATGCGCCTCAGACCAATTTTTTCCAATACCTACGTCAACCTTAAGAGGAACATCCAATTGATAGACCTTCTCCATTTCCTCTTTGATAACAGGTACCACGGCATCTATTTCAGATTCAGGCACCTCAAAAAGCAGCTCATCATGGACCTGAAGCAGCATCTTAGCCCGATAGCCATCCTTGTTCAATCTTCCGTGCAGGTTTATCATGGCCTTTTTGATCAGGTCTGCTGCTGTTCCCTGGATAGGAGTATTCACGGCGATTCGTTCTGCCTCTGCCCTGATTACCTGTTTGGGATGATCGATGTCGGGCACGTATCGCCTCCTATTAAAAAGTGTGGTCACATACCCTTTCTCCCTTGCCTCCTTTATCATTCTTTCCTTATAGGCCAACACCCCCTTGTAGCGTTCATAGTAAGCCGCAATATACTGTTTTGCTGAAGAAAGATCAATCTCCAGTTCTTCGCTCAATTTTTGGGGCCCCATTCCATAGATTATTCCAAAATTAATTGCCTTTGCTATCCTCCTCATCTCAGGCGTGACCTCTTCGGGCGCCACACCCATAATCTCTGAAGCGGTTTTTCTATGGACATCTTCCCCCTTCTCAAAGGCTTCCCTAAAGGCAGGGTCACCTGAATAATGCGCAAAGACACGAAGCTCAATTTGGCTGTAATCCGCTGACACCAGCTTGAAACCATTTTCTGCAACAAAACCTTTTCTGATTTCTTTCCCCTCCTCGCCCCGTATGGGAATGTTTTGCAGATTGGGATTACTACTGCTTAGTCTGCCAGTGGCAGTAACCGTCTGATTGAAGGATGTGTGTAGCCTACCCGTTGAAGGCTCCACCATCTTAACCAAGGTATCGAGATAGGTGGATTTGAGTTTTGCCAGTGTCCGATATCGCAGAACCAGTTTTGGTACCCTGTGAGAAAAGGTGGCAAGCTTTTTTAGCACCTTTACATCTGTTGAGTATCTCTTTGTCTTGGCAGTCTTTCTTTGCACAGGGAGCTGGAGCTTTTCAAAGAGAACATAACCCAACTGCTGCGGAGAGTTTATGTTAAATTCCATACCGGCCTCTTTATAAATCTCACGTTCGATGTGCTCAAGCTCCTTGGCCATAGTTTGGGATAATGATTTGAAAAATGGGATATCAATTTTAATACCATTGAGCTCCATCTCCATCAGCACGGGAATAAGCTTCATCTCCAGGCCATAAAAAAGCTCCTCATTCTTTTCACTCTTTAAGATCTCCCCCAATATTTTCATCAGTCTAAATGTGATGTCCGCGTCCTCACATGAATATTCCGCAGCCATCTCCACCTCAACATGGGAGAAGTTCTTGGCCTTTTTGCCCTTTCCCACAACATCTGCATAGCTTATCATCTTGTGGTTTAGATATTGCTGGGCAAGGCTATCCAGATTATGCTGCCTCAATCCTGGGTTTATCACATAGGAGGCCACCATGGTATCAAAATGCAAACCCTTCAATGCTACACCATGTAGATGTAAGACCTCTGCATCGTATTTCATGTTTTGTCCGACCTTTGCTATATCCTCAGCCTCTAACACCTCCCTCAGCATATCAAGCGCCTCACTAAGGGGCAGTTGCTTAGGGGCACCCTTGTATCTGTGGCCCAGCGGGAGATACTGCGCTTTATCCTCTTCCATACAAAAGGAAATACCCACAAGCTCGGCCCTGAAAGGATTCTCACTGGTTGTCTCAGTATCCACACAGACTAGGCCCCGAGCCCTGATTTCTGATACCAATCTAGTCAAATCTTCCTTGCTGAGACACAAGCGATAGTCTTTTGGCGTCTCTTTGCGGGTGGAAAATTGGTCATAGAGTTCGCGAAACTCCATTTCCCTGAAAAGCTCAGAAAGTTCTTCTTTATTCGGCTCCCCAACTGCCAGATCTTCCACCTCAATATCAATGGGGACATCACAATTAATTGTGACAAGCTTCTTGCTCAGGCGGGCTGACTCTGCTCCGTTGCGGAGATTTTCTTTGAGCTTTTCGCCTTTGACTTCATCAATGTGGCCAAGCACTCCCTCTAACGAGCCAAACTGCTTGACAAGTTTAATGGCAGTTTTTTCCCCTACACCTGCTACCCCCGGAATATTGTCACTGGCATCCCCGGAAAGCCCCATCACATCGATAAACTGCCCGGGCTCGAGACCGTGTGTATCCTTTAATGTCTCATAATCAGTCTCCTTGTCTTTCATTGTATCCCACATACTCACCGAGGGTGTTATGAGTTGGCGAAAGTCCTTGTCTCCAGTGACCATCACAACTTGATGACCCATTTTCTCGCACTTCTTGGCCAGAGTTCCAATAATATCATCCGCCTCATAACCCTCCATCTCTAGTCTCTTAATATTGAGGGCATCAATGATCTTCTTTACCACCGGGATCTGCACGGCCAGATCTTCGGGCATGGGGGGTCTATTGGCCTTGTAGTCCTTGTATAGATCATGACGGAACGTGGGTCCCTTTGCATCAAAGACAATTGCTACATATTTAGGTCTTTTGTCTTGAAGTAACTTGAGGATCATTTTGGTGAATCCCAGGACCACATTGGTGGGAAAGCCTTTGGAATTGGACAGATTCCTTATGGCATGATATGCCCGATGCAGGTAGGAACTACCATCAACTAAGTAGACTGGCTCCTTCATGGGCTCCATTTTCACGGCTGGCAGTCTTAGCTACGATGGCCTCTGGTCATTATCACTCTGGCAGCCGAAACTACTTTGCATACTCAACGGCCCTGGTCTCTCTAATGACTGTGACCTTGATCTGCCCAGGGTATGTCATATCCTGCTCAATCTTCTTGGCAATTTCTTTACACAGCATAAATGCCTGATCATCATCAATGATCTTACTTTCTACCATTATTCTGATCTCTCTGCCAGCCTGAATGGCATAAGACTTTTCAACTCCTTTAAAGGACGTGGCAATCCTCTCTAGCTCCTCCAGTCGCTTTACGTAAGACTCCAGCATCTCTTGGCGAGCTCCAGGACGCGCACCGGATAATGTATCGGCTGCTTGGACCAGCACTGCCAAGACCGTCTCAGGGGCTATCTCTTCATGATGAGCAGCTATGGCGTGTACCACTTCCTTGGACTCCCCGTATTTCCTCGCCAGATCGGCCCCAATGGCCGCGTGAGGGCCCTCAACTTCATGGTCAACCGCCTTGCCAATGTCATGCAAAAGACCAGCCCTCTTGGCCTCTTTAACATTGACTCCCAGCTCCGCAGCCATTATTCCACAT
>CAZAKC010000144.1:0-3216 GCA_964485655.1 uncultured Desulfobacteraceae bacterium
AAAAGGTAGAGGCCCTCGAAGAGATGCTCATGATCATGCCCAAGCACAAGGGCACTGATAAGCTGAGGGCAGAGGTTAGGCGAAAGATATCCAAGTTCAAGTCCCAGGCACAGCAGAAAAAGGGTGCGGGCAAAAGGGAGACTGCTTACCGCATTGAAAAAGAAGGGGCAGCCCAGGTAGTGCTGGTGGGGCCACCCAATACAGGCAAGTCTTCTCTGCTAGCCGCCCTCACAAATGCTGAGCCAGAGGTGGCAGATTTTCCCCATACCACATGGAAACCGACCCCTGGAATGGCCCCGTATGATAACATCATGTTTCAATTGGTGGATACCCCTCCTATTAACCGGCAATATGTTGATCCATGGATGGCAGATCTGATTCGCCGCTGTGATATCATGGCAATTGTGGTGGACCTTCATGCGGATCCTATGGGCCACTTAGAGGAGACCTTGGAGGTCCTGTCAGAGCTAAGGATATTCCCTGAAGGCACCCCCCTCCCCGCAGATCTCAAGAAGCCTCCCTTCATAAAGAAGACTGTCGTAGTAGTAAACAAGGTGGATACGGACGAGGCTGAGGAGGACTTTCAGGTTTTTCTGGAACTTTGTGAGACCAATTTGCCGTGTGTGCCTGCGTCGGCAAAAAGTGGGCGGTACTTGCGAGAGCTGTTGAACAAGATCTTTGAGGTAGCAAGGATTATCAGGGTATTCACAAAGGCGCCAGGGAAAAAACCTGATCTTAACGCCCCGTTTATATTGCCCAGAGAGAGTACCCTGGAGGAGCTTGCTTTAAAGATACACAAAGATTTCGTGCAAAAGCTGAAGTATGCTCGAGTTTGGGGAAAGGATGTATTTGACGGGCAGATGATACAAAAAGATCACGTGTTACAGGACGGGGACGTGGTGGAGTTGCATATATGACAAGGGGCGTTGGGCGTTGGGTGTTAGGCGTTAGGTGTTGGGCTTTGGGCGTTAGGCTTCAGGGGCAAGGCCCATTTTTAGTTTTCTGACCCTGTCTTTGATCCTATTGATATGGCCGCGGCCAAGGCCTTTTACCTCGCATCCAAGCTCAAAGTATCTCTCAATCCTTGCATCATCGAGTATGCCAAAGCAATCCACTACTGCCAAAGGACCACCAGCCATTTGTACAACTTCATCAGGTTCCAGAGTGAGATATGGCTTGTGCCGCACGGCGAAAATCACCGCATCTGATCCCTTGAGCGCCTCCTCAAGGGATTTGCTCATGCGAAATTCTGTGAGATGCTCCTGGTTTCTAAAGAATCTCGACCAACTCGTTCCGCGTGCCGGATATGTGTCTTGCTTTTCAAGCTCCCACCAGTGGTCCACATAAGGATCGTGGGCCTTGACATCCGCTCCCATTTCCACCAGTTTGCGCACTATAATCTCAGAGCCGCTGTAACGGGTATCTCCCACATCTTCTCGGTAGGATACCCCCAGAAGGGTAATCTGCGAAGCTGCCACAATTCGTCCCATGTTTCTCATGGCATCTCGAACCAACTGTGCAGCATGAAGCGCCCTTGTGTCATTAATGTTTATAGCTTCGGGCGTGATCTTGAAGATGTCATTTTCAAATCCCATAAGATGCTTGTATGCCCAGAGGCCTAAGCCCCCGTCCTTTGGCAGACAGTAACCGCCAATTCCAGGGCCCGGGAATATTATGTTGTTGTGGGTGGGTCTTACCTTTATTGCCTCAATAACCTTTATGAGATCTACTCCATTGGTTTCTGCAAACCTGCTCCATTCATCCAGGAAGGCAAGGATGGTGGCGCGGAAGCTGTTTTCCACAATCTTGCATGTCTCACTCTCAATTGGTTTTTCGAGCACAGTGAGGGGGTATTGTTTAACATTCAAAATTTCTGTGAGAAATTTGGTAACTTTTTCCTTTGCGTTCTGATTTATTCCACTGCAAACCCTCCAAAAATCCCTCACCGAGCGTACATATTCACGACCTGGCATTACTCGCTCGAAGCTATGTGCGAGCAGTGGTTCTTGGTGTATTCCACGGGCCTTAAAGGCCTTCTTGATAAGAGGATAAGCAACGTATTCTGTGGTCCCAGGAGGGACAGTTGTCTCTATCAGAACAAGGCAACTGGGCTGAATTTTTTGTCCGATTACCTTGAAACTTTCCTCCAGGGCAGTAATGTCAGCATAGCCGCTACGAAGATTGCCAAGCTCCTGCTTGATAAAGTCGCACTGAACATCGACCACCAACACATCAGCAAAACTCAAGGCATCATAGGTGAAGGTGGCTGTAAGCGTGCCCTTTTCAGTGACACATCTTCTAATTAATGGCGCCACCTCAGGGTCCTCAGCCTTTATGGGGCACTGTCCCCTGTTAAACAAAGGAATTTTCCAGAAGCTGCGCGGACTGGGTCTTTGCATTCCGATGACGAATTTGTTGGGTTTTCCTGTCTTTTTGTCCACGGAGTCGGCCACTACACCAGCCATTACTGCTCCTACAAAACCCAGACCCATGACCACCACGATCTCATGGCCTTGGTCTCTCTTGGCCTTTACCAATTTAGCAAGCCTATCAAATTCCCTTTGGTAGTCTTCCTCAGCAGGTAGTTTGAACTTTTCTCCCTCAGGGCTTACGGAATATTCCATGGGTCTCCTCCTGAAGATCACTGTTACAATCAAATCGGCCGGAATGCTGGTTTCGTAAAGCCGATAATGGTGCTGCTAGGTCATATTCTTCCAAAATCCGTGTACCCCCCTCTCGAAAAGCTGATTATTTCAAATAAGCAGTTCTAAGCAGGAAGTTGACTTGTTTTGATAACCATTGGTTCCAAGAGTGGACTAAGGTGAAGTAGATAAAGGAAACCCTGAGAGGTGTCAAGAAAAAGGAGGAGGCTGTGCATGGCCAAAAATCGGCCTGCCGCCCAACACTAATCTATCTTGGCCCTGTAAAGCCGCAGGCTGTTGCTCACCACGGTGATGCTGCTCATGGCCATGGCAAAGGCAGCAAGGATTGGGTGGAGGTTCCTCAGGAATCCAGGAACTCCGGCAAAGGGGTGGAGGATGCCTGCTGCTATTGGGATTAAGGCGACATTGTAAAAAAAGGCCCAGAATAGATTTTGCTTTACCGCCCTCATGGTGGCCTTGCCCAGTCGGATGGCCCTAGGGACGCCCCGCAGGTCTCCGCTTGCCAGGATGACATCTGCGGTCTCCATGGCAACATCTGTTCCTGTCCCTATTG
>CAZAKC010000145.1:0-3195 GCA_964485655.1 uncultured Desulfobacteraceae bacterium
CAAACTCCCTTTCAACCTTTCTACGTCCCTCTTCCCCCATTCTTGTTCTCATCTCCGAGTCTTGAATCATTTTCAGCATGGCCTCTGCTAGGGCACGCGCGTCTCTTGGAGGAACCAAAAATCCTGTTTGTTCGTTTACAACCACTTCCCTGCACCCTGGCACATCCGTGGCAATCACGGGCTTTGCCATAGCCGAGGCCTCAAGCAATGCCCGAGGGGTCCCTTCCCTGTAAGAAGGAAGTACCACCACATCTGCCTCAGCCAGAATAGGGCGTATATCTTCCACTTCTCCTAACCACTTCAGCACACCTTCTGACTGCCATTGTTCCAGTTCCTCCATGCTCACTACAGAGGGGTTCCGCTCATCCCTGCGACCCAAAAGCTTAAATCTTGAATCGGGATACACGTTTTTTACGAGCCTCCCCGCCTCGACAAACTCATAGACACCTTTGTCTCTCAACACTCTGGAAACCATCAAGAAGGTAATGTCCTTACTCGTACTTTTCTCAGGTGTTCGGGCAGGCACAAACCTAGTGCAGTCAACTCCAGAGCCTGGAAGTAGGGTTACCTTTCCAAATGGGCCACTATCAGTTCTGAAAAAAAACTTCCTATCCTCATTGTTTTGGAAAAAAATGTGATCTGACAGCCCAAAGGCAATATGGTACAAGGTCTTAACTAGGTTCCCCAACAGGGCGCGACTTTGATCCGTAAATACATATCCTAGGCCTGTCACAGTATTAATTATCACCGGCACACCAGCGGCCCTAGCAGCAAATGATCCGTAAATTACAGGCTTTATAGTAAAATGATGCACTATGACCGGCCGTTGTGTACGATACCATCGGTAAAGGTGAAACATCAGTCGTAGGTCAGCAGCAGGGTTAATCCCCCGCTTGTCAACCGGTAGCTCAAAAAAAGGAACTCCCAAGCGCCTGACCTTATCCTCAAAACCGTCCCCTCCCGCCCCCCCTGTTATTACGTCTCCCCCTTCTCTCATGAGAGCTCGAATCAGCCCCGCTCGGAAGTTGTATAACGTCCATGCACAGCGGGAGACGACAGCCACCTTGGCTCCATTGACATCACTCATTTCAAGCCTATCCCCACATAGCACCAAGCCGAGAAACTATCGATAACCCCGGGTGCTTTAGTGATCATTTAGCCATCTCTCCCTCCACATTTCCCACATCAGCAGAGACCACAGGCGGTATTGGTGATTTGACCTGCCGCTAAGGTGTTCTCGCACTTTGTCCTCGACAATCTTCATATTAAAGAGTCCTTCTCTACGCAAGCGATCTGGAGACAGGTAATCCAGCAAAAGCTCCTTCAGTTCCTTGCGGAACCACTTCCCGATGGGCACACCAAATCCCATCTTTGGTCTATTGAAGAGTTCAGGGGGCACATATTTGGCAAGTAGTTTCCTTAAGAGATATTTCCCTGATCCGTTTCTATACTTGAGACTATCTGGGAGCCTTGAACTAAACTCCACGATCCTGTGATCGAGCAAAGGAACGCGCACCTCAAGCCCCACGGCCATACTTGCCCGATCTACCTTTGTAAGCATACAATCGGGTAGATAGGTTCTCTTGTCTACTTCCATTAAACAAGATAGTGTTGAGGAGACTGAACTCTCCTTAAAACATGCCTCGAAAAGAGAGTCCTTGAGTTGAATCCGGGCTAAGCGCGACACCTCTTCTTCGGGCCATATGCAAATACACGTTCTGTAAAAATCTATCAGATTGTTTCCTTTGGATAGAGCGATCAGCTTTTGCCATTTATCAAGAAAATTGGCAATTCTGAATCGTTTAGGCAGGCGTGGTGTTAATATCTCATGGCATCTCGTAGCCAATGGCAGAGGAATCTTCTCCAATATGCTCCCAAGGGCTATTCTCATGCTTGAAGGCAGTTTGCTAAAAGAGCCTGAGAAGAAGGAATCAGTTGCCCAATACCTCACATATCCGCAGAACTGCTCATCTCCTCCGTCACCAGATAATGCCACTGTTACATATGAGCGCGCAAGTCTGCATACCAGAAAGGTTGGGATGGCCGAAGAGTCGGCAAAAGGTTCATCATATATCTCTGATAGCCTTGGGATCACATCGATTGCTTCTCGTGGTGTAACATAAAACTCCATGTGATCGGTACCCAGGTGTCTTGCAACTTGTGAGGCCCAGGGTGCCTCGTCATATTCTTTTTCCTCAAAGCCTATGCTAAAAGTGCGCACGGGTGATGAGCTTACCTTTTGCATCAAGGACACAACGATCGAAGAATCGATTCCGCCACTAAGAAGTGCGCCTAATGGTACATCACTTATGAGACGGTCAGAGATGCTTTCATGGAGCAACATTTCTAGAGCCTCGATCGCCTCTTGCTCCGAGATTGGATTGTCATTAGCTTCCTGTCTCCGGAGCCCTGGATCCCAGTAAGAAGTAGCCCTCACGCTGTTCCCTTCAAAGATAGCCCAATGCCCAGGTAATAATTTGTAGGTATCCTTGAAGATGGTCCGAGGAGAGGGGATGTATTGATAATGAAAAAACATCGCAACAGCATCCGGATCCAGTTCCCTGCTAAACCCTTTAAAGGCCATCATTGCCTTTAACTCAGAGGAAAACAGCAACGTCCCGTTTTTAAAATGGTAATAAAGCGGTTTAATGCCCAGCCTGTCTCTCGCGAGAATTAGGGCATCATTTCTTCCGTCCCAAATGGCCAGAGCAAACATCCCCACAAATTTGCCAAATGCTTCAGTGCCCCATTGCAAATAGGCCTTGAGTACAACCTCTGTATCAGATCGCGTTTTAAAGGTGTGCCCCGCTTGTTCTAAGATCTTGCGAATTTCTCCGAAGTTATACACCTCGCCGTTATATACAATCTGGACCTTGCCATCTTCCGTCCCCATGGGCTGCCTTGCAGACGGTGACAAGTCAATTACTGATAATCTACGATGCGCCAATCCTACCCCTGCGTGGCGATCTGTAAAAATTCCACTGTCGTCAGGCCCGCGATGAGATAGAGCCATCGAGGCTGCACGCAGGTCATTCGCAAATAGCTGGAATCTTCCTGAGGTCTTGAACCCTACTATCCCGCACACAACAAAGCGCCTCAATTATCGCTTGCAAAATGAGAGGTGAGATCTTCAAAAAGCCTTGCGTATGAATCTATCATAGTGGGAAGAGAAAATCGTTTTTCTATGGTTTTCCG
>CAZAKC010000146.1:0-3160 GCA_964485655.1 uncultured Desulfobacteraceae bacterium
AGCAGCACGTATACCTTTGCAACAGAATTTGCTTTTCCCGATCTCATATATTGACGCTTCCCATAAATGGGTCACAGTTTTTTGCAAAACTTAGTAGGTAATTTTCAAAGTTACAAGAAAAATAGCAATATCGCTGCCTTCGATCTATCCCTCAAAAACGACACCCTCAAAAATCTTGACAGTCATTCCGTTTATGGTAAAAAGGAATAAAAATATTTTGAAATGGTTTTCATATTATGAAAATATCCTCGCTTGATAAAAGCTTGAGAATTGTTGATCTCTTGGCCCGCAACCCAAAGGGCCTCAACCTATCGGCAATATCACGCGCCTTACAGATCCCCACCAGCACGGCGCACCACATCTTGGCCACATTTGCCTCCCATGGTTACATTTCAAAGGACCCTGAGACCAAGAAATATTCCCTGGGTTTTAGATTCGTATCTGTCAGCAAGGTAATCCTGGAAAATCTCGATGTTCGTCAAATTGCTCATGAACACCTAGTTAAGCTTCACGAAAGGTGTAGGGAAAGCGTTTTCCTGGCAATATTACGTGATGGCAAGATCGCTTATATTGACCGCATCAATTATCTCAGCGGCCTGTCTTTGGCCACTAACGTTGGTTTTACAACAGAGCCCCACGCAACAGCCGGGGGCAAGGTTTTACTGTCAGAATTGACGCGTCAGGAAATTGAACGGATCTACGGCTCAAGACGGCTTCGTCGCTATGGGAAAAACACGATAACTTCACTGCACAAGCTTTTTAAGGAACTGGAAAAGGTCAGAGAGCGAGGCTATGCCATTGATGATGAAGAATATTATGAAGGCGTCAGATGTGTGGGTGCACCCATCAAGGCAGGGGGAAAAATTATTGCTGCTTTGAGCATTACCGGCTCTGTTTTTTCCATGACAATGGAAAGGATACAACAAGAGCTTATCGAAATGGCGGTTCAAACCGCCAAGGATATTTCATCGCAGATGAAGTGGTAATTTTTTGCAGATATTTAGAAATATTATTTCATACTGTGAAATATGACGGAGATGCAGCGTGAAGGAAATCTGTGTTTGCGGTAGAGGGGGTCAGGGATCCCTTGTTCTTGCCCAGTTTATGGCAATAGCAGCGCTGGAAGACAATAAATATGGCCAGGCATTTCCTTTCCTGGGCGGCGGTGGAGAGAGAAGAGGTAAGCCGATAATGGCCTTTTGCAGATTGGACGATGCGCCTATTAGGGTGAGGAGTCGAGTCAGCCAGGCCGATTATCTTATTATCCAGGACCCGACCATTTTCAAAGAAGAGCCGGTACTTGAGAGGGTCAAATCCAACGGACTCGTAATAGTCAACACAGATAAGAAGCCACAAGAGCTGAACCTGCCTGAAAATATATGGGTGTTTACAATACCTGCCGAGAAGCTTGCACGCAAAATTCTTGGCCGTCCCATAATTAACACCGCCCTTTTGGGTACATTTGGGGCACTAACAAAGGAATTGAGCTTAGAGGCAATCGTAAACGCGGTGCAAAAAAAGTTCCCCGGCCACTTGGGAGAGAAAAATGCAGAGGTAGTGAAACAGGCATATAAGGAAGTCAGTGGAGGAATATCCTAAATGAAGATCACCATGGGAGCTGTTGTTCGAGGAGGCTCTTCACTGGGTTACAAAACCGGATCATGGCGAGACCAACGCCCTGTCATCAATCAAGACCTGTGCAAAAAATGTGGCATTTGTGAAAGCGTATGCCCAGATAGTGCTGTGTGCGAAGGTGAGGAAGCCTACATCATTGATTACGATTATTGCAAAGGCTGCGGGCTTTGTGCTTATGAATGCCCGGCTGATGCAATCAACATGATCCCGGAGGAAAAATAAATGGGTAAGACAGAGGTCTTAGAGGGATCTGAGGCCGTAGCCTTCGCTGTACAGGCCTGCCGCCCCCAAGTAATATCTGCGTATCCCATCAGTCCTCAGACCCATATCGTAGAGGCCCTTGCTCGAATGGTTGCAAACGGTGAGATTGACGCTGAATACGTCCGGGTTGAATCAGAGTTTTCTGCAGCAAGTGTCGTAAGTGGAGCCTCTGCTGCTGGCAGCCGCTCATACACTGCCTCTTCATCCCAGGGCTTACTCCTGATGACCGAAGTCCTATATGCCAGTGCGGGCATGAGGCTCCCTTTTGTAATGACAGCAGTCAACAGGGCGATTTCAGCCCCAATAACTATCCAGGTGGACCACCAAGATACCATCAGCCTACGAGACACCGGTCTTATACAACTGTACGTAGAGAGCAGCCAAGAGGCATATGACTCCCATATTGCTGCCTTTAAAATTGCCGAAGATCCCCGCATAATGTTGCCTGTACTAGTCTGTATGGATGGCTGGATACTAACTCATTCATATGAACGAGTTTCTCTTATGACACAGGGACAGGTAGACAAATTCCTTCCCCCATTTAGACCTACCAACTATCTGGATGTAAACGACCCCAAAACATGGGGTTCTTATGCGGAAGAAGATGTGCTTATGGAATTCAAATACGCGATACAAGTGGCTATGCAGCGTGCCAAAACACGGATTAAAGATGTCTTTTTAGAGCTCTCAAAGATAACAGGTCGCAACCATGGCGGTCTCGTAGAGCCGTACTTAACACATGATGCGGAGATAGTATTGGTAGCCATGGGTTCAATGGTCGGCACCATAAAAGAAACCATTGATAAACTACGCTCCAAGGGCCAAACTGTGGGTCTGATCAAGATTCGGTGTTATAGGCCCTTTCCTTACGAGGAAATTCTCAGCAACATAAAAAATGCAAGGATAGTGGCAGTATTGGATGCCAATTTCTCAATGGGTAGCGAGGGGGCCTTGGCCATGGACCTCAAGGCAAAGTTATGTGGGAGGCCTGGAGCTCCGATTGTTGTGGACTTCATAGCAGGACTTGGAGGCAGGGAGGTCAATGAGGAAAGGATCATAGAGGTAGTTGAAAAGTGCGAAGAAATAGCCTCCATAGGACTACCACCTGATGAACCCTTGTGGCTTGGTCTAAACCATGAGTTGATCGAGCAGTAGAAAAAGGAACAAAGAAATGGAGGTCAAGGGTCAATTCAATACTGAAGAGCTGTTTGTCTCAGGACACCGGGCGTGCCACGGCTGCGCAATGGCCCTTTCAGTGCGCCAT
>CAZAKC010000147.1:0-2898 GCA_964485655.1 uncultured Desulfobacteraceae bacterium
GATCTGCTTCATCCTGCATTCCTCCCAAAGAGATCTTCTGGTAAGGAATGCCCAGATTCTCAGCAATGGATATGGCCAATGAAGTCTTCCCAACCCCTGGTGGCCCCACAAACAAAAAAGCTCCCCCGGCCCTGTGCCAATTGGATGCGTCCTCGGGCTGGAAAGTCCTGTATCTCCAGATGAGGTTTGCAAAGAAATCACATATTATCTCTTTAGGCCTTTGGAGCCCGTAATGGGTACGATTCAGCCCTTCCTCAAATTCTTCGATACTTACAGTTATCTTCTGAATCTTTCCCCAGGGGATACTAAGAAGTGTCTCAATGAGTTCTGTATACTTGGGCCCACTGTGCCCAATAGCACTTGTTGTATTTTTCTGTATTATATCCAGGGCCTGGCGAGAAAATAACGGGTCATTTTCCGCCTCAAGGATTCTTTCTTTTAGACTCTTGGCCGGTCTTTTACCAGGGGTCTGCGGAGATGAAAGAGGCACAACTTGTGATGTCTTTAGAGAACCGTTTAAGCCTTTGCCTGGGCCAAGTTTCTTCAATAAATCTTTTAAAACATGGAATACCTCATCGAATTCTTTGTCTTCCAATGAAGTCTCGGGATAATCCAGTTCCCGAAAAAGCCCCATACAACCCCATCGATCAATGAATCCGTGAAAGACTGCGGCCGCTTCCTTTTCGCTCCTGTTGATGATGAGCTGGAACAGCCTCAGGACCTTTTGAAAGCATGAAATTCTTCGAAGCAAGGAAAAAGAATTATTGGTGCTCTTGCGATAACACTCACCAAGAATCCTGGTCTTTAGCCTTTGGTCAACAAAGGGGAAAACTTCCTCAAGTAGTGCTTCTGGTAATTCTTCCATGTGTTGAACCAGAGAATCAAGAATCCTGGTGATGAGGTATTCGTAGGGTCTGTCTTCTTCAGCAGCATCAAAAATACCCAAATAGGATTCTCCTTTTAGGCCAGTCATCTCATCCGCTAGGCTGTTACGCAACATCCGATAGAAAGTGGGATCATTTTCCCGACGCTCCATTGCAAAAAGGATATCGGTCCGGATTACCTCTCGTTCAGATTTCTGAGGAAATAAGATGTGTTCTAGCTGGTGGCGTAACATAAACTCAGCAAATGCAAGTACCTTACTTTCCTCAGCCGATTTCCCCCCTATTCTAGATTCTGGATCACTCGGAATAACGAAAGCAAAATAGTCAAATATCCTTTCGTGAATATATATAATCCAGCGGTTGTTTCCTTGACTTAGCAAACTGATCACTCGAATCTGATTGTCCTCATCCTCAAGGCGGCTTATGGTAAAGTTTTCCTTAGTTCTTGCGATCAGGGTTGCATCTGTACCTCGCCTTTTTCTGTAATAGGGAAAAATCCGGCTGAGGATCATGGCATGAAGCACTGTAAGGACCCTTCTGATATCCTCTTTGCCCGGTATGGGGAGGCTATCTAAAACACTGCGGTCAAATTCCATGGGAAACATGCTTTACCCCTTAAATAAGGTTTAGAGGTAGAGAATAAAAGTTTATCTATAATAGGTAGCAGTTCTCATGCGAGGCTTCAACAAATTTTGAGCTAAATGAACGGCTCATAATTTAGCCAATCGCCCCCTTGTCAACGTCCCCTGGCAATAAGCCGCCTATAGCTAGGCCACCTGTTCAGGCCCCTGTTATTAGACCAACGCCTAAACCGAGGCCACCAAGTAATATTGGGAGGCCACGACCGGCACTGCGGCCAAGACCTGCTCCCAGAAGGGCACCACATGGAGGTGAGAGGCGGCGCTAATGAGAATCGGTTACGATATTTCGACCCGTTTTTTACGTGGCTTCATCCCACTTTTGTTGATAGAATAAGAGCCTGGATCTCCAATAACCGGCAGTACAAGCAGCCGAAGGAGGGTTACTTCTCTGCGGTCACGGTATTGCGCAAGCCCTATTGTCATACCTTGGTGACCCGCAGCAGGCTGCGCCCTGTAGGTCCCGAATATCCTATCCCACCAAGGAAAATTGAATCCAAAATTGCTGTTTGTCTCTCGTATCGTGACCGAATGATGGACTCGATGCATATCAGGGGTTACCACAAGGAGCCTCAGGAGGCGATCTATATTGTATGGCATCCGAACATTTGAATGATTAAACATGGATGTGCCGTTAAGAACTATCTCGAATATAAGAACGGCCACCACCGGCGCCCCAATTACGGATATTGTTGCTATCTTGATACCCATGGAGATAAGTATTTCTACAGGGTGAAACCGCAAACCTGTTGTGACATCTATATCAAGATCAGCATGGTGCATCATGTGAAATCGCCACAAAAGGGGCACAGCATGGAACATAAGATGCTGAAGATAGATTACCATATCAAGGAACAGCACCGACATAATAACTGACGGCCAAAATGACAGGTGTAAGTAATTAAGAAACCCCCACCCAGCCCTTTGAACCGCCAGTGCTGTGGTTATGGCAATGGCCGGGGCCAGGAGATAAAGCAGTAGATTATCAATGACGACCACTGAAAATGCGCTTTACATTCAAATTTGGATAGCCTGCCTGGCCGTCAGGCAGGCATTAATTGTCATGCTGCTGATCAAATACCTTCAATTCAAGTCCAGGTTCAGTTGGTCACTGTCAAATCTAGTGGCCTTTCTCAGGTGGAACCTGTTTACATACCGTGATCTGTGGGAACGGATAAACAATCCCTTTGATGCTATGGCCCTGGCGCCAGAGCCTGTCCAATATGAGTTTCCGTTCCGGGGCATTGGACAGCAGTGAACTTCCTCCATCTCTTCCCCAGGTTCCACCAGTTGCTGAATACGACGGTCATAGCTAATTTCCCCGGTCGGCTCACATGCTGAAAGAATCCGGGCCAAGGAGTCAGCGTACTCTGAGA
>CAZAKC010000148.1:0-2881 GCA_964485655.1 uncultured Desulfobacteraceae bacterium
CCGTGACTTTATGGCCCTTTTCCACAGCAGCGCGGGCAATACCCAGCACAGTGTCGGCATCCTGACCACAATAAGGCGGTGAGGCAAGCATTATAGTTATTCGTTTCATATTACCTCCTACTTTTGAGTTTTTCCCCAAACGGGGTCCTCGCCAAAACGCTCAAGCCACCACTGCTCAGGCGTTAGATGTCTTCTCACCGTCTCTTCTGAAAAGGAATATCGATAATGCTTACAATAATCCATAATAGTTTGATATGCGGCAATAATTCTGCGAGTCATCTCTGCACATCTTTCACGGTCTTTCTGGCATCTGTCAGGATGCCACCTGGTCAAAAGAGCCCTAAACCTTGTCTTGATTGAAGCAAGAGTAGCTGTCTCAGGGAGACCCAGAACTTCCCTAGCTTCAGTTATCTCCTGATATTTAGTCCTTCTTGAATCCCGAATTCCCATGATTATTTCCCTAATCGGCCTTTGGCCAGTCTTTTCGGCTCTTACCCTCTCATCAGGTCCCAGTCTTAACAGCCTTTAGGACCTCTGGACACAACCAGACAGAACAGGTCCACTCAGGTCTAATGGTACGAATTAATTAAAGAACTGGTTGGTTATTATCTTGGCAATTTGGTTGCCTGCGACCACAAAAAGGGCAATGATAAATGTCTCCAGTGCCACTTTAATACTGACTGAAGTGAGAATCGCTGCTGCAGCAAGGTCAGTAATAATGGCAAAGCCAAGACCTGCCATCAGCCCCCATTGCTTGATAAGCCACGTCATGATAACAAGCAAAGGGATACTACAAAAGGTGCCTATGATCACCAACCAATAAATGGGGAAACTAGTATGTCTTTCCAACAGGTTTGTCATGGCACCCATTCTGGGGCACACTATAAAGAACGCAAAGGCTGCGATTGTAACTACGAACGCCAATGAATTATTGTTCACCTTTCCTTACCTCCCTTTGATAATTTCTTCAATCCTTTGTCCACACTCTTCACCCACTTCTTTGTTGCCATCTGCAAGATTTCTTGTGCGTGTTTAATATCCAATCTATATTTTTCAGGAATAAATCCTAAATCTGCCACAAAAATCCCATTGACTTGCTTAAGAAAAGGACAATTTTTGACGTATTTGGTCTCCATGGCCGCTAGCCGCAAATACACCTCATTCAAAGCCTTCTTGCTTGGTTTTATCTTAACCCCCTGTAATGTATAATTATTAGCAAAGACCCTCATTTCCTTCACTCCCGCATTTCTCGCAAGCTCAGAGGCGTCAATGCCCTCCTTTATAATAAAGTAGAAAGGAGCAATAATAGAGATATACGTAGACCTGCGCACTTGCGGGTCACAGGATTTAATAAATCGATGTATACTTTCATTCAGGCTATCTTTACCAGGAGTGAAGTCCTGAAACACTACCTCCTCTATAAGTGACGGCATGCGCTCTCTTATACCTTTCTGGGTTTCCGAGCTGCATAGAATAATGCTCCGAAATTTATCTAGTAAAGGCCAACTAGCAAGAGTCTCCGGAACTTCGCTTGTGTCTTTGATATACCAAAAACACTGGGGAAGACCTTTACGGCCGTTGGATTTTAAAAGCACAGATGCGGTCTTTCGGCCATGATCTACAAAGCTGTTCGCCAGTTTCCTTATTTCGTCCTCTTTGATAAATGCCACATCTGCTGCTTGGCTTATGTGATCCACTGCAACCACCTGTAATGTGTGGCACCTGTAGTCAAACGGCTCATGCTGTGTTTTCCATTGCCCATAGGTGAGAATCTGGAGTTCTTTTTTCAGGGTTTCAGGGAGTTCCTCAATTCCCCTCACACCACCCATATTCTCTTTCGGTATGATCATGGTCTTGCATCCAGCATTGCAGGCAGTTTCGAGCTTAAGGTCCAGCGCCCCTACCCCCAGGATACGGCCTTGAGTATCTATTTCTCCTGTCATGGCCACATCCCTGCGAATTCTCTTCCCGGTAAGAGCAGATGCAAGTGCCAGGGCTATAGCCCCTCCTGCCGAGGGGCCATCTTTTGGAGTTGACGCGCCCATGAAATGGAGGTGGATGGGTACATCGGATTTCTTTAAGTCTACGCCCAAATCCTTAGCACAGTATAGAATGGCAGTAGTTGCCACCCTCCTGCTTTCATCCATAATCTTTTGGATGTTCCCTGTGGCATGAACCATGCTGAGATACCCTTCATGTCGCCCTGCTCTTTCGCCTAAGTCGATCTTTGTGGCCTGAATCGGTATTATGGATCCTATGCCCATTTCCAAATTTACACCTAATGCCAACATCTCGCCCACACGGCTCTCATCGGCAATCTGTCGCGGTTCAAGGGGAGTGGCAAGGTACTCTTTTATCTTTTGCCTAGAAATTCGAACACTGCTAGCCTGATTAGTCAAAATTTCCTTCCTCAAAATACGCAAAAAAAGGGTTCTGATTATCCTCTCAAGTTCCCGAACACCCGGTTCCCTTGTATAGTTCTTAATAAGGTGAGCCAAAAGCTCTGGCTCTTCATCGGGGTCAAAATAGATATCCTTTTCCCCTATCCCATGCCTTTTTCTTACCCGGTCAATAAGATAATGCTGTGCGATAGCAACCTTTTCTTCTCGGCTATATCTATCAAGATGGATAACCTCACATCGGTTAATGACCGGTGGAGGAACGGTCTCAAGCGTGTTTGCAGTGAGTATGAACACAGCGTTAGAAAGGTCAATGTCCACACTTGTCATTGTGTACTTGTCGTGGAAGAGGTGGTTTTGCTCAGGGTCCAAAATTTCCAATAGTGTCGAGATGGCAAATTTCTCCGTCTTATCTGCCTCGTCCATTATGAACATCCCGTTCATGACACCCATTCTTATGAGGCCTTGGACAATAGCTCCTG
>CAZAKC010000149.1:0-2878 GCA_964485655.1 uncultured Desulfobacteraceae bacterium
TAGCTGAAGAGATCAAGCTGTTTATAGAGAACTTGGAGGGAATAACCAGCACGGTTACCAGTGATCACATTATGAACCTCTTGGAAGATGTAACAGGCAAGCTGCCTGAAGATAAAGAAAAGATGCTTGACGTAATCAGAAGGTACCAAGAACTCTCAGACAAGGACAGGCTTATCTACAGAGTGGGCAGACGAGGAGGCGCATACCGCTCCTTAGATGACCTAAAACGGGATCCTGTTACCTATAGAAAGATTGAGAACCTGATCAAGGATATCGAGTCGAAGAAAGGCATTGAAGGGGTCGAAGAGTTCATAACTGAAATGGTGGATCGATACATCTGATGAGATATTATCCGGTGTTTGTTGACATAAAGGACCGCAAGGTGGTGGTCGTCGGAGGCGGCGAAGTCGCCGAGAGAAAAGTAAAAGTATTGCTGAAATGTGGTGCTAAAATATATTTAATTGCTAAGGAGTTAACCGATAACCTTCATAACTTAGTTAAAAATAATATTGTATCTTACATTGGGAGGGAATTTGAAGAAAATGCCCTCGAAGGGGCTGTATTGGTGATTGCGGCTACCAATGATCCAGGAATTAATAGATTGGTCAGTCTCAAGGCCCGTGCGCGAAATATTTTCGTAAACACTGTAGACCAACCGCAGGACTGCACATTCATAGTTCCTTCGGTCATCAACAGAGGAGACTTGGTTATCGCCATTTCTACCTCTGGCAAGAGCCCTGCTCTTGCCAAAAGGATCCGCAAGGAGCTGGAGAAAAGCTTTGATGATAGCTATGCTTATTTAGTTGAGGTCATGGGAAAAGTTCGCAGGGCAGTCTTGGCTGCGGGGCTTATACAGTCAGAGAATCGGAAGATATTTGACTCAATATTAGAATCAGAAATCCTTGACGCCATTCGCCGGATGGATTGGGAAGCGGTGGGGTCTATTATTAGATCTAAGTTGCCACCCCAGATGAAAGCAACTGTAGAGGTTACCGATCTCCTGCCAGACCACAAGGAGGAATAATGGCACCGCTATTTTTTTATTTGGCCCTCTTTTTGTATCTGATTTCAACCGGTGGGATGATTGTATACGTAGTAAAACAACAGAGATGGGTTTTTGTTACGTCTTTCTGGTTTCTGTTTTCCGGTTTTGTTTTCCATACTATTTTCCTCGCCCTGCGGGCCAAGGCGCTTGGTACCATTCCAGTGCTGGAACTCAAGTCTGCCTTTTCCTTCTTCTCCTGGAGTGTCGTTCTCATTTACTTGATATTTCATAGAAAATTTCGGCTTATGGTGCTCGGGGCATTCGTGGCGCCTCTTGCCTCCTTGCTCATGATGGTCTCTACCACCATGAGATGGCCAAGCGCGCCCGTGAGCCCGGTATTCAAGAGTGCTTGGTTGGCAATCCACGTAGTTACAATCTTTATGGGTGATGCGCTCTTTGCGATTACCTTTCTTGCTGCGCTGATGTATCTTATCCAAGAGAGGCAGATAAAGACAAAGAATCTGGGGGCTATATTCAAAAGGCTGCCTTCGCTGGCAACCCTGGATTCCATAAATTATTATTCCCTTATCTATGGTTTTCCGCTTCTCACCATAGGCATGATCACGGGATCCATCTACGCGCAGATAGACCTGGGCTCGTACTGGCAGTGGGATCCTAAGGAGGTATGGTCACTGATTACCTGGATGTTTTATGCTGCCTTGCTCCACGAAAGATTAGCTGTGGGCTGGCGGGGCAGAAAGGCGGCCATAATGTCCATAATTTGCTTTGGTGTTCTGTTGTTCACGTTTATTGGAGCAGGTCTGTGGATGGGGGGCTACCATAGTTTCGGCAGCATGGGAGTCCGCAAGGCGCTATGAGCATCATTTTGAACATAGGCATGAATCATAAGACAGCGCCGGTGGAACTAAGGGAATGCCTTGCATCGGATCCAATGAGCACCAAAAAGGCGCTGGGCACAATGAGGGATCTTGATTTGATTAAGGAGGCCCTGTTTCTATCCACATGCAATAGGGTTGAGGCGCTAGTCGTTACAGAGGACAGGGTGAAGGGCGCCGAGCTTGTCAGAAAGATCATGGGGGAACTGGGGAATCTCCCTGAAGATAACTTTTCCCAGCATCTTTATGAATATGAGGGAATGGATGCAGTACGTCACATCTTTAGGGTGGCTTCCAGCCTAGATTCAATGGTCGTTGGTGAGCCTCAGATACTTGGTCAAATAAAGGCGGCGTACTTGGAGGCGAGCAGGGAAAAGACTTCCGGGGTTATTATTAATCGTCTTATGCACAGGGCCTTTCATGTAGCAAAACGAGTACGCACCGAGACAGCCATAAGTGAAGCTGCGGTGTCCATAAGTTATGCAGCCGTGGAACTGGCCAAAAAGATCTTTCATGATCTGGAGGGTAAAAAGGCCTTACTAATTGGTGCTGGTGAAATGGCCGAACTGGCAGCAAGACATTTCATGAACAATGGCATCAGGTCCCTGGCTGTTGCTAACCGCACCTTTGAGCGAGCTGTGGAGGTGGCACATCAATTTGGGGCCACACCCCTTTGTCTTGAGGAGATCTCCTATCAATTGGTGGAAGTGGACATTGTTCTGAGCTCTACTGCCTCACCAGGGCTTGTCATAACGCGTGACATGGTCAAGGCCAGTCTCAGGAAACGACGTAACAGGCCTCTTTTTTTCATAGATATTGCGGTGCCACGGGATATTGACCCTAAGGTGAATGATCTGGGCAGTGTATATGTATTTGACATTGATGACTTGAAGGGGGTAACCGAGACAAATTTGGAGCAGCGGCGAAAGGAAGCAACTAAAGCCGAAAGGATTATCGAAGAGGAGGTGGTAAAGTTTCACAAATGGCTTAAGACCCT
>CAZAKC010000150.1:0-2866 GCA_964485655.1 uncultured Desulfobacteraceae bacterium
CGGGATCAGTGGAGAGGCCCTTGCTCCACAAATACGGGGGCCCCACACCCGAGGCAATGGTAGAGAGTGCCCTGACGCATTTGGCGTTTATGGAGGAACTAGGGTTTACGCAGATGAAAGTATCGCTCAAATCTTCAAGCGTTCTGGATACCATAGTGGCATATCGATTATTCAGCGCGAGGTCTTCTTATCCGTTACACGTTGGCGTTACCGAGGCAGGACCGTTGCTGCCGGGCTTAGTCAAAAGTGCGGTGGGTATAGGTCTGCTTCTGATGGAAGGCATTGGAGACACCTTTCGGGTTTCACTCACCTCGGATCCTGTCAATGAGGTCAGAGCCGCTTATGAAATCCTGCGTGCCCTTGGTTTGAGACACAGGG
The DNA here is from genome assembly GCA_964485655.1 of uncultured Desulfobacteraceae bacterium. Classification (GTDB taxonomy): domain Bacteria; phylum Desulfobacterota; class DSM-4660; order Desulfatiglandales; family Desulfatiglandaceae; genus B111-G9. The sequence continues at coordinate 379 of CAZAKC010000150.1, forward strand.
GACCGGAAATTATCTCATGCCCTACGTGCGGCAGGTGCGAAATTGATCTCTTTGCCTTGGTGGACCAAATAGAAAAAGAACTGATTTACGTGACCGACTCACCTAAGGTTGCCATAATGGGCTGTGTTGTAAACGGCCCTGGTGAGGCAAAGGAAGCAGACATAGGCATTGCAGGAGGAAGGGGAACCGGCATATTATTCAAAAAGGGCCAAGTTGTAAGGAAAATACCTGAGCATGAACTTGCAAGCGTGTTGATTCAAGAGGTAACACAGTTAGCAAAGCGCAGAAAAGATAGAGGTAAATGAAAGGAGGATATTCAACTCAATGAGGTATTCGAAGTACTTTATCCCCACCTACAGGGAAATTCCTGCTGAAGCAGAGGTTATAAGTCACCAGCTAATGCTCAGAGCAGGGCTGATCCGAAAACTCACCTCTGGCATCTATACCTACTTGCCAGCCGGACTTAGATCTCTGAGGAAGGTAGAAAATATCATCAGAGAGGAGATGAATCGGGCAGGAGCAATTGAACTGCTTATGCCTGCTGTGCAGCCTGCAGAACTATGGCAGGAGAGCGGGAGATGGGATCTGTATGGAAAGGAGCTCTTGCGGTTTCGCGACAGGCACAACCGCGAGGCCTGCCTGGCCCCTACCCATGAAGAGGTGATAACGGACCTTGTGCGTAAGGAAATACGTTCATACAAGCAGTTGCCAGTTAATTTCTACCAAATACAGACAAAATTCCGCGATGAGATAAGGCCCAGGTTCGGGCTGATGAGGTGTAGAGAATTTATAATGAAGGATGCTTACAGCTTTGATGTTGACGAAGAGGGCGCCAACCGCAGCTATGAGCTCATGCATGAAGCATATACCCGTATCTTTACACGCTGTGGGCTCAGATTCAGGGCAGTGGAGGCCGACAGTGGTGCCATTGGTGGCAGTTATTCCCACGAATTCATGGTCTTAGCCGATACCGGCGAAGATCAGCTTGTGAGTTGCACTAAATGTCAATACGCCGCCAATCTGGAAAAGGCCGAGATAAGGCCCTCTGAGCAATCTCACTCCTCTGAAGTGGCCCTTGATCAAGAGGAAGAACCCATGGAAGAGATACAGACCCCTGATATCAAGACCATCGACCAGCTTTCCCAATTTCTCTCAGTCAAACCCGACCTTCTTCTCAAGACCCTCATTTACCTGGTTGATGGTAAACCCATTGCGGCCTTGGTTAGGGGTGATCATGAAATTAACGAGACCAAACTGAAAAATTTTCTGGGAGCAGACACCGTTGAATTGGCACCTCCGGAGATCATCCAAGAGGTTACGGGTGCGCCAACAGGCTTTGCCGGGCCCGTGGGACTCAAGGTGAAAATAGTGGCTGACTATGGAGTGAAGGAGGCCAAGAACTGGGTCACAGGGGCAAACAAGGCTGATGCACACATGATCAATGTTAGGCTGGGCCGAGACTTCCAGGTGGAGGATTTTGCTGATCTGCGATTTATTACGCCCCAAGATGCATGCCCACGATGCGGGAGCCCAATCATTTTCAGCAGGGGCATTGAGGTAGGCCATATTTTTAAGCTGGGCACCAAGTATAGCAAACCCTTGAAGGCCCTGTTTTTGGATGAAAAAGGGCAAGAGCGTCCCATTGTAATGGGGTGTTATGGTATAGGTGTGGGAAGAACCGTGGCTGCAGCCATTGAGCAAAATCATGATGATCACGGAATCATATTTCCCATCCCCATTGCCCCCTTTGAAGTTGTTGTTTTGGCATTGCAGATGCACGACACACGCGTGAGAGAAGCTGCTGAGAGGCTTTACTCAGAGCTGAAGGAAAAAGGGGTGGATGTACTTTTGGACGACAGGGATGAGCGGCCAGGAGTAAAATTCAATGATGCAGATTTGCTAGGCACTCCAGTCAGAATAACCATAGGACAAAAGGGGATGGAAAAGGGAACTGTGGAGATGAAGCTAAGGAGTGAAAAACACTCCACTGATATTGATCTAGGCGAGGCGGTGGCGCAAATAACCCGCACTGTGCAAAGGCTATATGATTCGATTCAGTGACATAACCAATCAAATACTTAAATACCATCCAAAGGCAAACCTAGACTTGGTGGAGAAGGCCTATGTCTACTCGGCCAAGGTCCATAAGGGCCAAGTGAGGCTCTCTGGCGAACCATATTTGTCCCATCCCCTTGAGGTGGCTTACATATTAGCCACAATGAAAATGGACACCGTTTGTATAGTGGCGGGCCTTCTTCATGATACATTAGAGGACACAGAGGCAAGCTATGAGGAGATAAAAAGGCTTTTTGGGGAGGAGACGGCCACAATAGTAGATGGGGTGACCAAGATAAGCCGCTTGAAATTCTCAAGCGTGCAGGAGAGGCAGGCGGAAAATATTCGGAAGATGATCCTAGCCATGTCCACAGATATAAGGGTTATCTTGGTCAAACTTGCTGATCGCCTACATAACATGCGAACGCTGGGC
>CAZAKC010000151.1:0-2826 GCA_964485655.1 uncultured Desulfobacteraceae bacterium
TACGGTTGTTGTGTCGAGCCAGTTGACGCCCTGAACGTGGCAAGAGTCGCCGCCCTCATGGCCGGCATACCCGAAACAGTGACTGCTGCAACCATAAACCGGGTTTGTATCTCCGGCATGGAAGCGGTCGTCTCTGGTATGGCCATGATTCAGGCGGGGATGGCGGATATCATTCTTGCAGGCGGCACTGAGCATATGTCAGGCGTGCCTTACGTGGTACCAGGGGCAAGGTGGGGCTGTAGACTTCAAGACCAAGTGTTTGTAGATTGGATGATCCATGCGCTTCACTGCGGTTCACATTTGCTGCCCGGGCCTGAAAAAGGCCCCGTCAAAGAGGGGATGCCTCTGGAAATGTTTAAGGGAAAACCTTACATAATGGGACACACGGCGGAATTTGTGGCTCAGATGTATAACATCAGCCGTGAAGAAATGGACGAGGTGGCACTCAGGAGTCACAACAATGCTGAACGGGCCACCAAGGAAGGCGACTTTAAGCATGAAATCGTTCCAGTTGAAGTACCACAGAAGAAGGGTAAGCCCCCCATCATATTTGACAAAGACGAGCATTTCCGCCCTGGGCTTACAATGGAGGCCCTTGCAAAACTTCCTCCGGCATTTGTTCCTAAGATTGGCAAGGTAACCGCTGGGAATTCCTCAGGAATCAACGATGGCTCCAGCGGCATGGTAATAATGTCTGCCGACAAGGCAAAAGAGCTTGGCATTCAGCCCCTGGCAAGGATTAAGGCAGTTGGCAGAGGTGCCTGCCATCCTTCTGTTATGGGCTTGAGTCCTGTCCCAGCGGTCAAGGATCTGCTGGCCAAAAGTGGATTGAAGCTGGAAGACTTTGAGTTAATAGAGATAAACGAGGCCTTTGCCGCCCAGTATCTGGGGGTTGAAAAGGAACTTGGGATAAACAGAGAAATTACCAATGTTAACGGCTCTGGTATAGGCCTTGGGCACCCGGTGGGATCCACAGGCTGCAGAATCATGGTAACACTGATCTATGCCATGAAGAAGCGGGGCAAGACATTGGGGCTCGCCACTCTGTGCGGTGGCGGTGGGGTTTCCATGGCTTGTGCTATTGAGATGATATAATCCAGCAATGACAAATGCCAAACGAGCTTCAATTGCTAATCTGATCGTTTTGACATTGGGCATTTGAAATTTGGCATTCTCACTCTAAATACTTTCTGCTCTTGAGCTTTCGGCCCAACCGGTAAAGGATGTGTTGATCTAGAACCCGCTTCAGCTCCTCACCGCTCTTGCCAGAAAGATCCGGACGAGGGGCTGTTTTGTTTTTTAGATCTTGAATAATTGCCAATACCTTTACGCTTTCAGGATCCATGCCTGGATACATCTTACTTTCTTTCATGCACCGCAGGCATGCAATACCCCCCTTTTCAGCAACAAATACAGCCCTACCCTCTCCTCTATAGGATCTCCCGCACTTGCAGCAATGCTCAAAGTTTATCGCATATCCTCCATGAGCCATGGCCCGGCCCTCGAAGATTATGCGGACCTCGTCTGGAGGCTCACCATTGCATAACAAATGAAAACAGTACACAAGCAACTGGAACATCTCATCGCACCTGACATAGAGGGGGAAAAGGGTTTCAGTGAGTTCCGCGAAATAACTGGCATAGGTCAGAAGGCGGTAATCTGTTCGCAGTTGCTCAAAACCCCGTATCAGTTTACACGAATCTACCAAAAAAAGCTGATTTTCGCTTTTCCTGTGATATTCCAGTTCGCTCAGGCAAAAGTGATCCAGGCAGTTCACGAAACGTTTACGACTTTTCCTCGCCGCCTTGGCAACGCCTTTAAGCAGGCCCATATGTGGGGTAAAAAAAAGGACCAGTAGATCGGACTCACCTAGGTCCTTAGCTCGCAAAATAAGTCCTTTGGAGCTATGCTGTTCCACTTACCCTGCAAGTTCCAGAATTTTTTTCTTGGCAAAGTTCAGGTGGGCTAAGATCGCAGAACGGGCTTTGCGAGGATTTCTGTCTTTAATAGCCGAGAATATCGCACGATGCTGTTCCAAGAGCCGACGCTTATTGTCCTGCTCCTTGAACATGGTCTCCCTCGTTAACTTCTGGCTCTCCCATAAAATGTCAAATAGGGTAAAACCAATATGACACAGGATGGTGTTTCCGGTAGCCTCGTAAATGGCAAGATGGAACCTCGCGTCTGCGTCGACTCCTAAAGTATCTGTTTCAAAATCTCTTTCAAGTTCTTCAAAAACCTCCTGCAAGCGCATTATATGTCTTTTCTCAGCCCACTGTGCAGCCCTTGAGGCGGCCCACGATTCAAGTATCTTCCTGACCTCCAGGAGCTGGACCACCATGTCAATGTCCCCCTCAATGGCCTGGGCCAGAGGGTCCTGCATGGATTTTCCGGTAATGGACTTAACTACTATCTTGCGGCGAGGCTGAATCTCTATAAATCCCAAGGTTTCGAGCTTCTTGAGCCCTTCTCTCAACGGCGACGGGCTGACCCCAAGGCTGGAGGCCATCTCCCTCTCAGAAGGTAAGGTATCACCGGGTCTCAACTTTCCCTTCTTGATTAGGCCCAGAATCTGCTCGGCGATCTCGTCAGAAAAGCGCTTAGGCTGTATGCGTGTCAGCACCTGCCATTACCTCCCTTACCGTGGCGCAGTATATTGGTTATACCGTTCTGTGTCAATGCCAGATAGTGCCTATTAGAAATCGTTACGATCCTCCAATTTTTTATCAACTTTTCTCATCATAAATGTCCAAAATAAACTGAAACTCAATAAGCCGACCTAATAATATCAACCAGTTAAGAGTCAGAAACTGTTACTTGCACAAT
>CAZAKC010000152.1:0-2760 GCA_964485655.1 uncultured Desulfobacteraceae bacterium
GCGTTGGGGTGTCGTCAAGTGGTAAGACACGGGCCTTTGGAGCCCGCATTCGGAGGTTCGAATCCTCCCACCCCAGCCAATTTTTTGCCTATCGTCAGTTTTAAACTCATTATTGGGCGGAGCGGGCAGCATTAAAAGCACAACCGTTTAAACCCACGTGGATCAATTAAATTATGGGAGGCGGGAGAGGCCGGGGCCACGGCCTTGCAAACTTTAGACTATGGCCCTATTACCAGAGATGAAACTATTTGGCGGGACATCAAACCCCATCCTCACTCGAGAAGTCTGCGATTATCTGGGTACCGAGCCCGGTAAAATCACGGCCAAGACTTTCAGCGATGGCGAGGTGCAGGTTGAGATCGGAGAAAATGTGCGGGGAAGAGATGTATTTATCCTCCAGTCTACGTGCCCTCCGGTTAATGACAACCTCATGCAACTATTAATCATCATGGATGCCTTGCGCAGGGCATCTGCCAAACGCATAACAGCGGTGATTCCGTATTATGGCTATGCAAGGCAGGACAGAAAGGTGAAACCAAGGGTCCCTATTAGCGCTAAGCTTGTGGCAGACCTGATCACCACGGCTGGTGCCAACAGGGTGGTGTCGATGGACTTGCACGCCGGGCAAATCCAGGGCTATTTCAATATACCTGTGGACAACATATTCGCAGCCCCCATCCTCCTAAAATACATGAATTCGCATTTTCAGGATAATCTTGTAATCGTCTCGCCCGATGCTGGTGGAGTGGAACGGGCAAGGGCCTTTGCCAAACGCCTGGATGCTTCCCTTGCTATTATCGACAAGAGAAGAGATGCGCCCAATATCTCCGAAGCCATGAATATAATCGGAGACGTGGAGGGTCGGACAGCGGTAATCCTTGATGACATGGTTGATACAGCAGGCACTCTCACTCAGGCTGCAGTGGCTTTAAAGTCACATGGAGCCAGAATGATATATGCTTGCTGTACACATCCGGTGCTGTCTGGACCTGCAATTGAGAGGATAGAGAACTCTCCCATTGAAAGGGTAGTGGTGACAAATACAATTCCTTTGAATGAGAAGGCTAAAGAGTGTGGTAAGATAGAGGTGCTGTCAGTGGCGGAGCTGTTGGGAGAGACGATTAAAAGGATTTATAATTCTCATTCTGTAAGCACCCTTTTTGTATAGGTTTTGGAAGAGCCGGCGTTTAGCCGGCTTTCTTGGGAGAGACTTTGTGAAAAATTTTATTAATTCCGGAGGAAACAAATGGCTGGTATCGCGCTTGCTGCGCAATTGAGAACACAAAAAGGAAAAGAGGCTGCCAGAAAGATCAGGAGAAACAAACAAGTGCCGGCGATTATCTATGGGCCGCACATAGAGCCGTTAATGGTGGCTGTGGATTATTCTCAACTTTATCGAGTTGTTAAGAATGCCACGAGTGAGAACATAATGATCGATATGGAAATTCAGTCAGGCAATGCAGTGGATACTAAAAAAGTAATGCTGAAGGACCTACAGGTGGATCCAATAAAGGATACTTACATCCACGCAGATTTCTACGAGATTTCCATGGACACGGAATTGACAGTGGAGATTCCTATCCATCTATTAAATACGCCGGTGGGAGTGACCAAGGGGGGTATTCTCCAGCATGTTAAAAGAGAGATCGAAATCTCCTGCCTGCCAGACAGATTGATTGACTTTGTGGAAGTGGATGTTTCCGGCCTTGATATAGGAGACGCCATACACGTGGGTGATATTCCGCTGCCAGAAGGCATTAAATGTCTTGACGATGAAGAACTAACAGTGGCTGTTGTGGCTGCGCCGACAGTTGGGCCTGAAAGGGCTGAGGAGGAAGAGGAGATAGAGGAAGAAGCAGGCGAAAAAGAAGAAAAGTCTGAGCAAAGCAGTGAGGAAGACTAATTAGGAGAAAGGGGGTGAATTAGCAGGTAACCGAGACGTGATTGTGATTGTAGGCCTTGGTAATCCGGGTGAAAAATATGCCGGAACGCGCCACAATGTTGGTAGCACAGTGGTAAGGGCATGGTGCAAAAAACTGGGTATTGGATTACGAGGCCGGCGCTTCCAGTCACGCCACGTAATTACGGTTTTTCAAAAGAAGGCGTTGGTGCTCCTTTGCCCGGTCACCTACATGAACAACAGCGGACTTGCCGTTAGGGCATGTGTTGAAAATTTTGAAATTGAACCAAGGGACTGACTCGTAGTTCATGATGATCTGGATCTACCTCTGGGCCGGCTGAAGATGGTTCGAAAAGGGGGATCTGGAGGGCACAAAGGGGCTCAATCCGTCATTCAGCACCTGGGGACTGATGAATTTCCCCGGCTGAAGATAGGTATTGGGAGGCCCCGCTTTGGCGAGTCTGTTGAGGATTTTGTGCTTTCTCCTTTCTATGAAGATGAGCAGGGTGTTGTGGAGAAGGTAATAGATGCAGCGGTGCGGGCGTGTGAGTTGTTTGTATCAATGGGGGTAGAAGCGGCAATGAATCGTACTAATTGCCAAAATCTAGCAGATAAGGAGGTAGCTGACTGATGCACGGACTACAGGGTTTAACGGTTTATGCTCCTTACCTCGGGATCGTGGGGCTTATCATCGCGTTCCTGATTTACAAGTACGTGAAGAAACAGCCCAACGGCAACGAGCTGATGCAGGAGCTTGAAGGAATGATCCATGACGGTGCCATGGCATTCCTGAAGAGAGAGTATTCGGCGCTCTTGGTTTTTATTGCAGTTGTGTTTCTCTTGCTGGGCTGGGGCATTTC
>CAZAKC010000153.1:0-2752 GCA_964485655.1 uncultured Desulfobacteraceae bacterium
TTGGTTTGTCTTGCGGCAGATTTGGGATAGTCCACTCCAGCACATTGTACATATCACGTTTTGACTTGCCCAGTGATCCGCCAATTGCAAAACCACTGAATCCCAGGTGAGAAATAAACTCTGCGCTCTTCTTCCTCAAATCTTCAAAGGCCCCTCCCTGTACAATTCCAAATAAAGATTGGTGGGACTTCCTATGTCTTGAAAAGGCCTCCAGCGCCCTCACAGCCCAACGGTGGGTGCGTTCCATGGCTGCGCGGGTATATTCTCTGGCATGAAAGGGTGAAGTGCATTCATCGAGAGGAAGGATAATATCTGCTCCCAGCTTGGCCTGTATTTGAATCACGCTCTCTGGAGTGAAACGGTGACGGGATCCATCCAAATAAGAGATAAAATCGGCTCCGTCCTCATCTACTGTAACCAGAGACTTACCGGGCTTTGCCCTCAGGTGGCCGCCTCTGTCGGGTTCCTCAGGAAAAATAGAAGCGATTTTTCCCACCCCGTGCTCCTTTCCTGCACCGTGGCTGAATATTTGAAATCCGCCTGAGTCAGTCATCAGGGGGCCGTCCCAGGCCATGAACCTATGAAGACCTCCAGCGTTTTCCACTGTGTCTTCGCCTGGCTGGAGATGGAGATGATAGGTATTGGCTATGATTATTTGGGTGCCCAGATCTCTCAGGTGTTGGGGAGTGACTCCCTTGACAGAGGCCAGCGTCGCTACAGCAATAAAAGCAGGTGTGTGTACCACGCCATGGGCAGTGGTAAGAACTCCAGTGCGAGCTGTTCCGCAGGTTGCTGTTATTTCGAAACGAAGCATCTTCCTCTGGCAGTCCCGTCCTCAATCAGGAAAAAACCATTGCCTATGTGACCTCTGTGGCTCAGAGGTGAGTCCATCAATAGAAAATGGTCACGGTCCTGTGATATGGCTTGACCCTGAACTTGTCCTTCTGACCCATGTTCCACAGAATCCAGTCAATTTCAAAAGGGCGAATGTCTATTCCTTTTTTTCTGAGTTCGGCACAGAGTCGATCCACTGCGGCTATGGTATGAGCCCGGATTTCCACTTCCGCAGGGCTTCCCTGTGGAATCAATTGCCGCGAGTCCACCGTCGCGGCTAATTCAGAACTGTACACAATAATCCCCAGGTGTCGGAGCACCTGGGGGAGTTTGTAGTCTGCAAAGGCAGTGAGGCGATCCATGTCATAAAATTCACCCCAGTGTTTTCCCTGGAATGCACCATAGATATCAGCAGCTAGTATCTGTGCCCTCTTGTAAAAATAAACCCGTCTGCCATTATATACAGCAATATCCCTGAAAGAACCTAACTCATTGCCTAACATTAACGCCAGGTCCACGGCGGAGCCCTTTGCGGCTTCGACCAGCCTTGCAGGACTTCCGCTCCATTTTTTCAGGAGGTAGCGACCCAATTCTTTGATGGCAGCTAACCTCTGCTCCATCAACTGCAGAGGGCCCTCACCGCCCAAGACTTTGAGAAGTTCGGACATGCTCAACGAGGCAAGGCGCTCTGGATCATCTAAAGACGGTCCCAATTCAAAACTCCTCTTTAGAGCAACGGCAAGGCCATTGTAACCTGGGAGCTCCTGGCCCCCATATCTAATGGTCCACCTTCTCTGCCCAGGCAGGGGCCAAAAACAAAAATTGAGTGTATCGAGTACCAACAGATAATAAAGGGTTTTTTCGGTGCCATCAAAGTAATGATGAAGATAATCCCAGGGAGGGATTTTATAGCCTTCCGAGGCAATTTGATCTGCGAGTAGTGAGAGATTATTGGAGTCTATTCTTACTTGGCGTGCATTTTTGATAACATGTCTGACGGAATCCAATACCTGTTTCATGTTACCTGCCTACGAACAAATGGATTCGTCAGTCTTTGATGATCTCGGCCCTAATACGATCTACATACTTTACCCATCTGAATCCATACTGTCCCTCAGCCACTAGACGCAAAGGGTAGCCATGTTTCTGGGGGAGCATCACGCCGTTGACTGCGTAAGCAAGGAATAGCTTGTCGTCTAGGACATCTTGAATTGAAAACCTTTCTGTCTTATTAAAGCGGGACTCGGGTCCCGATATGGTTACGTGAGTCACTTTCTTGGAGGCTCCAGCCTCTTTCAATAGACTCTTTATAGACACGCCTTTCCATACTCCATAATTTGCAAAGACCCCAGGGCAAATAAGCAGGACTTTTTTCTCCATAGCAGGTAGGAAGGTGATTCGCTCATAGCTGAGGGCTAAAGGTTTGTCCACGTGACCTTCTACCCTAAGCTGCCAGTGCTTCAATGTAATCCTATAATCAGAAAGCCCCATTGTGCCAAATTCTCTCAAAGGCGTAATGTCCAGGTTACGGGGGTCAAGCCGGGCCGGATCTTTGTCTATCAGGTCTTGGCGTTTGGTCCCATGGGGTAGTATTATCTTTTTGATTTTCGAAGAGGCAGAGCTAAAGAAAGCGGACAAGGGAGAAAGGGCTATTGCCTGGAATATGGACAAAAAAGCCAGCCTCGAGAGAAATGTACGCCTATTCATAAGTCTTGCTCCTTACTTTGGTAGTGTCATGGGTTATTGAGTATGGATAAGGCCTCCTCTACCAGGCGCTGTGTCGTTATACCAAACTTCTCGTACAGGACCTTATACGGGGCAGATGCTCCGAAACGGTCAATTCCGATTATCTTGCCCTTGTCGCCAACATACTTGTGCCAACCATGGGAGGCTCCGGCCTCAACTGCAATCCGTGCTC
>CAZAKC010000154.1:0-2611 GCA_964485655.1 uncultured Desulfobacteraceae bacterium
GGCGCGTCAACCACTGCCCAGCAAGGAAGCGCTCCAAACGGTATACAAATCCAGGGGAAGGATCTTTCTCAGGCTTGGGATATGTCTGGGTGAGCATATTTCCCGCCACCATACGACCAAATTCTTCTGCTTGGCTCAATTCTTCTGCTGTAGGATGGTCAGGTGAAAAGAGATACCCCAGCTTTAGGTAGCCAAGAAAGAAGTCGGCCCCATAGCAGTGAAAGTAGCCCAATTCCTTCGCCCCTTTTTGTTCCAAGATTTCCCTGACAATATTGCCAGCATCACCCGGGTAAGTACCATGTAAGACAAACACGAAGGCGGCCATACCATCCAGACTAGGCAAGGCATTCAAGAAATGGAGCATATTGAATGGAGGGCGGAAATAATAGGTAGGTGTTCCAATCCCCAATAGATTATATCCCTGCGGGTCGGGAGGCGGGCCGTCGCGGATATTGTAAAGATCAACATCCCAACCCGTAAAGCGGAGCCCCGTGGCTACGGACTGGGCTACATGCGCGGTGGTGCCGCCCATTGAATAATACGCTATCAGGGCTCTAGACATTGTTAGCAAAGATTAGTTTAAGTTTACTTGTGAAATTGCAATATAGATAACTTTTATCTTTTGAGTCAAGCGAAAAATATTTTTTTGCTACTTTTTGTGAGGAATTCTTATCTGATCGCCTTAAAGCTAATGCAGTAGTGGCATCTCTGAGAATACAAGAAAGATTCGCTCTTTATCTTGGTGCGTTGAATATGCTGCTGATACTGTTTTATTTCAGCTCGTCTACGAACCATGTCTATTCGAGGTTTCAGAGCTGTTTGCATTTGAGGTGTATGCGGTGCTCCAGCGTGCGTATCCCAAAGGCCTAATTGCTCACATGAAACCTGGCCATGATACACTCCTGGGCCTTGTCCGAGACGGCATCAAAATATTTCCCATGGCTTCCACCGCGGTATTTCATCGTGTTCCACAAGGGGTCACTGCCGCACGGATAGATAAAGGTCTTGATTTCCATTCGTTTTCTCTTTGGCTGAAATGTGATCTCCAGGGTGCCGGCATCTATTTTCTTTGAAAGGGGGTGTATCACGTGCCAGCCTCTCCTCTGCAATGAGTCACAGAGCTGGTCATGGTATTTGAGGGCATAGGCGATACTATCTTTCCTATTTGATGGATCAATATCAGTGTGGGTTATCACCCTGATCATTATCTCCACCTCTTCTCTAGGCAGGGTCTCAAGGGAATGGAAGGTCTTTGCCAGTGTGGTCAAGAAATAGGGCGAGGGATCCTCAGCTACGCATGTAACACAAGATATTAGCAGTAAAACACTAACAGCAATTGTGGCCGCAATGGTTTTCATTGTCCCCCCCGCTTAGCATTGTGGTTTTGCCTGTAATGGATTGCTTATGCCTACTTACACTTTCCAATGCTCTTTAGGAAATCCAAGGCACCACAGTTGCCCAGCTCGCATCCCTTGGTTGCTCCTATACAGGCCACCTCGTCCATGTCAAACCAACTGGAATATATCATAGCCAGCATATTGTATGCATGTGCACACTTGGGATTTAATCGTAGCGCATCCAGGTAATCATCGATTGCCTGGGTAATCATCAATTCTACAGAGCGCACATCTCCGCGATTGAGATACAGCATAAATGAATTTGGATCAAGGGATATGGCCTGAGTGAGTAGTTCGTCGAGCATTGCGTATTGATGCCAATTGAAATCTTCGGGCCACATCCTTAGCGCCTTATCATTCAGCTCAAGTGCCTTTAGACTGTTCACTACGGAGTTCAATTGCGCCACACATCCTCTCCGTGTGAGACCAATCTTCTTCACCCTTTCTAATAACTCCTTTTCTCTCTTGGTAGCCCTTATCCATCGATCCAAATGTTGGGGTCTGTGGATCAGATTTTTGGCCTCTTGAAAGGCCCACTCATTATCGTAAGATATTACCGCTTCGATCCTTATGGCCTTTGTCTTTCCACTCATAAAGATAGTTGAGGAAACCACCTACTTGAGCAGAGATACGAGCTTGAGGCCTGCTACTGCCTCAAATCCTTTCTTATTGTCTGAAATAAGTATGTCAGGAAAATACCTCTTTTGGCTCATTACCTGTCCCCTTCTCCTATCCCCCTTTCACCCCATCTCTTCTCTCCTTGTCCCCTTATCTCCCATTCCCTCTGTCTCCCCCTTGTTCATTTCTTTGATCAGGAAGTCTCAAAACCCTGCTAACCGACTCCCTGCTCAGACCCATGGCCAGGAGCTCCTGTGCCATTTTCTGTTTTACCTCCAGGTTTTGAGAAACCAGAGTCTCTTCTGTCTTTTCTTTCCTTGAATCAAGGCTTGGCTTCGTTCTGTCTAGGCCCTTTTCTTTCTGCCCCTTTGTGTGCGCCTCAAATTTTTTTGTTTTCATTGCCCCTCCTCTTTAGGCATTCTCTTGTTAATTTAAAAAACCCTCCCAATCCAGCTTGAAGAGGTTGTCCTTTCCCATCTCTACCACCCTTCTCTTTTCCTCGCTTGCAGTAAGTAAAGACGATAAAAATGAAGGAATGTTTCTTTAGAAACCTAATTGAGAGAATCCATTGCTTTTCATGAAGGCTACAATGACAG
>CAZAKC010000155.1:0-2297 GCA_964485655.1 uncultured Desulfobacteraceae bacterium
CTTTTCTCTTAGCTTTTGCGAAACAAAACCCGGGAAATATAAGTAGCAGTCCCTGGGTGTGAGAGATAGCTGAGCCCGGGAGTTCTTATGTGCTAACCATCGCAACCACTCCAAAAAAAGATGTGAGACAGAGCTATCCATCTCCTTTGACAGCAATAGGAATGTCTTAGGGTAGAGTTGCACCATCAGGGGAAAAAACTGGGATATAAGATTGAGGCTTTTCAAATCCATTGCCTTGCATGGAATATTGTAAAAGCTACTGAACAATGCTGGATCCGAGTTAATCACCGCTTCATCTTCAGCCAGCCGGTGGCCGTCTTCAAACTCCAGGCCGAGGGCAAAATATGTATCCACTTCTCGCACTAATGTTGCTAAATATTTCTTGTGTAGTTCTGTACCCGGCAACACCGTGGGCATCTGCACCAAGGGATTATTGTTGCCAATGATACCGCACTGAAGGGCAAGGGTCAGGGTCTCATCTATATCAGTGCGCTCTTCTTCAGGAAATCCAATTACAAAGCTGAGTGTTGGAATTATCCCTTTTTCTGCCGTCTCTGCCACCCGCTGGTATAAGATGCCCTTGTCTATTTTCTTATGGATAAATGAAAGGGTGCGCTTGGACCCTGAGTCAATACCATAGCACATGGACTCACATCCTGCCTCGCGCATCAGAGACAAAAGATTTGAGTCCACTGTATCCAACCTTGAAATACAGTACCATGAAAGCTTGTTGAGGCCTTCATCAATTAGTCTTTGACAAAACCTCTCCACGTAAGCCCTATTGGCTGTAAACTGGTCATAGGCCAAAAGGAAACACTCCGCCCCATAGGCATCCCTCAGATGAATCATTTCTTTTACTACTCGATCCACTGAGAAGGTACGAGTTTTACGCCGCCACATTATTGACTCTGAGCAATATATACACCGATGGGGACATCCCCGTCCTATTTCAAGTATCACGATGCTTCGGGGAAGATTGCATGCCCTGCGATACTCATCAAAGGAAGGTGCATATGAATAATTAGGCAATGGGAGGCTATCCAGGTCACCTATCAACGGTCTATCGGGGTTCCTGATGATATCGCCGTCACTTCTGAATGTTACACCCTTTACCCCCATCTCCCCCTTCCCGCTGGCATACGCCTCAATGAGCTCAGCAAAGGTCTTTTCTCCCTCTCCCCTTACAATACAATCAACAAACTCAAAACGCGCAAGGGTTATCCTGTCTACGAATCCTGCATTATGTCCGCCAAAGACGATCTTGACATCACCTAGGCGCTTCTTTATCCTCTTGGCAATGTTGAGTGCTGCAGGATATGTGGTACATTGGACAGAAAAACCCACCACGTCCGGATTCTGCTCCACGACCCTGGCAGCACAATCATCATAAATGTGTTTTCCCATCTTGAGGCTCTGCTGCCTAATGCCAAGCACGAAGTCGAGCAGCCTTATGTCGTGGCCTGAGCCTTCAAGGACTGTAGCAAGGTTTATTAGACCCAAGGGAGGGAGGTTGTACATGGACTCTAAGAAAAAAGGAGGGAAGACTAGGACGATTTTCATGGCTTTTTGGACCTAGATGCTTAAATTAAGAAAGTATATTAACAGCGTTAACCACTGTCAAGGCGCTTTGGAGATGAGCAAGAGCGAAAGTCAGCCGGTTCTAGATGAACTCCGCATTCTCAGAGAGGCTGTGGAAAGTACCAATGAGGGCTTTGTTACCATAGACGAAGACCACAGGGTCATTTTTTTTAACCGTGCTGCAGAGAAGATTTTTGGGTACAGCAGGGAGGAAGTAATAGGTAGGGACCTGACCACCATAATGTCGCCATCCTGTGCCAAAGATCACAAGAGCGCGGTAAAAAGGTACCTTGACACAGGAATGGGCAAAAGCCTTGGTCACGAAAGGGAACTTCTTGCCACCCGGAAAAATGGACAACAGTTCCCAGCCGCCATATCCTTTTCAGTAACACTGATCAATAGTAAGCATTTTTTTACCGGCTTGGTCAGAGACACCACTGAAACCAAGCTCCTACAGCAGAGGATCCTGCACTCAGAGCGACTGGCCGCCTTAGGCCAATTGGTGGCTGAGATAACCCATGAGATAAAAAACCCTCTGATGACCATAGGAGGCTTTGCGCGGCAATTGCAGCGCAATGTCACAAATGATAAGGATCTGAAAAAATTAAATATTATAGTTTCTGAAATCAAAAGGCTTGAGGAACTGCTGAGGGATCTGGGAGACTATTATCTTCCACGCAAGTTGGAGCTTGGGCCCATAGATGTAGTGCAATTGCTAA
>CAZAKC010000156.1:0-2295 GCA_964485655.1 uncultured Desulfobacteraceae bacterium
CTCATCAATAGGAGGAGACACCAAAGCACATCGAGACAGGAGCTTGACAGGCTATCCGAGGCCCTCAAGGACGTGGATACCAAGGAAGATCAATTCCTCCAGGAAAGGATCTCCGTACTCTCTGAACAGAGCGAGGTCCTGAGAGAAGCTGAGGTACTTGTTGAGAAAGAGAGATATGATGAAGCGCTGTCTAAGCTGGCACTGCTTAACCCAGAGTCAGTTGACAGAATGGAACTGACCCGGCTGAGAGATGCGGCCATATCTGGTATAATAAATCGGGACAGAAATAAGGCAGCGAGGCTCTTTTTAGCTGCAAAAAAGTGCGAGGACCCAAAGAAAAAAGAGCGGTATCTGAAATCATGCCTGGAAATTCTGAAAGCATTAGTTGAACGATTTCCATCATCTCCTTTAATTTCCAAGGTAAAAGATCACATCGCGAGAGTAACAGAAGAACTGGAGAAACTAAGCTGAGAAAGGTGGACAGCGCTGCTAGTTTGCATGAAATCAAGGTCGTTGGGCTCGGACAGGCCTGTGTGGATTACCTAGGCACAGTTCATACCTACCCCCCTGAAAACGGAAAGGTTGAACTGAAGGACCTTTCTATACAGTGTGGGGGACCCGCTTGCACTGCAATGGTTACATTGGGAAAACTCGGGATCAAATGCTCTTTTATTGGCTCTGTCTCTGATGACTATATTGGAAAAAGAATCCTAAAAAACCTACACGAACAGGGGATTGAGATCAGCCAAGTTAAGGTAACCCCAGGCCATACCTCTCAATTTGCGTTTATCTGTATCTCGCCTAGTGGAGCAAGAACCATCTTCTGGCATCGGGGAACAAGACCACCCCTTACCCCTTATGACGTTGATCTGTCCAAATATAGTGAAATGCAGGTCTTACACCTTGACGGCCTCATGATAGAGGCCTCTATTGAGGCGGCCAAACAGGCAAGGGCACGCGGTGTCACGGTTGTTATGGATGCCGGTACCATGAGAGAGGGGACCAAAGAATTGGTCCGTCTGGTGGATATCCTAATCGCTTCTGAAACATTCGCGGTGCCTTTGGTTGGGACAGACTGGTTGGGACAGACGCTGATCCAAGGCAGACGCTTATGGCATTGAGGGCCATGGGGCCCAGAGAGGTGGTGATTACCTTGGGCGAAAAGGGCAGTGTAGGTTTTGATGGGGAGCATTTCTATGAGCAGCCTGCATTCAAGATAAAGGCAGTCGATACAACAGGGGCTGGGGATGTTTACCATGGTGCATACATTTATGCACTCCTTGATGGGTCAGATATGGCGCAGTGCATGAGGTTTGCTTCGGCAGTAGCCGCTCTGAACTGTATGCATATTGGCGCCCAATCCGGTATACCAACCCTTTCAGCGGTGCAAAAATTTCTCAAGGGCTCACAGACTCCTGTCGAATAGGACTTTTTCCTTCATATACTCATAACAGAACCCCATGATCTGCTCCAGATTAACCACATCTGCCATATTATAACGTATGAGTAGGTCAAGGGACCTTTTATCGCCCCACTGATATGCCTTCCATAATTGTACAGCATCGTAGCCATTCATATGGCCCACCTCTGGATCTCTTCTTATGCCCAGTTGCTTTTCAATCTTTTTCAATCCCCCCATGTAACCCATTTTCTTGAGCAAATACCTAAGGTCAATATGTGCCGGAGGCAAGGAAATATGCCTAAACCATCGTTTTATGAAAGGTAAATCAAAACTGCTTCCATTAAAGGTTATAACCAGATCAAATACAGAAATAGCCGACTCAAAATCCTCTAAATTTTTCCCACTGACAAAGGCCCTATAGTCTTTGCCATCGTACAGTCCTATAACAGTAATGTCATGGAGGCCTTGGTCACCCCCTGTTGTTTCAATATCCAGATAAACAGCGCTGTCCCGAAATGCATTATAGAGCCGCCACATCTCGTCAGCGCAGAGCCTTTGTTTGAAGAAGAGTATGTTTCCTATGTTTTTCTTAGATTCTAGGAGTTGGTCACGGATGTATTGGTCTCGAGGGATGGAAAACACGGGTGTTTCGTGGCATAGAAATTGATCCCAGTTCTCTATTCCCTTTTGCCAGATAGCTCTTTCCGTCTTTCGCCCAATACCTGAGATATGAATAAATGTTCGCTCAAGCAATCCTTAAGATCCTCTTTTGAATTAGTGATGCCCAAAATAGGTACATTTTGTTGGTACAAGCTCGTTACTTCAAGCACTTAGGGTATTCATGGGTGTCATTTTAGATTTAGGTTACTGTATTAGGATTTCAGAGCAGGGAA
>CAZAKC010000157.1:0-2265 GCA_964485655.1 uncultured Desulfobacteraceae bacterium
AATAGACTCATGTGCCATTATTGCGGTTTCTATGAAGGGCCCCAGCAACGCTGCCCAACATGCAACAGGGATGGCCTTAAGAGCTGGGGTTTTGGTACCGAGAAACTGGAGCACGAGCTCAAGGACCGATTTCCAAGCGCCCGTATAGCCCGTATGGATACAGATGCGGCCAGAAGAAAGGGTAGAGCCCAAAGCATATTGAGCGGCTTTCTAAGCCGTGAAATTGACATACTATTGGGGACTCAAATGATTACCAAGGGCTATGACGTGCCTGAAGTGACATTGGTTGGTGTGGTTGATGCAGATTTCTCCCTAGGGTTTCCCGATTTTAGGGCATCTGAACGAACCTTTCAGATACTATCTCAGGTGGCAGGTCGTGCGGGGCGGGGTAGTGAAAGGGGTAGGGTCATCATACAGACATATAACCCGGATCATTACGCCATACAAGCAGCCGTGTCTCAGGACTATGAGGCATTGTACGGGAGGGAGATTCAGTTAAGGGAGCAATTGGGTTTTCCTCCATTTTCGTATCTGGTTTCACTGAGGCTCCAAGGAAATTCACCGGACAAGACCGAGCAATCCGCAAGACAGCTTGCAGAAAGGCTGAGGAAGACGATTCAAAGGTGGCCAACAAAGGGCAAGGAGCTTACAATATTAGGCCCAGCAGAGGCGCCAATCGCAAAACTTAGGGGAAAATACCGCTGGCAGATCCTGATGAAGGCCAACAGACCCTATTTGGCCCAAGACCTCCTGAGGATTGCACGAAAAAGCTCTGAATATGGGCTCAAATCCAAGGGTGTGCAGCTTATTGTGGATGTGGATCCCTATCAGATGATGTAAAAATCGCACCTGCCATGTAACCTACAACCCTGTCTTTTTCACCGGTGACATCACCCGAGTTGGCGGACTTGAGAATGACCGCCCTGTCAGCACCTAAGGCTAGAGAGGCAAGCATGACACTTATAACGGGCCCGCCGCCGCAGGCCTCACATTTGCCTGCTCGAAGCGCTTGGTACAATCCCTCAGGATCCATATTCTTGACAAAACTGATGAAGCAGGAATCCAGCCTCTTTGCATCAGCGTATCTATGGTAGTGAGACAGGTCAGAGCTTGCCAGCAAGAGGGTGTCTTTAAGAGATGACATAAGCCTTATTAGAACATTGGAAAGCATCTTGCAGGTATTGAAGTCCTGGGTTCCCATTAATATGGGAACAATGGAAAAGTTGTGGAGCACTGTCCGCAAAAAGGGAAGCTGGATTTCAAGGGAATGCTCAATGGCATGAACATCTTTATAAAAATGAACACCAGGATCTGCCTCTAACACCTTCCTTGCAATAGCAACATCGACCTTAACGGTTCCAAGTGGGGTTTGGTATCCACTTTGGAGGTTTACCGAGACCCCTGGAAACGCAATTCGGTGACTTGGACCAATGAGGATGACCCTCTTATAAGGCCTGGATTCCAGGAGACGGTAGGCAAAGGCCGCTACCTGGCCCGAATACCTGTAGCCGGCATGGGGAACTATAATCGCGGTCAGCCGTCCGTTTATGGTGGGAGTTGAGGCGTGTGAGAGAAACCCTTTGACCATCTTGGCCAGATCTTGGCGGTTGCGCGGGTACCATGTTCCTGCCAGGATGGAAGGTCTTATACCGTATTGCGGCCTTTGTCCTGCCTGCGCGTGTGAGGAAAAAGACATCAATAACATAAACAGGACAATGAGAGAGGCGCAAACTGAGATGGAGTATCCACTTCTCATGAGCTTTTCCCTTGCCTTATTATAGGGGATCAGGGTAAAAATAGAAGGCTTTTTTGAAAGTGCTTGACACAAAAGCAAACCAGAGTTGGTCATTTGACATTTTGCTGTGGGAACTTAGTATTAATTAAGACGATATATTAGGGGTAGATTACGAATGCATATTAACCTTCGATACAAATGTTTTTTGTTTATATTTTTGGGACTGGTTTTACTGCTCACGGGTTGTAACAACAATGCCGGGGCAAGGCCTCCTGCACCTGACTTCAGACTGTTGGACATACATGGCAACGAGGTCAGTTTGAGCCAGTTTCGAGGCTCTCCGGTGATATTGGATTTTTGGGCTACGTGGTGCCCCCCTTGTAGAATGTCCATCCCGGAGTTGATCAAGATCCAAAGGGAGTACAAAGAAAAGGGGTTGGTAGTGCTCGCCCTATCCCTGGATGATCCCTCTCATGCCTCAAACGCCTATCTTAGGGAATTTCAAAAGGAATTCAAGATAAACTACAGAA
>CAZAKC010000158.1:0-2254 GCA_964485655.1 uncultured Desulfobacteraceae bacterium
ACTAAAGCCTATTCGCCTGTTATTTACACAAAAAAAGAGTCAAATTGACTCGCCGACCACTGGGGGTGGTACACCTAAAAGGAAAGCCTCCTCTAAGCAAAAAAGAATTCCCCTATTTTCTTGTCCTCTGCCATAATGTGGTCAAGGAGCCATCTCTGGAGAAATCCCATTAATTCATGCGCAGTGATCACTTCACCCTTCTTTATCTTGATTAGGATTTCGGTTACCTGATGCACCAGTTCCTCGTGGAGTTTTTTGTGCCTTTCAAGCTCAGGGTAGGCAATGCGCTTCATTACCTTTTCTTCGTCCTGGAAATGAAATTTCACATAATCCACTAGGCCCCTCAAAATATCACCCATCACCTTCAGCACATTTTCCTTTCCCATAGAGCCCTCAAGTTTATTGATCATGTTCAGGAGCTTCTCATGTTGCTGGTCTACAATCTTGATACCGATCTCATAGTCCTTGCTCCAGTTCATACACACCTCCACAGTTGATTGATTTTCAAAGCAATCAATTAAGCCGGCGCTATGTGGTTCACTTAGCGTCTGTTTAGTTTGAGACACTGAACGTCAGTCTGGGCCACCTGTGCTGATAGGTGTCATGGAGAATGTGCCTTAACTGGAAGGAGTTATTGTCAGCTTCACTTGCGCTTCCGATTTATGATACAGGCCCACGCGTCCGACAATGCCGGCTTAAACCCAAGGACCAAGTGTCCAACATATGCATCGGACAAAACCTTTCTCTTCAAAAATCATTTTTGTACCAACTCGGGGGCTATTGGATAATTTGAGGGCCTAAGCACAGTGAAACTTACACGCTGAAGCAAAATTTATGAGATGCGCACACCAATGTGCAACAGTGCACTGCATGAGAGAGGGCTTATCCAGCTCGCTCAATCCTGAACAACCTGAGATCCACAAAAGGTTTCTCACCCGATAATATTTGAGCAACTAGTTTCCCAGTTGCAGGTGCCTGCGATAGACCCAGCATTCCGTGGCCCGTTGCGATAACCAGGTTGCGCCACCTCCGTGGCCTTCCAATATAGGGCAGACCATCCGCGCTACATGGGCGAAAACCGTGCCATATCTCGATCAGCTCCATATCTTTAAAGTCAAACTCAGGAAAGTACGCAGTCACTGCCTTCTGCATTCCTCTGATTCGATTAATGCTAATAGAATCATCAAACCCTACCAACTCCAGAATGCCTGCGAATCGGACCATGTCTACCATTGGTGTTATAACAACCCTCGCCTCAGCGAGGGAAACCGGCCTTTCAAGAAAATGGCCTGCTCTCCTATATGTGATGCTAAATCCCTTAGCAGGTTCCATTACCAGCTTTACTCCCAGATTCCGCGCTATCAGTGGGCTCCAGGCCCCCGCCGCTATAACTACCTCCCTGGGGCAGATCTCCCCCCTTGTCGTATGGACTGTGGTAATCCTTCCCATGGATGCCTTGAACCCCACCACTCTGGTCTGTGCCCTGAGTTCAAGACCGTGTTTTGCCTCATATTGGACCAGTTGTTTTACAAACCTATCGGGAATCACAGATGCGTCGTCATAAAAGGCAATGGCACCTGCTATCTTGCTACACATGCCGTTTACCCATTGAGCCAGAGACTCTTCATCCAATAGCTCCCCTTTTATCCCAAACGACCTCAGCAACTCTAGCGCCCACTTACCCTCCTCGAATCCATCACGGGTACGGAATAATTCCACGATGCCCTTCTGCTCAAAACAAAAGTCCATTCCCTCAAGGGAATTGAGTTCCTTAAAGAGCCGGAGACTTTCCAAGGTGAGATCGCGAAGAACAGGAATTGACCTTTTGACATGATCTACATTACATGCGCAGATGAACTTCCACATCCACCGCAGGAGCGAAGGCCGCAGGCTCGGCTTAATATAAAAAGGGCTTTCGCGGTCTAATAGCCACTTCAGGGACTGAGCTATTACGCCCGGGGCCGGCAATGGCATGCTATAACTGGGAACAATTAGCCCAGCATTGCCATAGGAGGCCCCCGAGCACACATCTCCTTTGTCAATAAGCATCACCTCCTTGCCAGCCTCCCGGAGGTAGTGTGCACAACAGACACCGACAGCACCGGCACCTATAATCAGAACCTCGGTGTCATACATCATCAGCTTGTTATCTCCAGTGGAAAACCGCTGCCAGTGCATCTAGCGTCCGCTCAATCTCGCCATAAACCGGCACTCCCATGCCCTCCGTCCTGATCCTGAATTCTCTTAATTCTTC
>CAZAKC010000159.1:0-2055 GCA_964485655.1 uncultured Desulfobacteraceae bacterium
GGAACATCCCGTTCCCCTGCTGGCACCCAAAATCGGTTCTTGGACAAGCATGATAAGCAAATTTTTCACAAAAATATCACCACAGGGCAGGCGGCTTCCACAAGCCAAAGGCCTTCTTAAACACCTTGAACATTTCCCCCTCTGTACAACGCACCCTTGCGCATTGAAGAGTGTAAGGGAATATGTTCTTCCCTGATCTACATGCATCCATAAGGGCTGAAAGAGCAGATTCTACCCTCGAGTTGTCCCTGGTCATCCGAAGCTTTTCCAGCCTTGCCTTTTGTCTTTGCTCGAAGCTGTGGTCATAATGAAATACGTCAATGGGAGGTAGCTGGGCCTCAGAGGGGAATACATTGACCCCCACAACCTTTATATCACCCTCTTCGATCCTTCGTTGCTGGTCGGTGAAATAGCCGGTAATTCTTTTATAAAGATGCCCTGCTTCTAAGGCAGCCACATAACCCCCATCCTGTTCTATCTGGTCGACTTCATCCAGTATTTGTTTTTCAAGTTCATTGGTCAGGGCTTCAACATAGAAGGATCCACCCAAAGGATCCACAACTTCGGTTATGGCCGTCTCCTCTTGGATGATTTGCTGCGTCCTGAGAGAAAGAAGTGCTGCCTGCTCTGTTGGCACTGAGTAGGCCTCATCATAAGAGTCCACGTGGAGAGACTGGGCTCCTCCCAGGACGGCAGCCAGAGCATGGTAGGCCGATCTAATAATGTTGTTAAGGGGTTCCTGTTGAAATAGAGAAACCCCTGAGGTTTGAACATGACAACGCATCCACATTGAGCGGGGGTTCTTGGCGCCAAACTTGTACTTCATTATCTTATACCAGAGCCTTCGCACGGCGCGGAGCCTCGCAATTTCTTCAAAAAAGTCATTACCAATGGACCAAAAGAAGGCAAGCCGCGGCGCGACCATGTCAATATCATAACCCCGGCTGGTCATTTCAGTGAGCGTCTCTATGCCGTTTACAACGGCCACTGCGGTCTCAGTTATTGCAGAGGTACCGAACTCCCTCAGGTTATATCCGTTAAGAGTGATGAAATTCCATTTGGGGACGTTTTTTCTTATAAACTCAATGTTATCGCACTGAATTCTGAAACAGTCCCGAGGCGGAATATATTCAGAGCCACTTCTGACCAATTCTTCCAGGGTGATGTCATTCTGAACGCTGCCCCTCAGCGTTTCCCAAGGAATGCCCCTTTCTTCAGCCAATACAAGGAACATCGGAAAGAGTATGGCAGTATTGGAAGGATAGTGGGTGACTATGGAAATGGTAATGTCATCCAGAGGGATATCCTTGAATATGAGCGCCATATCCTCTACGGAGTCTACACAAACCCCTGACATGCCGACTTGACCCTCTGCCTGCGGGGCGTCTGAATCATACATTTGGATGGTGGGTATATCAAAGAGCACATTAAGGCCTGTGGCGCCGTGGGAGAGCATGAACTTCATTCGCTCATTGGTCTCTTCAGGTGAGCCAAAACCTGTGAGCTGACGAATAGTAAATTTTTTGCCCCGGTACATGTTCGGGTGGATGCCTCTGGTGAATGGAGGTTCTCCTGAGCAGCCCAGGTGCTCTTGGTAATCCAGATCTTGGGTGGAAAGGGGAGTGTAAAGTAACTCCCTAGGAATACCTGATCCCAGAATGGTTGAAGGAATCGTGTGCCAGTGAGCGCTATTTAACTGCGGAAGTACTGAATTTTTCCATTGCTTTATGCGGTCTTTGAGGGCTTTGATCGCTATAGGATTATAAAGTGGCATTTTGGGCATTCGGGATGTAGCCTCGGCGAGCACTTGCTTTGTTGCCTTTTTCTCGGTCATGAGAGACTCCTTTGGCTGTAGCCACTCTTTGAAACTGATAATATCAGTAAATCAGATGACCAATCATGTCAATAGAAATTTGATATGAGAAAACACAAGTGTCCAAAATCGGCTTTTTGCAAAAGGCAGGGGAACGCCTGCCTGCGCTAAAGCTTCGGCAAGGCAGGGGATGTTCCCGTTGCGGCGTCATTTGGGCCCTGAAGTCCCGCCATGGGCGGGAA
>CAZAKC010000160.1:0-2054 GCA_964485655.1 uncultured Desulfobacteraceae bacterium
TTGAGCAGTGGCCGCTGAAGTGAAGGAGAGAGGAAATACTTTTTTGTTGATTTCAGGGTGCCAATCCTACAAAATTGTATTTTAACTGCAGATTGGTCTTGATTTAGTTGGGATATATATCTAGAGATGTCAGCATGTTAGTGAATATTGCCATGGTGGCATGCCTGTTGCTAACTTCTTAATAAAATGGATTCACCTGTTGCTGGGATTTGTGTGGGAATTAGAGCGAAAATGAATTGGCTCAATAACAATAAGGAGGGCTATGATGGTTCAATTAAAAAACGAAAAGGACGCAGTGGATTTTATCAAGAAAGAGGGGGTAGAGGTAGTTGATCTCAGGTTCATGGATTTTCCAGGCCTGTGGCAGCACTTCTCGGTTCCTGCAAGGGAAATAACCGAGGGCACCGTTTCAGAGGGTGTGGGCTTTGATGGCTCAAGTATAAGAGGATGGCAGAGTATCAATGAATCTGATATGCTGGTGAAGCCCGTTCCAGAGACTGCATTTATTGATCCCTTTTTCTCTTCAAAGACCCTTGTGTTCATCTGCAATATTTGCGATCCCGTCACCGGGGAGGACTATACCAGAGACCCGCGTAACATTGCCCGCAAGGCGGAAAACTATCTAAAGAACACAGGAATAGGGGATACGGCTTACTTTGGTCCTGAAGCAGAGTTCTTTGTCTTTGACGATATACGTTTTGATCAAAACGAACATGAGGGATACTATTTCATCGACTCCATTGAGGGCCGTTGGAATTCAGGAAGGGAAGAAAACCCTAATCTTGGCTATAAGCCCAGATACAAGGAAGGCTATTTCCCTGTTCCGCCGACAGATACGATGCAGGACCTTAGAAGCGAGATGATGCTCACGTTGGAAAATATAGGTGTCTTAATCGAGGCCCAGCACCACGAGGTGGCTACTGGAGGACAGGCTGAAATTGATATGCGCTTTGCCCCTCTGGTCCAGATGGCAGACAATCTTCTCAAGTACAAATATGTGATCAAAAACACAGCCAAGAAGTACAATAAGACAGTGACATTTATGCCAAAGCCCCTGTTTAATGACAATGGGACAGGCATGCACGTACATGTTTCATTATGGAAAGACGGGGAAAACCTGTTCTTCGGTGATGGATATGCAGGGCTGTCTGAGACGGCGATGTATGCCATAGGAGGGTTGCTCAAGCATGCCCCTTCGCTGTTGGCATTCACTAACCCAACCACCAATAGTTACAAAAGGCTCGTCCCTGGATTTGAGGCCCCCGTCAATCTCGCCTATTCCAGGCGAAACCGCAGCGCGGGCGTAAGGATACCCCTGTACTCTCCCTCGCCAAAGGCAAAGAGGCTGGAATTTCGATGTCCAGATCCTAGCTGTAACCCTTACTTGGCCTTTGCTGCAATGCTGATGGCCATCCTGGATGGGATTCAAAACAAGATTGATCCTGGCGAGCCTCTTGACAAAGACATCTACGACCTTCCTCCCGAGGAACTGGCCAAGGTGCCCCAGACCCCAGGTTCATTGAGAGAGGCACTTAAGGCGCTTGAAGAGGATCACGATTACCTCCTGAAGGGTGATGTGTTTACGCCGGATGTGATAGAGACATGGATTTCCTATAAGATGGAAAACGAGGTTATAGCTGTAGAGCTTAGGCCCCATCCTTGGGAGTTTGCCCTATACTACGATATTTAAGTATGGATTGTCACTGAGGGGGGCTAAAAGGGGCGGCTCTTTGTGAAGAGTTTAGCCCCTTTTTAATTGTAGTAGTGAACAATGAAGGGCGGCGCATAGGCGTCCACAGTAGACACATTTTTTTGATTGAAGCTCGCTATTTCAAGCACTTAGAGTATTAACGGGTGTCATTTTAGATTTAGGTTGCTCTGTTGAGATTTCAGAGCAGGGAAACGGCATATTCCCTCTGCTACGCTCGCTGAGCCATCCATAGCTCAGCTCACTGCGGATCAGGCACTCAGTTTTTAGCTGAACTACGGCTCCTTTCCGTGTCATTTCGACCGAAGGGAGAAATCTTAAGATTTCTCGTCGCCAAGGCTCCTCG
>CAZAKC010000161.1:0-1996 GCA_964485655.1 uncultured Desulfobacteraceae bacterium
AATCAATTTCAAGATAATGAAGCTAAATATGATGGGTAAAAAGTCCCCACTACTTGAAGAGACGGAAATTTACTACAAAAAGATAGTCAATAAGTTGGCTGAAAGCAAATGAGGGCTGCCTGAACTGCTATTTGCCTTCTAAGATGAAGGTAAATCCCCGTTTGATTCCATCCTGGTTAAGATCAAAAAACCTTTCCTTGCCTTTCAGGGCTGCCTTCATCCCTGCTATGGCCTCGTCGAGGGTCAGTAGACCACTTTTCGCGCACACTGCCCCTATCATTACCATATTTGCTGCTCGCTCCGAGCCTACTTCATTGGCAAGCTCGAGGGTGGGGACTTTTACCAGCTCCACGTCTTTTCTCGAGGGGTCTTCGTTTATTAGGGATGAGTTGAGACAAACAAGGCCGTTTTCCACCACCTTTGGCCCAAATTTGTCCAGAGACGGCAGATTCATGGCCACGAGGATGTCAGGGTTAGATGCCACAGGCGAGGCTATTTTCTTGTCTGAAACTGTAACCGTACAGTTAGCAGTCCCGCCTCGCATCTCAGCGCCATAGGCAGGAAAATACGTGACGTTTAACCCTTTAAGCATGGCGCCGTGACTGAGAACATAACCCATCAATAAGACGCCCTGTCCCCCGAATCCGGAAAAGATAGTCCTAGTTATCATGCATCAGTCCTCATATCCTGTTGTATCCTTGATAACCCCGAGGGGGTAAGTATTGACCATTACCTTATTGACCCATTCCCAGGCCTGCTTTGGTGACATTTTCCAGTTAGTGGGGCATGGAGAAAGAAGTTCTACCAATGCAAAGCCTAGCCTGTCCAATTGGCAGCGAAATGCCTTCTTGATCGCCTTCTTGGCCCTGCGGATGTGCTTAACACCTGCCAGTGAGCACCGCTCAACGTAGACAACCCCATCGCAGACAGCCAGCATACGAGATATGTCAATCGGTCGGCCATGATAGTGGGCGTCCCTTCCACCTGGGGTGGTCGTAGCCTCTTGGCCGAGCAAAGTCGTGGGGGCCATCTGTCCGCCCGTCATTCCATAAATAGCATTATTGATGAAGACGGTGCTTATAAGCTCACCCCTATTGGCTGCGTGAATTGTCTCAGCAGTCCCAATGGCCGCAAGGTCCCCATCACCTTGGTAGGTGAAGACAAATTTGTCAGGGAGAACACGCTTGATACCTGTAGCCACTGCAAGGGGGCGTCCGTGAGGAGCCTCTATCATGTCGAAATTAAAATAGTTGTAAGCGAGGACGGCACAGCCCACAGGAGGCACACCAATGGTCTCCTCCCTCAGGCCCAATTCGTCTATACATTCGGCCACAAGGCGATGTGCTATGGAATGACCGCACCCCGGGCAGTAATGAGTATAGGCCTCCTTTAGCTACTCTGGCCTGGTGAAAATTTTTTCATAATCAAATGCTGGTTCACTGCTCATACTTCTATCCTCCGGCCCACCTTTCCGTCACCTTTGTCAACCGAGCGGAGAAAATCCGCCACTTCCGTCGGTGTTGGCACGATACCCCCTGGCACTCCGTAAAAGTAGATCTCAGCCCTGTTTCCTACGGAAAGAATAACATCTTCCACCATCTGTCCAGCGGAAAACTCAAAGACTGCTATTTTGGAGGCCTTTTCGGCAACAGAGCGCAATTGTTTGAGGGGATAGGGCCATAAAGTTATAGGCCTGAAAAGACCTATTTTCGGACCATCACCCGACATTTCCTCAATAGCGCTTTCAGCTATTCTTGCTGCGGTCCCGTAAGCTACTACAACGATCTCAGCTTCATCGGTTCCAATTTCTTCCCATCGTACTTCTTGGGCTGTAATGCGTTCGTATTTTTCCAACAGTTTAAGGTTGTGCTCATACATGAGATTTATGTCCAGAATCATGGAATAAATGGCCCGAGGCTCTCTTCCCTTGCAACCATTTAGAATCCACTGCTTGGGAGGCAGATCCTTGGGGTCAATGGGATCAGGAAAAGAAACG
>CAZAKC010000162.1:0-1944 GCA_964485655.1 uncultured Desulfobacteraceae bacterium
ATGTTTCAGGCATGTAAGGCTTCATGTCCACTATTATGGCATCCTCCAGCTTGATGGTGTAATAGTGTTCTTCTGTACCTGTTTCATCAATTCGATACCATTTGATTGTTACGTTGGAAAATTGCTCCCCAGAGCACAGGGCCTGGAAAAGTTTGGGCGAAGACTTGTCAAATTCCTTGACCACTGTAAGGGGCTCATGGACCCTCTTACCCGTAGGAAGTCCAGTATGGGTATCACGGGGAATGTGCACTTTGTGATTCATAGCGTAGACAAGGATTGTACCTTCTCTTCCCTGAATATTGCATGATCCCTCAATTTTCCCCTGATTTTTTCCCTCAAGTTCCATGTGTGCTGGCATTGGCATAGCTACTTCCTCCTTTCTTGTTTATTAGCGTTTGCAATTTCTCTGATCGCCTTTCTACTCTTTATCCAGTTTACCAACGAGCGATAAGGTAAAAAAGGCTCCCATATATTTGAAGTGGGGCCTTACCTTTAGGCCTACCCTGTACCAGCCGGGCTCTCCCTCTACATCCTCTACGGTAACCTGGGCCTGACGCAGGGGCCTGCGGCTTCTGACACTTGGAAGGGGATTGTCCATGTCTGCCACATACTGTCTAATCCAGTTATTGAGTTCTCTTTCCAAGTCCACTCTTTCCTTCCACGTCCCGATGTTCTCTCTTTGAATCACCTTCAAGTAGTGTGCCAGTCGATTGACAATAAACATATAAGGCAACTGCAGCCCCAATTTGTAATTGAGTTCGGCTTCTTTACCTTCCTTGCTGATACCAAAGTACTTCGGCTTCTGACATGAGTTGGCAGAGAAAAAGGCTGCATTATCGCTTCCCTTTCTCATGGTGAGTGCAATGAAGCCCTCCTCGGCAAGTTCGAACTCTCTTCTCTCAGAAATGAGCACTTCTGTGGGGATTTTTGTCTGTATTGCACCCATCGCCTCAAATTGGTGCAAAGGTAAATCCTCCACAGCTCCTCCCCCCATCGGGCCTATGATGTTGGCGCACCATCTGTACTTGGCAAAGCTGTCGGTAAGCCTCGTGGCAAAGGCAAAGGCAGTATTGCCCCAAAGATAATGCTCATGGTTGCCCGAGACGTCCTCCTGATAGTTGAACGACTTTACGGGTTGGGTGTCTGGCCCATATGGGAGCCGCAGGAGGAATCTCGGCAACGTGAGTCCCACATAGCGAGCATCCTCAGATTCCCTGAACGACTGCCATTTGGTATACTGAGGGCCCTCAAAGATGGATTTCAGATCCTTCAGATTGGGTAGACCATTGAAGTTTTCTAAGCCGAAAAACTGCGGGCCAGCAGCGGCTATAAATGGGGCGTGAGCCATTGCGGCCACGCTTGCCACATATTGTAGCAGCTTTATGTCCTGCGGGCCTGGCCCGAACTCATAATTGCCTATCATGGCTGCATATGGCTGACCACCAAATTGACCGTATTCAGCCGTGTATACAATCTTATAAAGTCCAGACTTTACCACTTCGGGGGAGTCCTCAAAATCTTCCAAGAGGTCCTCTTTGCTAACATTGAGCAGTTCGATCTTGATGTTTTCCCTGAAATCGGTCCTATCCACCAGGAATTTTAGAGAACGCCAGGCCGATTCGAGCTTTTGAAATTCAGGGTTATGGAGGATGGCGTCGAGCTGTAAACTCAACTTTTTATCAATCTCGGCGATCATTTCGTCAACGACCGCCTTGGATACCTTCGGCACTTCGCGGCCGGGCTCGAGAAGCTGTGCGATTAATGCTTCAACCCCCTTCTTTGCTAAGGAGTAAGCATCATCACTGGGCTTCAGCTTGGTAGCTTGTACTATCTCTTCGAGTAAAGAGCCCTCTTCCAGGGTCTTCTCTTCCGTTGCTACGGATTTTTCCTGTTCCTCAGCCATCATATCCCCCCTTTCTTACTTTTCGAGCCCTAGCTCTTTGA
>CAZAKC010000163.1:0-1922 GCA_964485655.1 uncultured Desulfobacteraceae bacterium
TAGACAGTGGCGTGTGCGAGTGTATGAGCTACGAAGAGATACGCACTACGATGCCGGAGGTATATTATGCAAGGAAGCTTGACAAATACAATTACGTTTATCCGGAGGGGGAAGGATATGCGACGATGAAACCAAGAGTTGATCGGGGCATCAAGAAAGCCCTCTTTTTGAGTGGGGGCGCAGAAAACATAATGATTGTAGGTCACAGGGCGGTCAACAGGATGATTCTTTCCCACTTCCTATATCGCAGGACCGAGGATGTGCCCTACATCTATATTCCTCAAGACAAATTTTATCACATCGTGGCCACCCAATATAAGAAACTGTTCCAACTCCGAAGCTATGGGGACACAGGGTAAAGGTTTTGGGTATGAGGTACAAGGCTCAGATCCTGAGCTTGTCTTCTAAGCCTTATACCTCAAGTCTTGACTTATAGTTTCTTAGATACCCCTGCTTCATCAAAGGAGGCCATTTGCGTCATTATCTTAGCTGCTGCTTCCACTAGATTCATGGCAATAGCCGCTCCTGTGCCCTCTCCCAACCGCATATTAAGATCCACCACTGGCTCCAGGCCCATGTGGGCAAGGGCTGCCATCTGGGCCTTCTCTACTGACCGATGGCCTGCAATGAGATAGTCTTTTATGGTTGGGTTTATAAGGTAAGCGATTAATCCCGCTGCAGTTGATATGAGCCCATCAAGTACCACAGCAACCTTGTTTGATGCCGCGGCCAGGGCCGCACCAGCTATGCCTGCTATCTCAAATCCGCCGACCTTTGATAATACGTCTATCCCGTCCTTGGGGTCTGGTCCATGAAGTGACAACGCCCTCTGGATAGTTTCTGCCTTGTGTCCCAGAGCCCTATCGTCGATTCCTGTACCTCTTCCGACCCCGTCCCTCGGCAACAGCCCAGTTACGGCGCAGATAATCGCGGTTGCCGCTGTAGTGTTGCCTATTCCCATGTCCCCCAGTCCTATTATCTGGAAGGGTTTGCTCTCATACTCTTGAAAAAAGGCCTCTATGCCGTTACAGATGGCTTGGTTTGCTTGTTCGACAGTCATCGCCCTTTGGACCAAGAAATTATTTGTACCAGGGGCCACCTTTTTCTTGATCAATAGGGGGTGATCCTCAAATTCAATTCCTTTCACCCCCATGTCAACCACACTTATATCAATGTCAAAATGCCTGCAAAGCACATTTATGGCGGCTCCACCTGTGAGGAAATTCAAGACCATCTGCTGAGTCACCTCTGATGGATAGGCTGATACCCCTTCTTCAGTCACTCCATGGTCTGCTGCAAAGACGAACAGATGTTTGGCCTCGATCTCCGGCTCTAAGGTGGACTGGATCAGGCATAGTTGCACTGCCAGATCCTCGAGCCTTCCCAATGAACCCAAGGGTTTTGTCTTATTATCTATCTTGGCCTGGGCTGATGCCTTGAGTTCTGAGGCTATCTTTCCAATAGCCTTGCTTATTTCACTAATGCGCTGCTGGAAGCCTTCCCCAGCTTTCTTGAGGTTTCCTTTCATGTCAGACATTTTTCATTTCACCTCCTTGTTATATTTTGGAACATGTATGGCCTATTAATTTCTCTGGCCCCCGGTGTGGCAAGCATTGGTAGTGAGCACAACTCTGATAGGAGCTTTGGGCTGCTATGTGGTAGGCACGGAAAGGCCCCGCGCGTTTTGGGTTGGAATAGGAGAGAAAGATTATTGGCACCCCCACAAGGGGTACCTGGAGAGCAAACCGTCCATGTGTTAAAACAAAAAAAGCCAGATGCACTTTTCCGTATCCTTTCTCCACCATGAGCAATCAATAAGTAGATAAAAGATACGGATAGCACCCAGCATGTTATCCGCAATATGGTATTACGCAAACAGGCAGGCTTTCTGACTTACGGATCATCCTACTTGCCCTGTTGGT